>NZ_CALHVI010000018.1 GCF_938039215.1 uncultured Porphyromonas sp. | reverse complement strand
GACCTACGGTAGGTCGCCGAAAAAACCTACTGTGGGTCGGTCGACCGACCTACCGTGGGTCGTCGAGACGACCTACAGTAGGTTTCTTTTTCCTTCCCTCGAAGCAGTAGCCGATGAGGCTAAAGAAGAAGGCTGTGCTTCCCGCTTCGGCGGGGAGCACAGCCTTGTCGTAGAATAGCTGAGGAAGGGGCGGGCTAGAAGTAACCTTCGTTGCTCTGCTCGTTGCCCCCCGAGGTATAGTAGCGATGGAAGTCCATGGCCAGACGCTCCCAGTCGGTCGTACCGAGGAGCTTCATCATGCGCTGGGCGAAGATGCGCATCTCTTCGTCGGTGAAGAAGCCATTAGGCGAAGAGAGCTTGTCGAGGGGGATGGCTTGGTATTTGACCTGCTCCTTATCCTCGTCCTTGGCCTCACGGACACGACGGCTGTAGTCGTTCTGTATCCCTTCGATGACTTCGTCCATGAAGCGCTTCTGTGCCCCGATGCTTACTGGGAGGGTGAGGTGAAGGAGGCGCTTGCCGGACTTCACCGTAGCGTTGGGGGCGAAGAAGGATGAAGGCTCCCCGCCTTCGAGCTTGCCCTTGGGGCTGTGCCAAAGTTCGATGTTCAGGAGGAAGTGACCCGTCTCGGGGAACTGATAGTAGCCCTTGATGCCGATGGGCTCAGTCTTGGGGAGGAAGGTGTAGAGTGGCTTCCCATCCTTGTCCTCAGGGCTCTTGGAGGCTGACTTGTTCCATACATTGGTGTCGCAGTAGACGTAGCGCAGGAGGTTCGTGGGGTCAGCTGCATTGACAGCGATGGGCTTGCCGTCGAAGTCCTTGGCCTCCGTCGGGTAGGAGAAGAACTGATACTGTGAGCGGAGCGCCTCGGAGGTGTACTGGTCGTTGAGGAGCTTGCCCTCGGCGTCGTAGAGGCGGATGATAGCGCCGTAGTCGGGGGCGATGGACGAGTAGACCTTAGGATCCCATTCGAAGAGCTGGAAGGCGATGAAGTCTGCATAAGGAGCGCCCTCAGCGAGGGTCCACGTCT
>NZ_CALHVI010000017.1 GCF_938039215.1 uncultured Porphyromonas sp. | reverse complement strand
AAAGTTACGAAGAAAACTGCTCTTTTACTACACCTAGAGCATCCACTCCCGCCGAAGTAGCTCTAAGCTCCCTCAAGGAGCATCCCCAGCATCGAGGAAGAAGGCTAAGTCCCCAAGAGGCGCTACTGCTACCTCCCAAGACGCTACAGTAGTGCCTCTCGAGAGGCAGCAGTAGTCCCACTAGTTAGTCTCCCCTACTCCCTTCCTCGCAGTCTCGGGCAAGTTCCACTCCGAGAACAAGCCCTGCCCCTCCTCCAAATTCGGTATCTTTGTTCCACTTATTTCTCCAATTCTCTCCCCTTATACTCCCTTGATGATATCCCCGATGAGCGAAAGCGAATCCCTTGACTTCCCCTATCTCAGTGAGCTCAACGAAGCTCAGCGTGCTGCCGTCGTCTACAACGATGGTCCTGCTCTAGTCATCGCTGGGGCTGGCAGTGGCAAGACCCGTGTACTCGTCTACAAAATCCTCTACCTCATCGACTCTGGCTATCATCCTCGGGGGCTCATGGCACTGACCTTCACCAATAAGGCTGCCCGAGAGATGCGCCACCGCATCAGCCAGCATATCGGTTCCCGAGCACGAGAGCTGCGTATGGGTACCTTCCACTCGGTCTTCCTCGGCATCCTGCGTCAGCACGCTACGCTCCTAGGCTATACCCCCGACTTCTCCATCTACAACACGTCAGATAGCCGTAGCCGTATCAAGGCGATCATCAAGTACCTTGGCCTCGATGATAAGGTCTACAAGCCCAATGCCATCCATAGCCGTATCTCCTCGGCGAAGAACCGCCTGATCACCGCCTCGTCCTATGCCTCCTACTCCGACTTCATCAAGTATGATGCGAAGAGCGGCCTGCCGAAGATCGCCGAGATCTACCAGCGATACGAAGCCGAACTGAGACAGGCTAATGCCATGGACTTCGACGACCTACTGCTGCAGACCAACATCCTCTTCCGCCAGCATCCCGATGTCCTTAGTCTCTGGCAGGAGCGTATAGACTACCTCCTCATCGACGAGTATCAAGACACGAACTTCGCCCAATATATGATCGCCCGACAGCTCATGCAGGACAAGGGAGCGATCTTCGTCGTGGGCGATGATGCTCAGAGCATCTATTCCTTCCGTGGGGCGAACCTAGACAATATGCTGAGCTTCACGAAGACCTTCCCCACCGCCCGCACCTTCAAGCTCGAGCGCAACTACCGCTCTACCCAGACCATCGTCAAGGCTGCTGGCGGGATCATTGCTCACAATGAGTATCAGATCCCCAAGGAGGTCTTCTCCGAAGAGGCCGTCGGTGATCCGATCCGAGTACACGAAGCGCTCACGGGCGATCTCGAAGCGCTCTGGGCAAGCGAGGAGATCCAGCGCCTCCACCGAGCGGGTGCTAGCTACAGCTCCATAGCTGTACTCTACCGAACAAATGCGCAGAGTCGTATCCTCGAGCAGGTCTTCCGTCGGGTCGGTCTCCCCTTCCGCATCTACGGGGGACGCTCGTTCTTCGATCACAAGGAGATCATGGATGTCGTCGCCTACTTCCGCTTGATGGTTAATGAGCAGGACGAAGAGGCTTTGCTTCGCATCATCAATTACCCCAAGCGAAGCATCGGAGATACGACCGTCCAGCGAGTACGTGAGGCTTCTCGCCACCAAGCAACTTCCCTCATGCGAGTACTCCGTGACCCTCTAGGCTACGAAGTCGCCGTCAATAAGTCCACAGCCACACGCCTACAGACCTTCGCCGCCCTCCTAGACGAGCTCCGTGACTACAGCCGCACCGAGAGCGACCTCTATGCCGTAGCAGAGCGGATCATCCGACAGACGGGCATCCTCGCTGACCTACAGTCCGACACGACTGCCGAGGGCAAAGGCAGAGTAGAGAACATCAAGGAGCTCCTCGGCGGGATCGACGAATATATTCGTGCCTCCCTCGAAGCAGACCAAATACCTTCCCTCGCCTCCTACCTCAGCGAGATTGCCCTCATGACTGATCAGGATGGTGCGACCGATGATGAGGACTGCGTGACACTAATGACCGTCCATGCCTCGAAGGGGTTGGAATTCGCTCACGTCTTCATCGTAGGTCTGGAGGAAGACCTCTTCCCCTCGATGATGAGCAACATAGGGAAGGAGCTAGAGGAGGAGCGTAGGCTCTTCTATGTAGCGCTTACTCGTGCCGAGAAGACGTGCCATATAGGCTATGCTCGGGAGCGCTTCCGCAACGGGCGGACAGAATACGGGCGACCCAGTCGCTTCGTCCGAGAGCTCCCCAAGCACCTAGTTACCTTTGACTCCGAGCTTGGCGCTGGGGCTACCCTCGGAGGAAGACCTTCAGCTTCGCCACGGAGCTACGGGAGCGAACTGCCCTCGGATTTCTCTTCTGCCCCCGTCTTCTCGCCCAAGGCTCCCCCCAGCCGTCGGGTCTTCATCGAGCGCAGAGAACTCGGGGAAGAGCCCGAAGAGAAACACACGTCACTCGGAGCGCTTCACGTCGGGGGCCGAGTCCTTCACAAGCGTTTTGGCCCTGGGGCGATCCTAGAGCTCGAAGGCACGGGCGACAATGCCAAGGCCTCTGTCCGCTTCGACACCGGCGAGACGAAGAAGCTCCTTCTTCGCTTCGCCCAGCTCGAGGTGCTCTAGCCCTGCAGTCAGCCTAGAGCAAAGCTAGTTCAACTAACTAAAAACAAGTTATATGAGCAGTGACAATCAGACCTATTGGCACATACAGATGCACTTGTCCGATGGTAAAAACGGAGCTCGGATTGATTCAATGCCCATGCTCCAAGAAGCACAGCCTGTTATCGGGACGGGAGAATGGACAAACAGACAATGTGAAGAGTTCAAAAGGATTCCTGAAGGATCAATAATACTTGTCCGAGAGGGTAATAGAGCCTTGGCGTTATGCAAGATTACTGGGCCAAACTATACGAGCGAGAAGCTAGAAGAGAAGTATCATAACATTAACTACCGAAACGTAGAGATCTTAGGATTCATACCAGAGGAAGATCAACCTGGCCCCCAGGTATTCTCACAAGGCACTCTTAAGAGTTGTAGGCCTGATCCTATGAAACCACAATGGTCATATATTCACCAACTATACACACGCATGACCAAGCAGGCAAAAATCACAGACACACTAGATCAGCAGGTTCAGCTCCTCAAGGACAAGAAGAACATCATCCTGCAGGGTGCCCCTGGGACAGGCAAGACGTATACGACGGCTTCCCTTGCGGTACGCCTCTGTAATTCCTCGTTCACAGAGCTGGGAGACCATGCAAAAGTGATGGAGGAATACGAGCACCTGCGGAAGAAAGGACAAATAGCCTTCTGCACCTTCCACCAGTCCATGGACTACGAAGACTTCGTCGAAGGTCTAAAGCCAGAAGTACAAGATGGGCATGTCACCTACAAGGTCGAAGCGGGTATCTTCAAACAGATATGTGAACGGGCTCACACTGTGGAAGGGAAAGATATCATCACTTGTATCGATGACTACTTGCAGAAGATACGAGGCTATGAGAACCGACGGGAGATCCCAACTATCACTGGTAAATCAAAACTCTTTGTCTGGTGGGAAGAAGGGAACAAAACAATAAGCACCCGAAGCGTCAGAGCAATTAGCCACAATACGGAGCAGTATTCTCCCTCGCCTCTTAATATCGATAAGGTCAAGGCACAGGCTCTGGGAGAAAGGATGGAGAATAACTGGCCTGCCTATGCACGAGCCTTCATTGAGGCTGTCAAGGAGGAATACCAAATGGATGAGGTGACTTCTAGCAAGCCCCACATCTTAATCATCGACGAGATCAACCGAGGGAATATATCACGGATCTTTGGGGAGCTGATTACGCTCCTCGAAGCTGACAAACGTACGGGGGTGGAGCGCACCCCATTAAGGTCACCCTCCCCTACTCTAAGGAAAGCTTCTCCGTCCCGAGTAGTCTCTACATCATAGGCACTATGAATACGACCGACCGCTCTACAGGGGCAATCGACTATGCTGTACGTCGGCGCTTCGCCTTCATCACGCTTGAGGCGAGCAGAGAGGTCGTAGAGGGGAGTATCCAGGACAAGGGCGTACAAGCCAAGGCCTTAGCTCTCTTCGACGAGATCAATGGCACGGGGACAGACGATAAGACTTCCTTCATCGCCACTCATCAAGCAGGCGACTTCGACCTAGAGGACCTGAAGGTGGGACACAGCTACTTCATCGCTAAGGATCTCCCCGAACTACAGAGGAAGATGCGCTACGAGGTCATCCCGCTCCTCCGTGAGTATATCAAGGATGGTATCCTACAGGCGAAAGAAGGTGACGGGGAGTACTTCTCCGCTTGGGAGCAAGGCAAATGCCGTGGCCCTAAGCAGGCAGAGGTAAGCAAAGATCCTGAAGCGGATAAGGAATGATGCGCTACCAAGAGCATCAGCGACTAGCAGGCATCCCCTTCCGCCATCCTAAATGGAAGGAGGGGATGCCTCTGAATCCAGAGTCAGGGTTAGACCGCTGGTTCTTCCGCTGGTGGCAGGAGAGCTCCACCCCTAGAGACGAAGAGGAGGCAGAGCTGGAGAATGAGTCGTCTGGCTACTATGCCTCCTATGTCATCGGTGCGCAGTGGCTTGACGAGCAAGAGTCGCTCGTCATCACCCCCAAAGAGGGTTGTGACCAGATTGACTTCCTAAGGCTCTTCAGTAGTTGCCTGCGGTCGGGCATCGAGGCAGAAGCGTTCTCGAAGATCTATGAGATAGACCTAAACCAGCCTCCTATCAAGGCTCCCGAGCTACAGAGTGTACTGAGTCCACTCATCATCGTGCACTTCCTCTCTGTCGTGAGGGAAGTGCTCCGAGCTGGGCTCAAGAAAGACTATGTACAGCGGGAGGAGAACCTCAAGAAGGTCAAGGGGCATATCGCTATCCTTCACCACGAGCGCACGAACGTCCTGCGCAAGCACCCCGACAAAGTCTACTGTTGCTACCAAGAGTACTCTGTAGACATCCCAGAGAATCGTCTGCTAAAGAAGGCTCTGATCTTCTCCCGACAGATCCTCTCTACCCTTCCCCTGGGAGCAAGCCGAGCTTCGCTGGAGCACGCTCTGCACCAGTGTCTCTCGGCCTTCGCTCACGTCGGCGACGAGATCGAGGTGAGTGAACTCAAGCACTTCAAGTACCAGAAGCTCTTCCGTACCTATTCCGAGGCGATACGACTAGCGCAGATCATCCTCCGTCGCTATGACTATAGCCTGACGAATATAGAGAGTAAGGAGGAGGCGTGCCCCGTCTTCTGGCTGGACATGTCCCTGCTCTTCGAGCACTATGTCCTAGGCTTACTTCGAGAGGCCTATGGGGACAAGGTCAAGTACCAAGCGGAGGGGTATACCGGGCGTCCAGACTTCATCTGCCAAGACCCGATGCTAGTCATGGATGCCAAGTACATACCTCGCTTCAACGGAGGAGGTAAGATCAACTCCTACATCATCAGACAGCTCTCGGGCTACGCTCGTGACCGTGAGCTCTTCGGGGAGTGCCCTAGTCAGCCCATCCCTTGCCTCGTGATCTATCCAGAGCTGGGCAAGGCTGAGAACCCCTTCCTCGGCAAGGCGATCGAAAAGCTTCTACTAGAGGAAGAGGAGACAGCTTGGGGCTTCTACCGCTTCGCCGTCCCCCTGCCTATCCTAGAGGAGGACCACGGAGAAAGACGATAGACTTTGCACAAATATGCTACCTTTGTGCTATTATGTAAAAGGTGGTGCATCTGCTTATGTCACCTCTTGGCTGAGAGGGATGCTCCCCTCCCGGCATCATTAACCAACCTGATTTACTTTTATGAGAAAGCTTACAATGCTGGCTCTTCTGGCTATGCCTTGTGTCCTAGCGGCTCAAGAGCCTAGTGCACTTGATAGTGTGCAGAATATCCAGGAGGTCGTAGTCCGTGGAGCACGTATCACCGCTCCCAACACTGTCGTTAAGATCCCCGCACCTCGTCGGGAGATCCCCCTCACCACCAACATTCTACCTCTGGAGAAGATCCGCCTGCTCGGCTACTCCGATCCCGCTCAGGCTATGCAGACACTCCCAGGTGTTCATGCCTTCAAGGACTACGGGGGCTTCCACATGTTCTTCCTCCGTGGCTTCTATGAGTCTGTTGTACTCTCCGATGGGATGCGTGACGAGCGCCATGCTCTTTGGCAGTCTGCACCCTTGACGGGGATGGCAGCTGTATCACACATCGAGGTACTCAAGGGTGCCGCTTCCATGAGCGTCGGTCACTCCGCTCTGGGAGGTGTCATCAATATCATCAACAAGCAACCTAAAGCCAAGAAGGCCTTCGATGCTAGCTACACCGTAGGCTCCTGGGCGACACACCGCATCACCGCTGGAGGTACGGGTGCTCTCTCCTCTAAGGCCAACGCCCGAGCAGACGTAGAATATTCGACCAGCGACGGCTGGCGTGGCAACTACACCAAGACAGCCAATGCCCATGCAGCGATCGATATCGCTCTAGCTCCCAAGCATCGTCTGAGCTTCGCCCTAATCGCTAGTAACGACTTCTTCCGTGGCGACTATGGTCAGCCCCACCTAAAGTGGGATGTCTATGATGCAGCTACCGACAAGCTCGCTTACCGCCAAGGGGATTTCCCCAGCAGTGAGCCCGCTTCACGAGCTTATACCGACCCCAATGAGTTCCTCACGAACAAGACGATTAAGCTCCACGGGAAATACAGCTACGCTATCAACGATCGCTGGCGTCTCTCCGAGCATGCGTTCTTTGCTTATGACAGCTTGAACTACTACTCGACCGACGGACTCAACTACCTCACTGGCGACAAGGCAGTAGGCGCTAAGCACTACTACCTCGACGGCAACAAGAAGGTACCTGTACTCATCGACCGAGTGCAGCGTGATGGCTTCGGCTTCGCCTATGGTACGCTCACGGCTCAGAACCAGCTAGAGCTCACGGGGCGTGCTCGCTGGGGCAACACCAAGCATGCCCTACTCGCAGCTTACAACTTCTCTTACCTCAACCTCCGTCGCTCTGACCGTGCTGCCTACACCGGCGCAGGCGTAGGTTCGATCGTCATGCTCAAGGATCCCGTCCTCGATCAAGGTCCTATCTACATGAAGTACAAGCGCATGCAGATCTTCAATGACCTAGTCAATAGCCTCTCTGTACAAGACTTCATGACTTGGGAGAAGCTGAACCTGCTGGCGGGAGTCCGTCTTGACTTCTTCAGCCGTGACTTCGGCATCTACAACACCGACGACTTCAAGCTCCTGGATCGCACGCTCGACCAGCGTCAGACGAACACAGCCTTCACTTATCGTCTCGGTGCGGTGTACAACTTCACGAAGCACTTCAACATATATAGCTCCGTCTCCTCTTTCTTCAAGCCCCAGCGCATCACGCTATCGCCCGAGGTAGTCTACATGCACCCAGATGGCTCTGAGATGAGCGACTCTGAGCTCCGTAGCTTCAAGCCGCTCACGGGACGACAGTGGGAAGTGGGCTTGCACCTCGATCTCGGTACTGAGCTCTCACTGAGTGCAGCAGCCTACCACATCACGCTGAACAATATGGTGCGTACCAACCTCGGTACTGTCCCCGACGGACGTAAGATCGGTGGTCCTATCGGGAAGTCCGTAAGCAAGGGTGTCGAGCTCGAGCTGAACTACGCTCCTTCTACAGCCTTCGACTTCTCCCTCGGCTACTCTCACACCGATGCCCGCATCGCTGAATACACTTCGTCGAAGTTCATCAAGAATGTCTCCGCTGGCAACCGTCTCAAGCGTGTTCCTCTAGATAAGCTCTCTGCATGGGCCTTCTATAACCTCGGTCTCGGTCGCAAGGGTGAAGCCTTCCGCCTTGGCTTTGGCACAGAGCACAGCGGATCCTTCTACTCCGACGAGACGAACATCTTCAAGGTACCTGGCTACACCATCTTCCACGCTGTAGCTAGCCTCAATGTCACGAAGGCACTGCGCCTGCAGCTGAATGTCAACAACCTCTTCGACGCAGTCTACCACCGTGCTACCATCAACAGCACGCAGTACATCCCCGCCGAAGGACGCAACCTGCAGTTCACCACTTCACTCGCCCTCTAAGCCGAGATCCTCTCCCCCAAGAAGCGAAGCCCGCCACGGACAAGATCCGTGGCGGGCTTTACGCATATATACCTACCAAGACAATAGGTGAAGTGTAGTAAGAGGATGAAGGTGAAAGGTAACGCCTAAGCTATTTCCGAATATCATATAACATCAAGCCAGCCTCCCATATCGGAGCAAGGCCTTAAGATTGAGATTAGTACGCCTATACGACAAGCACAACACCTATAAAATAGATAGGCTTAAGCTTAGATGAAACTTCAAGAAAGCCATGAATTAACACTTATTATATTATCTTTGCTATACGCAATAAGACACGCCTCATACCCTACGGAGGCTCCCCGACATACGATTACAGACAGACTACAAATGCTCTGGAGCGACCTAGCTTGTATCAAGCTAGGCAAGATCTCAGGCTTGTCCTTCGATCATCGCTTAGTACTAAATAGAAAAGATCATCCCTTTAGGTTGGGGAAATAGGATCTTTATTTTTCACCTAACAACGCATTTAGTATGAACAAACTCTTTATTTTACTTGCATCTGTAGGCTTACTCTACTCATGCACAAAAGAGGCTCCCCTCGTACAAACACCACCACAACTGAATGCTGAGTCTTCCTACTCTAGTAGCGATAGCGTCTATGAAGGTACTATTCGCTTCCACTTCACCGCAGAGGTCGCTCCCTTCGAAGAAGTGGTAGGAGGATTGGATGAGACTCAGCAAGCCAGGGGGATCTCAACGACGATCAACACCCATGAAGTAGCTACGAGACAATTCATCAACCTTCGAGCGATGGGAGATGAAAAGGGGACTATCAAAGGCTTTCTCAAGGTGTATGACAAGGGGACAAACAAAGGAGTCTCTTTCTGGATCGACATGAAGGTCTCTGAGGATGGGAAAACGGTGAGCTACGATGGACTCTTTGATCGCTACACAGGTCCCGAAGCAGAGGAACTCAAGGCTATGCTATCGAGTAATCTCAAGGATGTCTACGCCTCTATAATCATTGGTTCCAACGGGCAAAATACACCCTTTGATAACAAGGGTGCCTATTCCTTCGTCTGGCAGAATGGAGCTCAGCTACCTGCAGACTTCGTTATGCTGAAGAGCGAAGAGAATAAGCTCGAGGTGCGTACGGATGAAGAGACTAAACACCGAGATGTTATCTTCAAAGACAAGGAGAGCATCAAGCTCAAGCTCCAAGGCTACCTGATGATCCTTCAGTTCCACAACAGCTTCCCTAAGTATGCCCTTAAGCCAGATGCACCAGCTAACCCAGGAAACGCGAGCCGCTCCACATCTCCATCTCTTCAGGCAACAGAACTGGAACGAGTCGAGCGTCCACCACTCCAGGTGAAGCTAGTATTCACTTCAGATCTCTCACTCGTACATAAGACGATGCTGCAGATTCGTAAGGGTTTAATCTTTAGCTTCCCACGTGTACCAGGCAATGGTGGATGGTTCTTCACCTACGATCTAGAGCACTTTGCAGGGAGAGATGAATACACCGAGGGGAATGCAAAGAAGTATCGCTTTCTGGAGGCTCTTGAAGCTCCAGGCAAGCCCTTGGTTATCGAAGTGCCTGTGTCCTCTAAGCCTTCGCCCGCTCTCTACCCAAGCGTAGGTGATCGTGTAGTAGCCTTGTACTTCCCTACCCCTTCGGACTTCGGGACGATCGCCTATGATCCTATCGAATCTCCCTTCTACAACGCATCGGACGAATCCATGACAGTGCCAGAGCCAGGGGAACCATCTGTACGGCTTCAGATATTAGGACACGGATCCTTCATTCGGAAGTCAAAGAACTCGACAAAGAAGATGGAGGGAAAGGTCTATTACCCGACCCTTCCTATCCAGCCTGAGGAAGTAGTGTACCAATAAGCTATCCTCAAGGAAGCTATAAGTTCTATACTCAGCGAACAAGAACAGCAGAACTCTCATGGGTATCTCTCTGTCCTAACCTTTAGCAACACAACAGTTATGATGACAAAGCTATACAAGGAGCCTTATCAAACTCCCGAGGCAAAGCCCTTTACCTTACCAGAATCGATGCACCTACTTATCAACTTCTCGATTGATGGGAACATCGTGGACCCCGAGTGGGACGATGACTGGGGGACTATCGGCAATTGGGACAATGATTTTTAGGGTACCTAAGTAGCACCTTGATAGGCTCTCAAATAGAAGCCCCGCACTCTCGCTAGTGAGAGTGCGGGGCTTCTTTGTTTCTAATCAATAAAAGAAGGTGCTTACAGCTGGCGGACGAGCTCGCTGAAGATGCGGCCCATACGATCGGAGGCTGCGTTGGCAGCACGGATCACATCATCGCCATCATTGACGAAGTCGTCATCGAAGTGCCATCCCTCGTTGGTGATCACCGACATCCCGAAGACACGGATCCCAGCGTGACGAGCGACGATCACTTCGGGTACGGTGCTCATACCGATGGCATCACCGCCCGAGCGTGCCCAATAGTTGTACTCCGCAGGAGTCTCATATGAAGGACCTGTAAGACCAACGTAAACCCCTTCGTGTACATGGATGCCTAGCTCCTGGGCGATCGCCTTAGCCTTGGTGATAAATTCACGGTCATAGGGGCGAGTCATATCAGGGAAACGAGGACCAAACATCTCCATGTTAGGCCCGATGAGTGGATTGGGAAGGTTGTTGATATGGTCACGGATGATCATGAGGTCACCAACACGGAAGGTCTGGTTGATCCCCCCAGCAGCGTTGGAGACAAGCAGGTTCTCGATACCGAGGAGCTTCATGACACGCACGGGGAAGGTCACCTGCTCCATAGGATAGCCTTCGTAGTAGTGGAAGCGCCCCTGCATACACAGCACAGGCACACCCGAGAGCGTCCCTGCGATGAGGTTCCCCTTATGCCCGATGGCTGTAGAGTGTGGGAAGTGAGGGATCTGGCTATAAGGGATGACGGTAGGCTGGTGAAGCATTTCACCGAGGTTACCGAGTCCGCTACCGAGGATGATAGCGGTCTTCGTGTCCTTAGGGAGGCGAGAAGCGAGATAGTTCGCTGCCTCGTGATAATGTTGGTCGAGCATAGTTCTTGATATATCGTTGCTGAATACTGCTAATACTTGATGCCACAAGAGCATAGCAAATATAGCAATAATCAAGGAAGGGGAAGGGAAGGAGCCATCACTAAACTACCACAGCACAGATCCAAATGGCTCTGCTGGGATGCCATCAGATGGTTCGATAAATCAAGTGGATTAGCCACGACAATGGCACATCGACAACACCTGCACCAAAAGGGGACTCTACGCTCCACTCAAGTGACACACCAAGTGCGAGCTAAACATGCTGTAGGGAGGGTTGATAAAACGACCTATGGTGGGTCGTCCGAAAAACCTACTGTAGGTCGCCTCACCGACCCACGGTAGGGTTCACTTGCGACCCACAATAGGGTTCATTTGGATGCTAACCTAAGGGCTGTAGTGGAGAGGAGATCTCACCATCTGATCAGCACAGATGAATACGGGGACACCTACATCACCATCTTCTTATTCGAAGTAGGGGCGATGACGATACGCTGACGGCGGTCGTCGTAGGTAGGCGCAAAGAAGTTGAAGCGAGGTTGGGTGTATTCGGTATGGATGCCAAGGAGGTCAACCATGGCATGAGTAAGGAGATCCGACAGGATACGCTTATCCCGCTGACGGCTGATCTGGCGCCAGAGATCGGGACGCTCCTTGCGAAGCTGTGGCGAGAAGTAGACGAAGAGCGGGATCTCTACCGCCTTCGGCACCAGAGCATGCCCCATCAGTTCGGGGTAGTCTTCGTCGAAGAGGGCATCGCCGTGGTCGGAGACATAGATGATGTGGGCATTCTCCTCACGATAGCGCTCGATGATCTCGCCCTTCCGTTCAGGGAGGCTAGCAGAAGAAGTGAGGGGGCTAGCTATAAAGTATCTCGATAGGCTAGGAAGCATCCCTCCGATAATACGAAGACCGCTACCGAGGATGGTAGCGGTCTTCGTATTCTTAGGGGGATAAAAAGGGAGGTAATTCAGTGCCTCGGGATGATGGTGGTAGTATAGTCCTTGATATATCATTGCTGAACATGGCTGATACTAGCGCCACCCGAGCATAGCAATATAGCAAGAACCAAACGAGGGGAAGGGAA
>NZ_CALHVI010000016.1 GCF_938039215.1 uncultured Porphyromonas sp. | reverse complement strand
GTGGGTCGTCCTTGCGACCTACGGTAGGTCGGTGAGGCGACCCACAGTAGGTTTTCAGAGCGATCTACCGTAGGTCCTTCTAGCGAGCTTTTTCTAGCCTCGTCTTAAAGGGGTAGGGGAGGCTCTTTGTTGGGTGCTGGGTCTTCCTCGGGCACAGGGCGGGAGGGCCGTGGCGCAATGCTTCGAGCCATAGCCCCTCAGACATTCGGGTGCTACTAGAAGGTGCGCCCGAGAAGAAGTATCGCTATGGCTCGTCTGTCTCTATGAGTGAGGCCCTTCGTTCGGCTGCGTCAGCACTGCGGTGAAGGAGCGTTCGCTTAGAAATAGCTACCTTTGCGCCACATGTGCACTTCTGCTTGTGCAGAGGTGCTCCTTTCACACCTATTATATCGGAAAAATTATGACGATAGCACCTAATAAGTTCGTCTCTGTAGAGTACGAACTCTATGTCGGCGACGAGAACGAACGTGTCCTGATGGAGCAGACGACTCCTGAGCGCCCCCTAGAGTATATCCAGGGAATGGGTATGATGCTCCCTGAGTTTGAGAAGAAGCTCTTCGGCCTAAAGGCTGGGGACAAGTTTGACTTCGTCCTCAAGTGCGAAGAAGCCTACGGTCAGCCCGTAGACGAAGCGATCCAGGAGCTCCCCCGTGAGATCTTCCTCGATGGCGAAGGTAAGCTCGATGCTCTTGTCGTCGAGGGCGCTACCCTGCCTCTGCACACGCCCGATGGGCAGATCGTCCGTGGTAGTGTCGTAGAGATCAAGGAAGAAGTCGTCATCCTGGACTTCAACCACCCTCTGGCAGGCGAAGACCTTCACTTCATCGGCTCTGTCAAGGACGTACACGATGCTACGACTGAGGAGATCGAGCAGTTCTTCGGCGGAAACGAAGGTTGCGGCTGTGGCTGCGAACATGACCATGAGCACGAGCACGAAGGGGGCTGTGGTGGTGGCTGTGGCTGCCACTAGTCGGCTTAATTATCTGGGCACGGATGCCACTAGGTCTAGAGGGCCTAGGGCATCCGTGCCTTTCTTTCTTTAGAGGCAATGAATACCTTCGGACGGCAGCTGCGTCTTACCTCCTTCGGCGAATCCCATGGGCCTGCCCTCGGGGGCGTACTGGATGGCTTGCCCTCGGGGCTAGTGATTGACCACGATTCGATTGAGCTGGCTCTTTCCCGTAGACGGGGAGGGCAGAGTCGTCTGACTACTCCTCGTCGAGAGCCCGACCGCGTGCGCTTCCTCTCGGGGCTCTATGAGGGAAGGACGACGGGCACACCGCTGGCCTTCCTGGTGGAGAACGAAGAAGTGCGGAGCGAAGACTATGCCCGACTGGCAGATGTCTACCGTCCGGGTCATGCCGACTTCACCTACGAGGCGAAGTACGGGCTTCGTGATCCCCGTGGTGGAGGCAGAGCTTCTGCTCGGGAGACGGTGGTGCGTGTCATCGCTGGAGCCATCGCTATGCAGTGGCTCGGGGAGCGAGGGGTGCGTGTCTATGCTTATCTCTCCCGTGTCGGGAGGGTCTCCCTCGTGGACGAAGATTGGACGGCCGTTGAGCTCACCCCGACAGAGGAAGCTCGTCTAGAAGCTCGCTACAGTCAGCTCGTCCCCACGCTCACAGAGGAGACGGCCCACGAGATGGCTCGTGAAGTCGATCGAGCCCGTGAGGCAAAGGACAGTGTAGGAGGCATCATCTCCTGCCGTGTCTACGGGCTTCCCGCAGGGCTAGGAGAACCGCTCTACGACAAGCTCTCCAGTCGTCTTAGCTCGGCGATGCTCGGGATCAATGCTTCCCGTGGCTTCGAGCTGGGCGAAGGGTTTGCGCTCGCTCAGATGCGTGGATCAGAAGCGAACGATCCCTTCCACCTCAATGAAGAGGGGAAGGTAGCACAAGTGACGAACCGAGGTGGAGGCACGCTCGGCGGGATCACGACAGGCGCACCGCTTACCTTCCGTGTAGCCTTCAAGCCCACCTCATCAATAGGTCTCCCTCAGGAGACTGTGCGCCGAGATGGCGAGGCGGTACGCCTCGAGATCACAGGGCGACATGACCCCTGCCTAGCACTACGTGCCGTGCCCGTCGTCGAGGCCATGGCAGCACTTACCCTAATGGATTTTTACCTCCTCCATAGTCTGAGCGCCCAGCGTCAGAGAGGAGAGGACTAGATACGATGGCTAGCTTAGCAGCAAAGGAAAGCATCAGCGGTACCATAGTGACCTATATAGGGGTTGGGATAGGCTTCCTGACCACCTTCTTCATCTTAGCCAAGTTCCTTACCCCCGAAGAGATCGGTCTGACACGCCTCTTGCCCGAGCTGGCTACCCAGCTTGCTGGACTGGGGATGCTGGGGATGACCTATTCGATCAGTCGGTACTTCCCCTTCTTCAAGGACACGGAGGCCAACCCGCACCGAGCAGAGGACGGGCCTAACCACGGCTTCCTGTACTATGTGCTCGTCGTCGGGGCGGTCGGGGCAGCGGTGATGACACTCCTCTACGTCCTCTGCCAAGGCCCACTGATGGCTCTCTATAGTAAGAATAGCCCCCTGCTAGCGGACTTCTACTATGCCGTCATCCCGCTCACGCTCTTCACGATGGGCTGGACGATCTTCGAGCTCTATACCTATCAGCTCCTTCGGGTGGCGGTGCCCAAGGGGATCAAGGAGGTCCTACTGCGTGTCCTCCAGCTGGCCGCCTACCTGCTCTATGCCTTCGGGTATATCGACTTCACGACGATGGTATGGGGCTTCATCGGGAGCTTCGGGGTCTGCATGCTCGCTAGCGGTGTCTACCTCGGGCGGATCACACCGCTCTCCCTTCGCCACAACCCCGAATACGTCTCTCAGTCTATGCGTAGAGGCTTCTACCGCTATACGGCGCTCTACACCCTCACCTCCGTGGGAATTACGCTGGCGGGACGCATGGACCTCTTCATGGTCGCCTTCATTGACCGAGGTGGACTCTCCTCGGCAGGTGTCTATACGATGGCCTTCTATATGGTATCGATCATCGAGATCCCCATGCGTGCGATCCTCAATGTCGCTGCCCCCAAGATCGCCGAGGCGGCGAAGGACGGGGACACGAAGCGGGTGGAAGCCGTCTATCGGCTTGTCGCCTTCTATCAGCTCCTATCGGGGCTACTGATCTTCGCCATGATCTGGGTGAACATCGACAATATCTTCGGGATCATGCCCAACGGGGATCAGTTCTCTGGGGGGAAGTGGGTCTTCTTCTTCCTTGGCCTTGCAAAGCTGGTGGAGCTGACCTTGACCTGCAGTCATACTGTCGTGAGCACTTCTCGCTACTACCACTGGAACATCTACTATACCGTCAGTGTGCTCATCATGTCGTTTGTCTCGACGCTCTTCCTCATCCCCGAGTACGGTACGATGGGGGCAGCGATAGCGATGCTCCTGACGAACATCGTGAGCTACGGCCTCCAGCAACTTCTGCTGAGTGTGAAGATGCACGTGAGCCCCTTCACTCGGCGCATGCTCCTGCTCCTACCCATTGCCTTAGTAGCTTGGGGAGCGGATACGCTTCTTCCCGTCATGCCTTCGGTATGGCTGGATCTCTTTGTTCGCTCTGCCGTCGTGGGGCTGGTACTGCTCCTTGTCCTCCTTGCACTTAGGATCACCCCCGAACTGATGGAGATGCTGGAGGGGAAGCTCCCCGCCCGCTTCCGTCGCTAATCAGCGCTCTCCCCGATGGCTCATCCGACGAAGCTCCCTCACCGAGGGCAAGCACCCCTCAAGGTCCTCCTGCTCTGCACCGCAGACCAAGGTGGCGGGGCGGCAGAGGCTTGCCGTCGCTTGCTGGATGCTCTAGGAGCTATCGGTGTGGAGGCTCGCCTCTTGGTGCTGACCAAGGGGACGGAGGACGCTCGTATTGCTTCGGTAGCCCGCACGCCGCTCCAGCGTCTCTGGGGGCGCTTGGCTTTCCTTGGCGAGCGTCTAGAGA
>NZ_CALHVI010000015.1 GCF_938039215.1 uncultured Porphyromonas sp. | reverse complement strand
AAAACCTACTGTGGGTCGCATCGACGACCTACCGTGGGTCGTCAAGGCGACCTACCGTAGGTTTTATTTACCCCCCTCAGAAGCCCCCCACACTCATCACCTCGCTCCGACCTGCTCCACCACCCTCCTACTCAGTTAAAACTCCCCCTTCTACTAGGAGAGAAGGGGGATACAAAAGCGGAGGCCCTAGGTGCAAGCACCTAGGGTCTCCGCTTGTATTGAAAGCTTTCCTGCAGAGAGGGCTACTTGATCTTCTTGAGGCTTTCGAAGCCTTCTCCATAGACCCCCTTGACGGCACCTTGAGAGACGAAGGCCTTGGGATCAATCTCCTCGATGATGCGAGAGATCGCTACCGACTGCTGCTTGCGCACTACGACGAGAAGGACCTTCTGAGTCTGCCCCGTATAGCCACCCGTAGCATCAAGGATCGTACAGCCTCGGCGTAGGCGAGAGGTGATCGCATCATTGATCTCCTGATACTTGGAGCTGAAGATCATGAACTGGATCGACTGCTTGTTGCCACTCGTGTACCAGTCCATCGTCATCGCTAGGAGCACGACTTCGATGAAGGACATGACGAGCTTGTCGAAGGCAACCAGAGGATCGATCTTAATATCCGCTAGGTAGACATTGGCAAAATAGGAGAAGAGGACTACCGTACCATCCACAGCGACGAAGATACGCCCGAAGGACATATTGCGGTACTTGCTGATGAGTGCAACGATGACATCCGTTCCCCCAGAGCTACCATTGACCGAGAAGATAAGCCCAAGCCCGAGCCCACACATCATCGACCCGAGGATAAGGGCAAGCAGGGGCTGATCCTTGAGGATCATCAGGTGCCAGAGCTCCTCGACACGTGGGTCAGGGATAGCCGTACGTGTAGCCAGCGGGACAAAGATAGCTAGCAGGCCAATCCCTATGAGGGTCTTGATGAAGAAGTTCTTGTCAAGGAAGAGGAAAGCCACCAGCAGAAGGCTGATGTTGATGATGTTGTACGGGATGTCGACCTTGATCCCTGTGATGATGGTGATGATGTTACAGATCCCCATCAACCCCCCAGTAGTGACACGCTGAGGATAGATCAGGAAGCTAAAGCCGATCGTATAGAGTAGGACCCCAAGGAATACGATCACCAGGTCCTTCCAGAAGTACTTCGAGAGCGCTTGCTTAGAGAGCTCATTCCCGAGGTCTTTGAACTTCTGGCCGACGAAGGTCACAAGATTGAAATTCTGTGCCATTGCTGTTGATTACAAAAGTCTATTGTTGTGATTAGTGCTATTGCTATAGGACGATGTTGATGATGCGCCCTGGGACGACGATCACCTTCTTAGGAGTCTTGCCCTCGAGCCACTTCTGTGCTTCCTCTGCTTGGAGCACTGCTTCCTGAATCTCTGCAGGCGTAGCAGCGGTGGGGAACTCCATCGTGAAGCGGGTCTTACCATTGAAGCTAACGGGATACTTGACACTATCCTCGACGAGGAAGGCCTCATTGCACTCAGGCCAAGTAGCCATTACGACGGAAGAGCCTTCACCCAGAGCATGCCAGAGCTCTTCAGCTACATGAGGAGCGAAGGGAGCTAGCAAGATGACTAGGGGCTGAAGCACCTCACGCGAAGCGGTCTTGAGCGACTGAAGCTCATTGATGCAGATCATGAAGGCTGCCACAGAGGTATTGAAGGAGAACTGCTCGACATCAGCAGTGACCTTCTTGATGAGCTTGTGTAGGCTCTTGAGTTCTTCCTTTGTAGCAGGCGTATCGCTGACACGGAAGGTCCCATCCTGAGCATAGAAGAGTCCCCAGAACTTACGCAGGAAGCGGTGTACCCCGTCGATACCGTTCGTATCCCATGGCTTGCTCTGCTCGAGCGGACCAAGGAACATCTCATAGAGACGAAGCGTATCTGCCCCATATCGCTCTACGATCATATCGGGGTTGACGACATTGTACATCGACTTACTCATCTTCTCGACAGCCCAGCCACAGATGTACTTACCATCCTCGAGGACGAAGTCGGCGGTCGCATATTCGGGTCGCCAAGCCTTGAAGGCTTCGAGGTCAAGCTGATCGTTGTAGACGATATTGACATCCACATGGATAGGCGTGGTGTCGTACTGATCCTTCAGCCCAAGAGAGACGAAGGTATTGGTATCCTTGATGCGGTAGACGAAGTTCGATCGTCCCTGGATCATCCCCTGATTGACCAGCTTGCGGAAGGGTTCATCCTCTACGATGAGTCCTAGGTCGAAGAGGAACTTATTCCAGAAGCGACTATAGATCAAGTGCCCCGTAGCGTGCTCAGCACCGCCGACGTAGAGATCCACATGGCGCCAGTAGGCATTCTTCTCGGGTGCGACCAGAGCCTCACCGTTGTGAGGGTCCATATAGCGCAGATAGTAAGCGGAGCTACCTGCGAAACCAGGCATCGTGCTCAGCTCATAGGGGAAGCCCTCGGAGGTGTGCCAGTTCTCAGCACGACCTAGGGGTGGCTGTCCGTCTGCTGTGGGGAGGAACTTATCTACCTCGGGTAGGCACAGAGGGAGCTGATCATCGCTGATCGTCTGAGGCATCCCATCCTGATCGTAATAGATGGGGAAGGGTTCACCCCAGTAGCGCTGACGGCTGAAGATCGCATCACGCAGACGGTAGTTCGTGCGCACACGACCTAGGCCAGTCTCACGGACATGCGCCTTCATCTTGGCGATAGACTCCTTGACACTCAGCCCCGTGAGGAAGCCAGAGTTGATGAGGACACCAGCCTTGCTATCCTTGCTCTCTGCCCATTCTGCGGGGTCAGAAGCTTCCTCACCTTCGGGTACAACGACCTGAATGATGGGAAGGCCAAAGTGCCGTGCGAAGGCAAAGTCACGGCTATCATGTGCGGGTACAGCCATCACAGCTCCCGTGCCGTAACCTGCGAGGACATAGTCACTGATCCAGATGGGTATCGCCTCACCAGTGAGCGGGTTCTTGGCATACGATCCCGAGAAGACACCCGAGACACGCTTATCGGCCATACGGTCACGCTCGGTGCGACGGCGAGTAGCAGCAAGATACTCTTCGACCGCCTGAGCCTGCTCAGGTGTCGTCACCTCGGCTACATAGTCGCTCTCGGGGGCAAGGACCATGAAGGTCACCCCAAAGATCGTATCTGCTCGGGTGGTGAAGACCGTCAATGAGCCTTCACGCTCCTTGCCAGCTTCGTCGAGGAGCGGGAAGCGGACTTCTGCCCCTTCGCTCTTACCGATCCAGTTGCGCTGTGACTCCTTGAGCGAGTCACTCCACTCAATGGTCTCGAGGCTATCGATGAGGCGACCAGCGTAAGCCGACACACGGAGACACCACTGGAGCATCTTCTTCTGCTCAACGGGATGACCGCCACGGACGCTAACCCCATCGCTGACCTCATCGTTGGCGAGCACCGTACCCAGTGCGGCACACCAGTTCACCATCGTCTCACCGAGGTAGGCCAGACGGTAGTTCATGAGCACCTCGGCCTGCTTCTTCGCATCCCAGCTCCGCCACTCTTCGGCAGAGAAGGAGAGCTCCTGGCTCTCTGCGACATTCAGCCCAGCCGTCCCCTGCTTCTCTAGATGAGCGATCAGCTCGGAGATGGGAGCAGCCTTGCCAGCCTCATTATCATAATAGGAGTGGAAGAGGCGGATGAAGACCCACTGCGTCCACTTATAGTATTCGGGATCAGAGGTACGGATCTCACGCGACCAGTCGAAGCTAAAGCCGATACGCTCGAGCTGCTCTCGGTAGCGGCGGATGTTCTCCTCCGTAGTGACTTCGGGGTGCTGTCCCGTCTGGATGGCATACTGCTCTGCGGGCAGACCGAAGGCATCGTAGCCCATAGGATGGAGTACGTTGAAGCCACGAAGACGCTTGTAGCGAGAGAAGATATCTGAAGCGATATAGCCCAGCGGGTGCCCCACGTGTAGCCCTGCCCCAGAGGGATAGGGGAACATATCTAGGACATAGTAGGGAGGGCGGCTAGGGTCTTCGGCGACTCGGTAGACCTGCTCATCACGCCAGTACTGCTGCCAGCGCTCTTCGATAGCTCTAAAGTTATATTCCATCTATATAGGTAGTTGATCTTATCTTAATGAACACGCAAAGGTACGTTATTTAGGACAAATTAGGAGGAGTATCTTTAGCGCCCGTGGCCACCTAATTTATCCCCCTAAAGAAAACCCACTGTGGGTCGGTAAGACGACCTACCGTGGGTCGGTGAGGCGACCTACCGTAGGTTTTTTCGGCGACCTACCGTAGGTCGTCAAAGAGGCTTCTCCAGAGCCCTTCTAGAGCGGGCTCTCTGAAGGGGCTCCAACCATCCCGAGCGTCAGGAGCAGGAAGGCATATTCAAAGGCCGTATCACGGATGCCATCGTAGCGCCCCGTCGCTCCACCATGCCCCGAGTCCATATCCATACGCAGGAGCAAGAGATGATCGTCCGTCTTGAGCTGACGGAGTTTGGCCACGTACTTCGTCGGCTCATGGAAGAGTACCTGCGAATCGTTGATCCCGCCCGTCACCAGCAGGTGCGGGTAGCTCTGAGCTCGAAGGTTGTCATAGGGCGAATAGCTCAGCATATAGTGGTAGTACTCGGGGTCATTCGGATTACCCCATTCCTCATATTCGCCAGTCGTCAGAGGTAGTGACTCATCGAGCATCGTCGTGACGACATCGACGAAGGGCACCGCAGCAATCATGGCATGGAAGAGGTCGGGACGACTATTCGCCACAGCTCCGATAAGTAGGCCACCAGCGCTTCCGCCTTCGGCCGTCAATCGCTCAGCTGAGGTATAACCCTCTTGGATCAAGGTCTCCGCACAAGCGATGAAGTCGGTGAAGGTGTTCTTCTTCTTGAGGAACTTCCCATCCTCATACCACTGCTCGCCGAGATCACTCCCACCACGCACTTGAGCCTGTGCATAGACGAAGCCACGATCCACGAGGCTAAGCACCGAGACGCTGAAGTGAGCATCCAGAGTCACCCCATAGCTTCCATAGCCATAGAGCAGGGCTGGAGCCGAGCCATCACACTGGAGCCCCTTGCGATAGAGCAGGGTCATCGGGACCTTTACCCCATCCGAAGCGGTAGCCCAGAGCCGCTCGACCGTATAGTCATCGGGCGAGAAACCTCCTCCGACCTCCTGTTGCTTCAGCAGACGACTCTCCCCTCGGGTGAGGTCGTACTCATAGAGCGACGTGGGGCGGTTGGGTGATGAATAAGTATAGCGGATCGTCGTGGCCTCGTAGGATGAATTGCCCTTGAGGCTGATCGTGTAGACGGGTTCGGGGAAATGGATCTTGCTCAGTGGCTCTCCCGCATGAGAGAGGATGCGGATCTCGGTGAGCCCCTCTCGGCGCTCCTCCAGAGCTACTTGCTCCCGATAGACACCGATGCTATCTAGGCGCACATCCTCTCGATGGAGCACGAAGAGCTGCCACTGCGACGGATCACCAACTTGGTCCTTAGGGGAGACATAGACCATCCCGTTGAGGTGCTCCTTGTCCTTGTAGTAGACGAAGAACTTCTCCTTATGGCTCAGGATCGAATAGCGTACATCCTGCTTGCGGGGGAGGAAGAGCTTAGGCTCTCGGTCTTCACCCGAGGAAGAGAGGTAGTACTCTTCGCTCGTCGTGCTACTGCTCGTAGAGATGAAGATGAACTCCCGTGTCTTGGTCTCACTCACGCTACACGAGAAGCGCACATCCTGCTCCTCATAGACGAGCGTCCCCTCCGCTTCGGAAAGTCGCTGGGCAAAGATGCGTGTCGAGCGCAGGGTCTCATCAATGAGGCCGTAGTAGATCGTCTCGCTATCCTCCGCCCAAGCCAGCGAAGAGATCCCATGGAGCGTGAAGGGTAGATCGCTTCCCGTCGTGAGATCCCGAAGGTGCAGGTCGAACTCTGCGTACGACCCCGTAGTATTGCAGAAGTAGGCAGCGAGCTGATTATTCGGGCTAACCGAATAGCCTGCGAAGATATAAGCCTCACTTCCCTCAGCTAGCTGATTGACATCGAAGAGGAGTTCCCCACCCTCGATCGCTGTAGGGCAGTCCTTCCACTTGCTCTCGAAGTCTTCCTCCCGCATGCGGTAGTGAGAGGGGTATTGCTTGCCCTTCTCCGTACGGGTATAGTAATAGTAGCCCCGACGAAGCGTGGGATAGCTCTGATCATCCTCCTTCATACGCCCGACGATCTCTTGGTAGATCTGCTCCTGCAGAGGCTTCGTCGAAGCCATGACCTCCGAGGTGTACTTATTCTCAGCCTCGAGGTAGTTCATGAGACGAGGATCACCCTTGTCCTTCATATAGTAGAAGGGATCGACACGCTCTGTATCTAGATGACGAAGGTGCTCCTCCTGCACTTCTGCGGAGGGAGGTAGGGGGAAAGAGGAGGAATGAATAGGGTTCATGAATGAAGAATATACGTGGAAGCAGGCTATACAGAATAGCCCGAGCAAAGGGATTAGTTAGCCTCTGTGAGGCGTAAGACTATCCCGTAGGATGAGTAAGGATTCTGGCCCCATCTCGAAGAGGAGATCCAGGATGCTCAGCTCCTCGACGAAGCCAAAGCGATCCAGATAGAGCTGGTAGTAAGGAGGTCTCGTCAGCCCTGCGATGGGATGCTTCTTCTTAGGATGAATGGCATAGCGGAGATCGCAGGTCGTGGAGGACCCCGCCATTGGGTCAGCGAACTCCTCCGTAGCACTCCAGTTCACCTCCAGCTGGAGCTGGCGAGTGAGGACCGTAAGGAGCTCCTCATTGAAATCCCAGAGGAAGCTATAGCGTCGCTCATAGAAGGGCAGGAGCTCATCGGCATAGTACTCGAAGAAGGGACTCGCCCCATAAGCCGTGCGTAGCGCTTGGGCATGAAGATGCCGCCAAGAGCCGTGCTCAGAGATACGGACATCCCTGATCCTTGTCTTGAGACTTAGGGACTGCTCTACGGGGATGGTCAGTGCCTGCACACCGTTAGGCGAGAGTATCCGGCAGCGGTTGCGGTAGCTCTGCTTGAGATAGTGCTCCTGTGCCTCTAGACCGATCGCCTTGCCTTGGTACTCATAGAGCTTAGCGAAGTAGCTGATCGGGGGCGCATAGGCCGTGGAGAGGAGGAGATCAAAGGGCTTCATCCGTGAAGAGCATAGGGAGGGTCAGAGACCGAAGAGTACTATCCCCTCGATCGCATCAGCAGGCAAGATGCCCAGATGGCGGGAGTCGGGAGCAGCTTGGGTCTGATCTGTCAGCGCCCAATAGTAGTCTCTTCGGAAGGTATGATAGGGGTTCTTAGCTAGAGCTTTGAGCCAATGCTTCGGGTCTGTACCCTCTAGGGCTACTTCGTCGGGGGCACTGGGATAGAGCTTACTCTCCTGCAGCAGGGCAGATCGGTAGGCTACTAGATTCGTCGAAGTGATGGGATAGACCCCTCCCTCACGAGGTAGGCGTAGAGCGTAGCTTTCGGCAGGGTTGATCTCATGGCGATAGTCTCGTACCTCCTCCTCGTTGATGATGAGCCTCCCCGATCGAAGCTCTATGGAGTCACCAGGGAGCGCCACGATACGTCCCAGATGAAGGGAGGTGTCGGTATGTCCCCGAGGTGAGGTCATGCGGAAGAGGACAATATCGCCGTGCTTCGGGCTATGCGACCGTCGAGCTAGAGCCCAAGCCCCAAGGCGAAGGCTGGGAGCTTGAGCGGAGGTCATCACTCGGAAGGGTAGGAAGAAAAACAAACGTAGCACGACCACTAGGACGATCAGCCCTAGTGGCAGTGCTCCGTAGCGAACAAATGAGCTGTGTAAGATCTTCCGATTACTTATCATGGATCAGACGCATCATCCGAGACCATCGGATACCGCCCTGTAGGAAGGGGCGCTCACTATTGAGGGAGAGCCACAGGAAGGCAGGCTTCCCTACGATATGGTCTTCGGGGACGAAGCCCCAGTAGCGACTGTCGGCAGACATATCTCTATTGTCTCCGAGCATGAAGTAGTAGTCCATCGCAAAGGTATAGGTCGTGCGAGGCTGTCCGTCGATGAGGATAGTGCCGTCGGGACGAGTCTCGAGGCTATGCCCCTCGTAGTTGCGAATACAGCGATGGTAGAAGGCCAGAGCCGTAGGATGGAGACGGATAGTCATCCCCTTGCGAGGGATAAGCAGCGGGCCATAGTTATCCTTGGTCCAAGGAGTCTTGAAGTCCACAGGATAGACAAGACCCGAGGACTCAGGTGTAGCGATCTCCACCTGGATACCCTTGACATAGGACTCTTGGGAGAGACGAGCCTTCATCTCCTGAGTCAACGGGAGGTAATAGATAGCGCCATAGCCTCGATCTGCACTGACCTGAGCGAAGGTCAGCCCCGCATGCTTGAGGTAGCCCTCTACCTCGGGATTGACTCGGGGCTGGAAGCTCCTATAATCATAGAGGAGCTGGAGGTCTCGGTCGTTGATCTCTAGTTCGTCGAGGAGTTCTTGGCTGAGGGGTGTCCCGTCGGTCTGGAGGTAATAGTTGTACTGCATGCGAGCAGGATTGCTGATCGGCTTACCGTCGATGTAGACCTGCTTGTTGCGTACCTCGAAGCGCTCCCCTGGGAGACCAATACAGCGCTTGACATAGTGGTCACGGCGATCTACGGGGCGATATACCACTTCTCCGAACTGAGCTCGATCTGACCAGACGGCCTCACGACCATAGCTAGCGCAGAGCGTGTAATAGTCAGGATTAGGCATACCCAAGGCGACGGTATCGCCCGTGGGGAAATTGAAGACGACGAGGTCATTGCGCTCGACCTTGCCCAGTCCCTTGAGGCGGCGATAGCCGAAGGAAGGGTGATCGAGGTACGACTTGTGTCCGAAGGCTGTGTTGTGCGCCAGCGGGATAGCGATCGGTGTCATCGGAGCACGAGGCCCGTAGCTGAGCTTATTGACGAAGAGGTAATCCCCGATGAGGAGCGTCTTCTCTAGTGAAGACGAAGGGATGGCAAAGTTCTGGAAGAAGTAGGTGAAGATGATCGACACCGTGATGACGACGAAGATAATATCCTCCACCAGAGCACCTAGCGAGCGCACGAGTGGATTGGGATGGGTGCGTAGGTAGCGCCAGTTGATCCATCGAGTGAAATAGAAGTCGACAAGTAGAGGTAGGAGCACGAGCCACCATAGGCTTGCCCACAGAGCGAAGAGGACAAAGAGAAAGATAAATATACCCCCCTTGACCTTCCTGAGGGCTTGCTGTCGAGGCGAGAGGCCTTCGATCGGATATTGTTTCATTCGTATCTGCTTGTGATGAGTAGAGAGAAGTGATCTCTAAGCTGAGGGCTTAGACACTCGGCTAGCCGAGCTGCAGCATGTCGTCCATGGTCAGCCAGCCCTGATGCGTATGAGCGAACTCTGCCGCTAGGACTGCACCTAGGGCAAACCCCTGACGACCAAAGGCTTCGTGTGTGAGGACAATGCGATCTACCTCCGAGGTGTAGGTGACGGTATGAATCCCTGGCACTTCACCTTCTCTGTGAGCCGTGATCGGCAGGAGGTCGGCATGAGCCTCTTCGGTGAGCTCCCAGCCCTTGAGCTCGGGGCGCTCGGAGAGGATCGTCTCTGCGAGGGTGATAGCAGTACCGCTGGGCGCATCCAGCTTGTGGATGTGGTGCGTCTCATCGAGGCTCAGATGATAGTTCGGAGCTGCCTGCATGAGGGCAGCTACACGGCGATTGATCTGCAGGAAGAGGTTCACACCGATGCTGAAGTTGGAAGACCAGAAGACAGTCCCCTCGCCTGCTTCACAGCGGGCACGAAGTTCGGAGTGACGGTCTGACCAACCTGTAGTTCCCGAGACGACGGGGATCCCTCGCTCCATCGAACGAAGACAGTTGTCATAGGCCATCGCTGGAGCAGTAAATTCGATAGCGACATCCGCAGATGTGAAGCGAGGATCATCGAAGCGAGCTTCTTCGCCTCGGTCGATGGTGAGCACGATCTGATGGCCTCGTGCTTGGGCTATTTCTTCTATGACGTGCCCCATCTTGCCGTAGCCGATGAGTACGATCTTGAGTCCTTGCATTGATTCGGTCTTTGCGTGAGCTGTAGTCGGTCTAGGAGCGAGCCTAGCACAACTTGGTTATTTACACAAAGATAAAGAAAAGCTATAGACTAGGCTTGGTGCACTGGGTGCTCATCCGTCCTCTGCTCCGGAGCTCAAGAAAAAGCCTCCACGAAGCAGGCAAAAAGAAACCTACGGTAGGTCGTCAAGGCGACCCACTGTAGGTCGGTCAGACGACCTACAGTAGGTTTTAAAGGCGACCTACCGTGGGTCGCAAAATGGGTCTTCCGTGTGGAGGGAGAAGAAGGCTCGCCAAACCCTTTATTTATCGGCTAAGTCGAGGCCTTCATCACCCCTCGTTCTCAGGAGGGGAATTTGCCCCCAAAGCAGGGCTCGGGGTTGCCTCAAGTTTCACTACCTTTATATCACAAATCAGCGCACCCACCAGCCACCCTCATAGCCCTACCCTAGAGGCAGGTCTATGCGAGCGACAGAGTGCAGAGAAAACACCACCCCATGAAGAGATCTCTCCGCCTCTTCCCCCTACCCATCTTCCTGCAGATCCCCTACCCGACGAAGGGGATCTACGGGGCTTTTATACTGCTCATCCTACTCCTCTGCCCTCAGCTCCTCTGGGGACAAGCCCCCAGAGACTCCATACAGATCGAAAGTCCTTGGACTAGCTTTATCGAGAGTCAGCTACAGCTGGAGCTGATGACCGAAGACGAAGCCAAAGAAGCCCTAGCACTCTACGACGAACTGAAAGCAAACCCGCTAGACATCAATTCGGCTGGGGCGGAAGACTTACGACGCATTCCCCTCCTCTCAGACTATCAGATCTACCAGCTCCTACGCTATCGCACGGATCACAAGGCCTTCCATGAATACTCCGAACTGAAGCTCGTCCCTGGATGGAGCACCACCCTCATTCGCCTGCTACGCTCCGTGCTCACCTGTCGTCCTCCCTCAGGAGAGGATAGCAGGGTAAGTCGCTCCCTCTATGCCCAAGGGGAAGCCACCCTCTTCTATGGAAGGCGCACCCCACCCCGCAGTCCGAAGCCGATCCTTGGTCCAAGCGATGCCCTTCGCCTCGGCTGGAGCTATGCGATCCCACAGGCCCTAAGCCTCTTTGCCGCTGGAGAGAAGGACTATGGCGAGCCATGGAGCAGGAAGGGACATCGGGGCTTCGATGCTTACAGTCTCCATGCCCAACTAGAGCATCGAGGGCTAAAGCTTACACTGGGAGACTACCGAGTCTCTCGAGGCTGTGGCTTGCTCCTTGGGCAAGGAACATTTCCCCTCAATTTCCTTGCTCTTATCCCTCGCTTCGGGGATGGAGTGCGCCCCGTACGCCACATGAGCGAGAGTGACTACAGCCGAGGTCTTGCCCTCACCCTGAGCAAAGCAAGATGGCGGGCGGGGCTCTTCGTCTCCAGCCGCAAGATCGATGCCCACCGCTCGAAAGAAGGCGTACTTACGGGGCTCTCCGAGACAGGTCTCCACACCACAGAGCAGGCATGGGAGGCTCGGGGTGGAGCGAAGACACTCCTCTATGGAGGCTGGATCAGCTACCAGCTTCCCTATCTCTCCTTCGCTCTCCAAGGGCTACACCAAGACTGGGGAGGCTCCACGCTCCGCACCCCTCCAGGGAGCGGACGAAGCGCCCTGCTGCACGACCTACGAGGCTACACCGCCCTAAGCCTCTCCTACCATGGGCAAGCCTTCCGAGGGCGACTCCGCCTAAGCGGAGAAGTAGCGAGAACTTCCCTTCGGGCTTGGGCCTTCATCCATCACCTATCCTATGAGCAGGGACTATGGGGTGGGATGAGCCTCTCCCTTTGGCATCTAGCCCCAGACTACTGGAGCTACTACGGGCGAGCAGGGACACATGCGCTTCGCCCCCATAATGAGGAGGGGGGAAGGCTTCAGATCCAGCTCGCCCCTCCGCTCATCCTCGGGCCTACACGCTTCTATATCGAGGGCTATAGAAGTCCTTCACGAGACGAAGACGGACGGCACCATTCCCAAGGGATCGCCTATGGGGGCACGACCTCCCTTCGTCTAGGGGATCATTCAGAACTCGGGCTCTACTACCGAGCACGGAAGAAAGAAGGATCAGAGGGAGGCTATAGGCTAAAACTCCAGTGGAGCTACTCCGAAGGAATGTGGCAGAGCAAGTGCGCCTTCCTCTATGCCCATACGGGGAGCGCCTCGGGCTGGGCTGCCGTCGCTTCGCTCCGCTGGAAGGCTTCGGAGCATCTGCGTCTGGACTTCTTAGCGGACTATTTCGATAGCCCCTCTTGGGCAAGTCGGCTCTATGTCCAGCACCCGAAGCTCCGAGGAGAATACGGCTCATCGCTCCTCTACGGACGAGGGCTGGAGCTGGCGATGAGTGTGCGCTACAGCCCCACACGACACTGGATGCTGGAGGGACGCATCGAGCGAGAGGCACAGCATGGGGGGCTTCGTCCCTCTCGTACTCTAGGGGCTTTAGCGCTGGTCTATCGCTTCTGGTAGCACCCCATACTATTTGGCTGATAAGCTGATTATCTCTACCTTTGCCGAGCGAAAAGTATACCGCACAAAGTTGAGTAAGACTTCGGTCAAGACTCACTGGTCCTATAGCTCAGTCGGTTAGAGCACCTGACTCATAATCAGGGAGTCCTTGGTTCAAGCCCAAGTGGGACCACCGAAGAGGAAGCCCCTCAGACAGCGTAGGCTACAAGCAGATTCGTTGCTTGTAGCCTACGCTTTTATATACCCTCGATGGAGGTCGGTATGGGCGGTGTCTTCTGCTGGTCTTCACTCGAAAGATTTGGAGGGCTTCGCACCTTGTCGGTATTCCCTAGGCTTGTACTACCTTTGTAAGGCTCGAAGATGAGCCACAACGCTACAAGACAATGTTTATACGACGATCTCTATCCCGTCTATCCTTAGTCGCATGGGCGCTGACCACCCTCAGCCTATCTGCCCAGAATGTGGAGCCTACGAAGGAGGACTTCGTGCGCCAAGCCTCTCGACTAGACAGCTTGCTCGCCGAAGGGACGGAGTATTATATCCCCACCCCTATCTCAAGCCCAAGCCTCTTGGAGCTGAAGGCTCAGGCTCCCAGTCACTCCCTACAGCTACTTGACTTCTACCGTCTAGGGGGCCAAGACTCATACAATCCCACACGCTCGGCTCTTCTCCCCGCCCTACTCATACCTAGAGGGGAGAGAAGAAGCACTTGGAGGATCTCCCGAGGGAAGGGGCTTCGTATCGTCGTCCCACCCAACGAATATCTCCAGTTCGGCAAGCCACAGCCTTGGGATCGTCTGCCCCTTGACTGCAAGGGGCTATTGAGCTCGGTCTACCCTGCTAGCCAGCAGCTGCTTGCCTATCTGGGTCAAGGAGACTATGATGGACGGAGCAAGCAGGGACTGCGTCGCCCCGAGACACTTGCCCTAGCTCGTCCTAGTGGAGGCTCCGTAGAGCGAGCCCTCACCCACTATACCCAAGAGAGCAAGCCACAAGGCCTTCAGCTCCCACAAGATCGGAACTATGAGGCCCTGAAGCAACGTCACTGGATCCCCTCACTAGAGAGCAGCATCCAGTTCTCACAGAACCGAGTCTCAGACAACTGGTATAAGGGTGGTGCCTCCAACCTCAACCTCTACATGCGCAACTACTTCGGTCTACGCTATGTCACCGAGCGAGTCGTTTGGAACAATGAGATCGAGAGCCGCCTCAGCGTCTACAACGCAGAGAAGGACTCCGTCCATCGCTACCGTATCGCAGATGACCTCCTCCGCTTCGGCACCAACTACGGGATACGCGCTTGGAACAAGGTCTACTACACCCTCGATGCAGAGCTTCGCACCCAGTTCCTACAATCCTACAAGGAGAATAAGACCAGCGTACAGTCCGACTTCCTCGCACCTTATACGGTGAACGTGGGGTTAGGGATGAAGTTCGACTACTCGATGACCTCTACCAAGGTCTACGGACGAGCCTTCAACTTCTCGATCAACATGGCACCTATCTCCTACACCTACCGAGCAACGACGAAGAAGCACATCGATCTAGCTCGACACGGGCTCAGCGAGGATATGCTCTGGTATCAGCGTATCGGTTCGACTGTCCGTGCTAATTGGCAGTGGAAGATGAATATGAATATCACCTGGACGTCACGCTTCTACTTCAACACCTCCTACCAGCATGTCGAAGCCGAATGGGAGAACACACTAGACATGGCGCTGACACGCTTCTTCTCCACCCGCCTCAATCTTCAGCTCCGCTACGACGATGCCGTACGTCCTGCCCCAGAATGGAACAAGCATCTCCAGTACAACGAGCTCTTGAGCTTCGGCTTCAACTACCGACTCTGACCTCTCCTCCCATCAGATATACTCTTCGCTTGCCCTCCCCGTGGTTCACACTTGAATGCACAGGGAGGGCAAGTCACATTTGCGCACTATCCCAAGAAGTGTGCAGAGTGAGCGAAAAGCCCTATCTTTGCGCATAATTATCACAGGAACAGGAACTCTCTTATACATAATGATCGCAAAGAACTTAATCTCACTCTTTGAAGATAGCTTTAAGCAACACTGGGCTCTGCCCGCCATGACAAACTACGAAGGTCGCTCCTACACCTATGGGGAGATGGCCGAAGCCATCGACCAGTGGCACCTCTTCTTCGCTAGCCAAGGACTACAGCACGGCGACAAGGTCGCCTTGATGGGCAAGGATACCGCCGAGTGGGCGATCTTCTTCCTCGCTGTCATCACCTATGGAGCGGTCATCGTGCCCGTACTTCAGGACTTCCCGCCCGCCGATGCGATGCAGATCATCGACCATTCAGAGTCCAAGATCCTTGGGATCAACCCCAATCTATGGGAGGGGATGACCCCAGCAGGCATCCCTCAGGTAGCCACCATCCTCGACTTCCAAGAAGGTCACATCCTCCATGCCTCTGCAGGTACCGCCGAAGTAGAAGCACAGCTCCAGCAAGCTAAGGCGGATCATCATGCACGTTTCCCCCAAGGGATGCGCCCCGAGGATGTCTCCTACTACCAGACCCCGAACGAGGAGCTTATGGTCCTCAACTACACTTCGGGTACGACGGGCTTCAGCAAGGGGGTCATGCTCTCGGGGAACAACTTCGCAGGCAACCTCACCTTCTGCATGGAGCGCAAGATCATCAAGTCCAGCGAGACACTCCTCTGCTTCCTCCCCATGGCTCATGTATATAGCTGCATGATCAATCTCTTCCTCGCCATGGCCACGGGGACGCATGTCGTGATCCTCGGGAAGGTCCCTTCACCCAAGATCCTCGGAGTCGCCTTCAAGAAGGTACGCCCCACAGTCGTCATCTCCGTCCCCCTCGTCCTTGAGAAGATCTACCAGAACACCCTACAGCCCATCCTCAAGAGCAGCAAGGTACGCTTCATGCTTGCCATCCCTGGTATCCGTGAGATCGTATACCGCAAGATCCGCAAGCAGCTTACCGAAGGGCTTGGCGGAGCCTTCCGTCAGGTGATCGTCGGTGGTGCTGCACTCAACCCCGAGGTAGGAGCCTTCCTCAAGCGCATTGGCTTCCCCATCACCGTCGGCTATGGGATGACCGAGTGCGCTCCGCTCATCTCCTACGTCGATGCCCGAGACTGGCGCTTACGCTCCTGCGGTCAGGTGCTTCATCCCTATATGGAGGCACGCATCGCTCCCCTTGAGCAGCACGAAGGCTCTGAGGGCACTCACTCTGAAGAGATCGGCGAGATCCAAGTACGAGGCGAGAATGTCTGCATGGGATACTACAAGAACCCTGAGCAAACCAAGGCGCTCTTCACCGAGGATGGCTGGCTACGCACAGGCGACCTAGGGACGATGGACAAGGATCACTTCCTCTACATCCGTGGGCGCTCGAAGGCCATGCTCCTAGGTGGAAATGGTCAGAACATCTACCCCGAAGAGATCGAGGCGAAGATCGGGATGCTCCCCTACATACAGGAGAGCCTCGTCCTGATGCGCCAAGGTAAGCTAGAGGCGATCATCGTGCCCAACCTCCAGCTCATCGAGCAGAATGGGCTCTCTCTGGAGGAAGCTTGGCAAGAGATCCAAGCCCAGCGCTCCGTCCTCAACGAGCAGGTAGGTAGCTACGAGAAGATCCAGCGCTTCGAGCTTCGCACCGAGCCCTTTGAGAAGACCCCGAAGCAGAGCATACGTCGCTACCTATATAAGTAGTAGGAGGACTCTTTTCTCTTTATCGGAGGTCTATCGTATCTTTACGCACCTTCTCTTGGGTGCAAACCTACGAGTATCACGCATCACAATACACAAGTAAATCTATGAAGCAACTTCTAAAGAAAGGCCTCGTCCTCGTAGCTGCTGCTCTATCCCTTGGTCATCAGGCTAAGGCAGATAAGGGTATGTGGCTCCTGAACGAGCTAACGAAGGAGAACATCGCCCAGATGAAGGAACTGGGCTTCCGTCTCCCCATCGACTCCCTCTACAGTCTGGACAAGCCCAGCGTAGCCAATTCGGTGGTCATCTTCGGTCGTGGTTGTACGGGTGTCACGGTCTCCGACAAGGGGCTCGTCTTCACCAACCACCACTGTGGGTTCGATGCCATCCAGTCGCAGAGCTCGGTCAATCATGACTACCTCCGTGATGGCTTCGTCTCTCAGAGCTTCCAGGAGGAGCTCCCCATCCCAGGGCTGACCATCAGCTACCTCTCCTCGATCCGTGATGTCACGAAGGAGATCCTCGCTAAGGTCAAGAAGCCCAAGGATGAGATCGACCGCCTCAGCCAGATCCGTAAGATCTGCGAAGGCATGGAGAAGGCTGAGTCTGCTCGTCTGAAGAGTCAGCACAAGCTCTCCATCATCCGTCCCTATTATGCCAACAACAAGTACTACCTCATCACCTACGATGTCTTCAGCGACATTCGTCTGGTCTTCGCTCCTCCAGGATCGGTAGGTAAGTTCGGTGGTGATACGGACAACTGGATGTGGCCTCGCCACACGGGTGACTTCTCCGTCTTCCGTGTCTATGCTGGCAAGGACAATCAGCCTGCTGACTATAGCAAGGACAATGTACCCTACACCCCCAAGTACCACGCTACGGTATCTACCGAAGGCTACGAGAAGGGCGACTATGCGATGACCATCGGCTTCCCTGGCTCGACCTCTCGCTACATCCCTTCGTTCGCTGTAGAGAACCGCATGAAGGATCAGAACGAGCCCCGCATCGAGGTACGTGGCATCAAGCAGGACCTCTGGCGTGCAGCGATGAATGCCGATCAGGCTACTCGCATCAAGTATGCTTCGAAGTACGCTCGTAGCTCCAACTACTGGAAGAACTCCATCGGGATGAACAAGGCCCTCATCAAGCTCGGTGTCCTCGACCAGAAGCGTGCCGAAGAAGCCTCCTTCGAAGAATGGGTAGCAGCCTCCGGCAAGAAGGCTCAGGCCTACAAGGGCATCCTCAAGGAGATGGAAGGTGCCTACAAGAAGCTCGGTAGCATCGAGCGTCAGTCCATGTACCTGCGTGAAGCCCTCATCGGCGGTACGGAGATCGTATCTGCCGCTCGCAGTCTGGATGATCCCGCCATGCTCAAGAAGCTCGCAGCTAAGACGAAGGAAGAGCTAGCTAAGAGCCTGGATAAGTTCTACAAGGACTATGTCCCCTCCCTCGACCAGCAGGTCCTCCCCGCTATGCTGGATATCGTCCGTCAGCGTGTCGATGCTAAGCGTGTCGCTCCTATCTTCGATATCATCGACAAGGAGTATGGTGGCAATACCAAGGCTTATGCAGATGCCCTCTTCGCTAAGAGTGTCGTCCCCTACAAGGATAAGCTCATCGCCACCATCCACCAGCCTAACGCTCTAGAGATCCTGAGCAAGGACCCCGCTGTCCAGCTATCTAACGAAGTGTGGGCGATCTACACGGGCTTCTCTGCCGAACTGAAGCCTCTCTACGAACCGATCGATCGTGGCAACCGCCTCTACTTCGCTGGTCGTCAGGAGCAGAACCCCTCCAAACCCATGCCTAGCGATGCGAACTCTACGATGCGCATGAGCTACGGTACGATCAAGGGGTACAGCCCTGCAGACGCTGTCGAGTATGACTACTTCACCACCAGCCGTGGTATCCTCGAGAAGAATAACCCCGAGTCTACGGAGTTCAACGTCTTCCCCTCGTTCCTTGATCTGATCAAGAAGGGTGACTGGGGTCGTTGGGCAGACAAGAAGGATGGTCAGCTCCATGTCGCCTTCGTCTCGACGAACGACATCACGGGCGGTAACTCCGGTAGCCCCATGTTCGACAAGAACGGTCGTGTCTTCGGTCTTGCCTTCGATGGCAACTGGGAAGCGATGAGTGGGGATATCGAGTTCGAGCCCAACCTCCAGCGCACCATCGGCGTAGATATCCGCTACGTCCTCTTCACCATCGACAAGTGGGGTAAGTGCCCTCGTCTGATCGAAGAGCTTAGCCTCCGCTAAGGCGCTCCTTCCGACATCATATCAGGCGACCCGTGCAAGTATATAGCTTGCACGGGTCGCCTGCTTTCGTTTTGCCCCGACGGATAGAGCTAATCCTCCCCCCTCTTCAAGCCTCTTCCACTCCTCTACCCAAAGTCGCTCCCCATCCCGTCTGAGCATCCCTTGTCTCCAAGGGCTTTGATGGGGCGAAAAACGACCTACTCAGGTCTTCAAAGTGCCCCATTCATGGGTGACGAGAGCGACCCATACATGGGGGGCATAGGTGATCCATCATAGAAGCCCCCGCCCCCATATTAGCTCTCCTCCCTATCCCAATGTGCCCCCATCTCCTTCCCCCAAAGTCGCTCCATACCCGCCCTCAACATCCTCTCTAAGTGCTCCAGCTGAAGAAGCAGAAAAACGACCTACGGTAGGTCGCTCTTAAAACCTACTGTAGGTCGCCTCACCGACCTACCGTGGGTCGCATCGACGACCTACCGTAGGTTTCTTTTGGGGGTATCCTTGGTGGGGGGAAAAAGCACAGCAGAAGGGGAAGCTGGAGAGCGGTGAGAGCAATGCCATTCTTCCCCTCAGCTTCCAAAAGGAGTCACCTTCCTCTTCCCGAGAAGCTAACCATTTGAAAATCCCTGCTTTTTTACTAGTTTTGCTAACAATTGTCCGCTCACTCATCAAGACAAAGATCCTACATGCAACGATTAGATCGCTGGATAGCGCTCCTCGGACTTATCCTGATCTCTGCCGCCTCCCTTAGCGCTCAGACCCGAGTCCGACGCTACGATGTGACGAAAGAAACAGATTACGGTATCGTCTATCGTCTACCACAGACAGAGATAGAGGTCGTACTCACCGTGCGAGAGCTCGTCTATACCCCTGGGGTCCTCGCCTCTTATGCGGATAGATACCTCAACAAGTGGGCTTCCGATACACCCGCTCATACCTATGAGCTCCTCTCTAGTGAACTACACACCATCGGACGCCCCGACTCCACCCATCAGTACCTCATCGCCTTCGACAAGAAGACGCTTGCTCCCTTCGTCAAGCTCACCGACACAGGCATCCTCTACTCCATCAACGGAGGCGAGGAACTACCCAAGAGTCTATCGGAAGTCCGCCCCGCCACACAGCTGCTCTTAGACAAGAGCTCGGACAAGGCCCTGCCTGCCCTAGCTCGTGAGTATTCGCAAGCAGGATCCAAAGCCAAGCAAGCAGAGATCGCTGCTAGCTACCTCTATGAGCTTAGGGAAAATCTGATGAATATCGTCACGGGCTCAGTAGACAATATGCCCAAGGATGGCGAATCTATGCGACTAGCTATCGAGCAGCTTCGCACAGAGGAGCGACGCACACAGCGCCTCTTCCTCGGAGATACCACAGAGCGTGTCACCCAGTATGTCCTGCACTACACCCCTTCGGGGCAGGAGCTCAAGGACTATACCCTCGCTCGCTTCTCCTCTGTCGCAGGTCTCACCTCAGCAGATGACCTCAGCGGAGCACCCATACGGCTCAGTCTACGCATTCTAGAGCATGCACCCGAGCTCAATGACAAGGAGCAAAAGAAGAAGGACAAGATGCTGGAGAATAGCATCGTCTATATCCAGCCTGGTGAAGCGCTTGTCTCCATCGACTATGAGGGTAAGAAGCTCACCGAAGAGAAGCTCCGACTCGCTCAGCTTGGTGCTCCTCAAGCATTGGCTCCGAAGATGCTTAACCTCAATCCCTCCAACACCACGGCCATCTACTTCGATATCCGCTCAGGTGCTATCCTAGACATCCGTCAGGAGTAAACGAGGGTAAATACTCACTTGCCTAATTCAACCTAGGAGTAAAGAATTACTTAATAACAATACTCATCCTAACAACCCAAACTTATGTTCAAAAATCATCCTAAGGGATTGATCGCGGCCTCTCTCGCAAACATGGGAGAGCGCTTCGGCTTCTACATCATGATGGCGATCCTCACGCTGTTCATCTCAGCCAAGTTCGGTCTGAGTGAGCAGGTGACAGGGTATGTGTACTCGGCCTTCTACGCTTCGATCTACCTCCTAGCGCTCGTCGGTGGAGTCATCGCTGACAGATCTAAGAAGTACAAGGCAACCATCGTCACCGGTCTAGTCGTCATGGCTCTTGGCTATGTGCTGATCGCCATCCCCACGCCTACGCCAGTACCCAACCTTCCTCTTTACCTCACGCTGACCTGCGTTGGGCTCGGAGTCATTGCGTTTGGGAACGGTCTCTTCAAGGGGAATCTGCAGGTACTCATCGGGCAGATGTACGACAACCCTCTCTACCAGAGTGCTCGTGACGCAGGCTTCCAGATCTTCTACATGTTCATCAATGTCGGGGGGATCTTCGCCCCATTCATGGCAGTAGGGATCCGCAACTGGTGGCTGAGCCACAATGGCTTCGACTACAGCGCTGAGCTCCCAGCTCTCTGTCATCAGTATCTGCGTGAAGGCGACCAGATGCCTCAGCAGGCTCTTGAGAACCTCCAGAGCCTCATGGGTAAGGTATCCACGAATGGTCAGACCTTCGATAGCCTGCACGACTTCGTCAATCAGTACCTCGAAGTCTTCAGCCGTGGCTTCCACTATGCCTTCATCGCTGCCGTAGTGATGATCTGCGTATCGATGGTTATCTTCCTCGCCAACCAGAAGAAGTTCCCCGATCCAAGCAAGAAGGAAGTCGCTGCCGATGGTGCAGTTGCTGGCAAGGAAGAAGTCCAGATGAGCGCAGCTGAAATCAAGCAGCGTATCTATGCACTCTTCGCTGTCTTCGGTGTCGTCATCTTCTTCTGGATGTCCTTCCACCAGAATGGTTACTCGCTGACCTACTTCGCTCGTGACTATGTAGACCTGAGCGTCATCAAGATCGACCTAGGCTTCACGCAGATCAAGGGAGCTGAGATCTTCCAGTCGGTGAACCCTATGATCGTGGTCTTCCTCACACCCCTTGTGATGTATGTCTTCGGTCGTCTGCGTGCTAAGGGTAAGGAACCCTCTGCTCCACGCAAGATCGCTATCGGGATGGGTATCGCTGCTCTGGCCTATGTCTTCCTCATGGTCTGCTCACTGGGTCTGCCCGAACAGAGCACCCTCGGCACGATGAGCGAAGCAGCTAAGCACGACATGCTCCTCACTCCTTGGGTCATGGTCGGGATGTACTTCATCCTCACGATGGCTGAGCTCTTCATCTCTCCTCTAGGCCTCTCCTTCGTATCGAAGGTCGCTCCTCCTCACCTCCAAGGGGTCATGCAGGGTGCTTGGCTCGCTGCTACGGCTCTAGGGAACTCGCTCCTCTTCATCGGTGGTGTACTCTACACGAGCATCCCTCTCTGGGCTTGCTGGCTCGTCTTCGTAGGTGCTTGTGCTGCCTCGATGATCACGATGCTTGCCATGGTCAAGTGGCTGGAGCGTGTAGCTAAGTAAGAGAAACAGCTAACCACATACAGACCAAAGGACTGCGATGCACCCTCAGACTACTCCACTACAGACTGCTAGCCAGCTCTGCTTCCGTCGCTGGACGCGGAGCCGAGCAGCCGTCTTCCGTAGTCTAGGTCAGTGCGTCACGATCGGGCATCTAGCTCTGAACGTCCTTGAGCGCTTGGCGGGTAAGACCACCTCGCTCGCAGTCCATATCGCTACGCTTGGTCTCCTCCGTATGGATGAGCAAGACGAGCTACAGGAGGAGACTCTTAAGCGTACCCTCTCGCTTGGCCTTGCCCCCACAGAGCAGAGCACTTCACTGTCACTAAGCACAGCTGAAGCGGGTAGTACCCTACCCTATACCAAGCATACTACTACTTAAAGCGTTGCCTCACCACCCTCAGCTCTCCGAGAGCGTATAGGGTGGTGAGGCAACGCTTCTTTATACGACCTCTTCCGATTTATCATTCATAGACGACTATGATCCAAGACATCAAAGCACGCATCCTCGCAGGTGGCGAGATCACCGAAGACGAAGCGCTTGCTTTGCTCTCCTCCCCCAACAAGGAGGAGCTCTACCAGGCTGCACACGAGATCACAGAGCACTTCATGGGCAATGCCTTCGACACCTGCTCGATCATCAATGCTAAGAGTGGCAACTGCCCAGAGGACTGCAAGTGGTGTGCTCAGAGTGCCCACTATGCGACCTCAGCAGAGCGCTACGCAGTAGTTAGCCCTAGTGCTTGTGTTGCTCAAGCTACCTACAACCACAAGCAGGGTATCGGGCGCTTCTCCCTCGTGGCAAGTGGCCGTAGACAGACCGACAGAGAGATCGATATGATGTCCGTCAGCTACCGTGCCATCAAGCGAGCTAACCCCGATCTCAAGTGCTGTGCTTCGCTAGGCCTACTCTCCGAGGCCCAGCTTCAGAAGCTTTTCGACAACGGAGTCACGACCTATCACTGCAACATGGAGACGGCACCGAGCTACTTCCGTGAGCTCTGCACCACACACACCCAAGAAGACAAGGAAGCGACCCTTGAGGCAGCACGACGTGTCGGGATGCGTGTCTGCTGCGGAGGCATCATCGGCATGGGCGAGAGCCTACGCCAGCGCATCGAATTTGCCTTCTATGTCAAGCGACTGGGGAGCTACAGCATCCCCATAAACATCCTCCAGCCGATCGAAGGAACACCTCTTGGCTCCTCTACACCACTGACCGAAGAGGAGATCCTCTCCACGATCGCAGTCTTCCGTCTCGTCAATCCCAAGGCCTTCCTCCGCTTCTCTGGCGGTCGTGCTCAGCTCTCCCCCGAGACACAGCGCAAGGCGATCTATGTAGGGATCAATGCTGCCATCACAGGCGATCTCCTGACGACGATCGGTCGCCAAGCAGAGGAGGATATGCAGATGATCAAGGACTGTGGCAAGGTCACTACCCAGCAGGACTGGGAGGTTCAGTACAATCACTAGTCGGTAGAGCTCGCTTCACTATGGCACAGGGCGTACTCCTTACGTTTGTTCTCTATCTGCTCTTCCTCTTCCTGATCACTCGGCTCACACGCCGAGAGGGGAGCAATGCTGACTTCTTCCTCGCTGGGCGTACCACCCCTTGGTGGATCGTCGCTATCGGCATGCTCGGCGACTCGATCTCTGGGGTCACTTTCGTCTCCGTCCCTGGGATGGTGCGAGGGATGGACATGACCTATCTCCAGCTCGTCATGGGCTTCTTCGTGGGCTATATCGTCATTGCCTACATTCTGCTACCCCTCTACTACCGACTGCAGCTCGTATCGATCTACACCTATCTAGAGCAACGCTTCGGTAAGCATAGCTACCGCACAGGAGCACTCTTCTTCTTAGTCTCGAAGCTCTTCGGAGCTGCAGCGAAGCTCTTCCTCATCACGCTCATCCTTCAGCAGCTAGTATTCGCTCCGCTGGGTGTCCCCTACCCCGTGACGGTCCTTGCAGTGGTAGCGATCATCTGGCTCTACACACAGCGTGGCGGGATGGGCACGATCATCTGGACGGATGTCCTTCAGACAGCTTGCCTCGTGCTCGCCCTTGTGCTGATCATCTATGTCGTCTCTGCGGAGCTCGGTCTAGATCTCCCTGGCATCGTCCGTCTCGTGCGTCAAGATCCGCACAGTCGCATCTTTGTCTTTGATGACTGGACAAGCCCCCTCTACTTCTGGAAGCAGATCGTCAGTGGGACCTTCATCGTCATCGTGATGACGGGGCTTGACCAGAACATGATGCAGAAGAACCTCACCTGCCGTACCCTCCGAGAGGCTAGGACCAATATGCTGACCTATGGCTTTGGATTCCTTCCGCTGAACCTCCTCTTCCTTGTCCTCGGGATCCTACTCCTCCACTATGGAGAAGCTCATGGCTTGACCCTCCCCGAGCGGGGCGATGATATCCTACCCTTCCTAGCCTCTGGCTATCTCGGCTCATGGGTCTTGATCTTCTTCACGCTGGGGATCACAGCAGCCTCCTTCTCCAACGCTGACTCCGCCTTGACAAGCCTCACGACCTCGGTCTGCACCGACCTCCTCGGGATGAAGCTCGATGGAGATCACTCCAGCGAACGTAAGCGCTGGTGGATCCACCTCGGGATGTGTGCAGCCTTTGCTCTGATGGTGCTCTTCATCGGGAGCATACAGCAGAGTTCGCTACTCAACACGATCTTCACCGCCGTCTCCTATACCTATGGTCCTCTCTTGGGACTCTATGCCTTTGGGCTCTTCACCCGACGAGGTGTACGGGATCACCTCACTCCCTACCTATGCCTACTCTCTCCCTTCGTCAGCTATGGCCTCTCGCTGACTCTAGAGACACTTTGGGGCTATAAGGTCGGCTATGAGATCTTACTCTTCAATGGACTCTTCACCTTCCTTGGGCTGTGGATCCTTCGTGATCCAGAGAAGAAGGAAGTACACGTATAACCAATCATTTATTTACAGATGCAGCAACTAAACTTGCTCTCCTGCTCCGTCCTCCGCTTCCGACGTATGACACGCAAAAGCTACGGAGCCTTCAACACCATGCACCGAGTCATCAACATCGGTACACTCTCCAGCCTTGCCCTAGCCTGCGCTTACATCTCGACGGCTAGTGCCCAGAATGTATCTGCCTCAGCTCCCCAAGCCATAGAAGGTGAGCCTGAGAAGGAGATCGATCAGGTCACTGTGACCGCATCCAAGGTCGCTACTCCGCTCAACGAAGCGACACGTCTCGTCACCGTCATCTCCGCCAAAGAGATTGCGCAAACTCCTGCACGAAGTATCCAAGAACTCCTGACCTATGTCGCAGGGATCGATGTCGCTCAGCGTGGCGCACAGGGAGTACAAGCAGATATCTCCATCCGTGGGGGCTCACATGATCAGACCATCATTCTCCTCAATGGCATCAACCTCAGTAGTAGTAAGACTGGGCACCTAAGCTTCGACTTCCCCATCAATCTCTCTGACATCGAGCGCATCGAGATCCTCCGTGGGCCTTCTGCTCTGATCTACGGAACGGGGGCCTTCTCTGGTGCCATCAACATCATCACCAAGCACGACACCGAGAAGTCGCTCTATGCCAAGGTATCTGCAGGGATGCACCGCCTCACTGGAGCCGAACTTCGTGGTGCACTTGCCCTAGGGAAGACACAGAATAGCCTCTCCCTCAGCCGTAGATCCAGCTCTGGCTACCGCCCTAATACCGACTATGAGATCTACAATGCACTCTGGCAGTCTCGTCTCGCTCTATCGGGAGAGAATAAGTTCGACCTACAGCTAGGCTATAGTGATAAGCAGTTTGGCGCAAATAGCTTCTATTCCCCTAAGTATCCCAACCAGTACGAACACACCCACCGTGCTGCTGCTTCACTACGTGGTGACCTTGGCTCCTCCCGTCTTCGCCTACTGCCTACGCTCTACTGGGACCATGAGTTTGACCGCTTCAACCTCATCAAGGGCTCGACCATCGGTCAGAATCACCACATCGTGAATAACTACGGAGCAGGGCTTATCATGAACTACAGCTCCATTCTTGGGACTACGACGCTCGCTGGTGAACTCCGCTACGAAGAAGTCGTCGGCAATAAGCTAGGGACACCTCGATCCAAGCCCGAGAGCTACTACACCAAGCACGGAAGCCGATTCAATACGAATCTGAGCCTAGAGCACACCGTGAAGCTAAACAAGTGGTTGATCTCGGCTGGTGGTCTCCTCAGCCATAACTCCCTACTGAAGGACAAGTACAACTTCCTCCCATCGGTAAGCATCAACTACCACCCCTTAGATCGATGGAGCTTCGTTGCTACTTGGAGTAAATCCATGCGCCTGCCCACCTTCAATGACCTCTGGTATTCTGACCCCAACCACAAGCACGGGGATAATATACAGCCTGAGTATGCACATTCCTTCGAGGGGATCGTCAAGTACCAGACTTCGCTCCTTCGGGCACACCTCTCCTACTTCTTGATGAAGGGAAGTAATCTCCTTGACTGGGTGAAGTTCGATCCCACAGAGGCCTTCTTCACCTCGCATAATATCTCAGAGCTCACAAACCAAGGGATCGAAGCAGGTCTTACGCTACGTCTTGCCGAATACCTCCCCTTGCTCGGCGATGGAGGCAAGCTCAGCCTCGACTACCTCTACATGACGCAGAAGCACCATGCTCCTAGTGTCGCCGTATCGAAGTATGCTCTGAACTATCTGCGCCACAAGTTCACCGCTCAGCTTGCCCACCAGGTATCAAAGCGCATTGAAGCTCTCTGGGCTCTTCGCTACCAAGATCGAGTCAATCAGCCTTCTCCCTTTGCTACACTTGATCTGAAGATCGACTACCTCATCAATCGCCACCTGCGTGTAGGTCTCGAGATGAATAATCTCACCGATACGCAGTACTCAGATATCGCAGGGGTACCTCAGCCTGGCTTCTGGCTCTCAGGCAATATCAGCTATCGCCTCTAGCTATCCCCATTAGCAAATGGTAAGGCTCCAGACCGTGCCCTCTCAAGAGAGGTACACGGTCTGGAGCCTTCACAATATAAATAGGTCGCAGCTAGAAGCGATCTACGAGCGCCCCCAGCGAAATCCTAGGTAGACAAGGAGGAGGGCGCAACAGACACTAAGTAGGAGGTAGCAGCAAGCTTGAAGATACGATCCACTCCGCAGATAATGGAGCACATCGGAAGAGAAAGTAGAGAAGGTCGTAAATCCACCGCAGAGTCCAATAATGAGGAGATAGCGATACCCCTCGTTCAGTCCTACCTCTCGAGCGGAGAGTCCAAGCAGGTAGCCAATCAAAAGCGAACCCAAGGCATTGACCCCGCAGGTTGTCCATGCCGTAGCATGACCAAGCAAGCGAGCTACACCCCACCCCATGAAATAACGGAGGAGGCTACCTAAGCCTCCTCCTATAAATACGAAGAAGATCGCTCGAAGCGAAAGAGTCTCCATCGAATAGTCAAATGAATGCTGATCTAGATACGCTCAAGGACGAGGTCAATCAGCCCTTCGATACTACCCTTATAGTCGGTATTCATGTTCTGAGCCTTACGCCCTGCGATGATACAGCACACGGTCATCGCACGATGCCCCATGAGTGCCGCTAGACCTGCCAGCGAAGAGCTCTCCATCTCATAGTTCGTCAGATGGCGACCTTCGAAGTCAAAGGCTTGGATCTTCTTATTCAGATCGGGATCTTGCAAGGGGAGACGAAGCTGTCTTCCCTGAGGCCCATAGAAGCCATTCGCTGCGATGGTATTTCCTCGAAGGATATCATCCTTACAGATCTGCTCAATGAGATCGGGGGAAGCAGCTACTACGTAGGGACGAAGACCTTCAACTCGCCAATCCAGCTGCTTGATAAGCGCTTCCTCGAAGGCTCTATTACGGATGCGCTCGGTGCCTGCATAGAAGTAGATCACACCATCGAAGCCCACCGAATGCTCGGCAGCCACATACGTACCGATAGGAGTCTCATCCTGCAAGCCTCCAGAGGTACCGACACGGACGAGCGTGAGCTGACGGAAGTTCTCCTTCTCTTGACGGGTCTCGAAGTCAATGTTCGCTAGGGCATCGAGCTCATTGAGGACAATGTCGATGTTGTCCGTCCCGATCCCATGGCTGACGACACTGATACGCTTACCTTGATAAGTACCTGTGATCGTGTGGAACTCTCGGCTCGAGACATTACACTCGATCGAATCTAAGCGAGAGGCTACCATATCGACTCGTGCGGGGTCGCCTACGAGGAAGACTCGATCAGCGAGTTGCTCGGGACGAAGGTGCAGGTGGAAGACCGAGCCGTCACCATTGATGATCAGCTCTGAACTGGGGATTGTGCGTTTATCCATCATCGTTAATTCTATCTAGGGGTTCTAAGAAAAGCTTCCCCTCTCTATGAGTAGGGGGAGCTCGGTGCATCTAAGTTAGTAAAAACTAAGAGGAGCGCCGTCTTCTAGAGGTCTTGGGGAGCGGCGAGGAAGCGCTTGATGGCAGGCTCGAGGGCTTCGGGGCGAGTCATCGGCGCAAAGCGGAGGACCTCCTGCCCGTCCCGAGAGATGAGGAACTTGGTGAAGTTCCACTTGATCCAATTACCAAGCACCCCAGGTGCTCTCCGCTTGAGGTAAGTGAAGATAGGATCGGTATCTCGGCCGTTGACGGAGATCTTCTTCATCATAGGGAAAGTCACCCCATAGCTACGCACGCAGAACTGCGAAGCCTCTAGCCCCGTCTTCAGCTCCTGTCCTAGGAACTGCCCGCATGGGAAGCCTAGGATCACAAGCCCTGCGTCGCAATACAGTTCGTAGAGCTTCTCGAGGCCAGCGAACTGAGGGGTCAAGCCACACTTACTTGCGGTATTGACGATGAGAAGGACCTTGCCTCGGTACTGAGAGAGGCGCACGGGCTCACCCGAAGGGGTCTGAGCGATGAAGTCGTAGATGGTCTGCATGGGAGGATCTTTAGTTAGCGCTTCATAGCTCGATCCATCTCACGGCGGTCGTCGCGCTCACGCATCGTAGCACGCTTGTCGTAGACCTTCTTCCCTCGGGCAGGGGCAATGACGACCTTCGCTAGCCCTCGGTCATTGATGAAGATCTTGACGGGGACGATGGTCACGCCTGGGCTCTGGACATAGCCTTCGAGCTTGCGAAGCTCCTTGCGACTGAGCAGGAGCTTGCGGTCTCGGCGAACCGCATGATTGTTGTACGAGCCGTAGAAGTACTCGCTGATATTAGCGCCCTTGAGCCAAAGTTCACCGTTGTGGAAGTAGCAGAAGGCATCCACTAGGCTGGCTTTACCTTGGCGAAGGGACTTGATCTCGGTCCCGACGAGGACCATCCCAGCGGTATAGGTATCGAGGAGCTCGTAGTCGAAGCGAGCACGGCGATTTTGGATAGAGACGGCTCGCTGTATCTTTTCTTTCATAGACGGGATATCGTGTTATTGGGGAGCCTTGCGCCAGAGGAAGAGGGCGGCTAGGACGAAGGCGACATTCGGAAGCCAAGCGGCGATCCACGGTGCCATAAGTCCGACATTGGAGACCTGCGCCGTCAGCGAAGTCGCAAGGATATAAGCCAGACAAAGCGAGAAGCCGATGACGAGGTTGATCCCGAGTCCATTCTTCACCTTCTTCGCCGAGAGGACAGCGCCGATGAAGGTCAGGATGAAGGCAGAGAAGATCGCCGCATAGCGGTTGTGCAGCTCGGTCTGGAAGAGACGGGTATTGCTGGCTCCTCGCTCCCGCTGTCGGTCAATGTAGCGGGTAAGCTGGTCGTTGCGCATCTTCGCCACGTCCTTCTCATTGACTAGGAAGTCCGAGGGACGAATGCGGAGATTCGTATCTAGGTCGTAGCCCACGGTGTCGGAGGACTTCAGCCCTTCGAAGCGACGGATGTGGAAGTCCTTCAGATGCCATCTATCCAAGGTATCGTAGACGGCTTCGTCCGAAGTCATCCGTGAGACGAGGCTGTGCCCCTTGAACTGATCCACCGCCAGCGACGTAGCTACCCGTGAGAGGCTTTCGTAGTCTCGTATATAGAGATAGGTATCCTTGGCGATGGCGATCTGGATGTTGGAGGTGTAGCTTTCGGACTTGCTCTTGAGGTACTTCTGCTCGAAGTCAAGGCGCACACGGTTGCCGGCGGGGATCACAAAGCCATTGAGCACGTAGGTGAAGGAGGCTATGATAAGCGCCGAGACCATGTAGGGACGCAGGAGTCGGCGGAAGCTCATTCCGCTGGCGAGCATTGCGATGATCTCCGAATTGGCAGCCATCGTCGAGGTGAAGAAGATCACCGAGATGAAGACGAAGAGCGGGCTGAAGAGATTGGCGTAGTAGGGGATGAAGTTGAGGTAGTACTCGAAGAAGATCGCCGACAGGGGCACTTCGGGCTTGAGGAAGTCGGTGATCTTGTCGTTTACGTCGAAGACCACCGCCACCGCCAGGATCAAGCCGATGGAGAAGAGGAAGGTGGTGATGAAGGTACGCATGATGTACCTATCCACTCGTCCGAGCCAAGGGCGGTAGGGCTTCTTCGCCTCGGGCTCAGATGTAGCGGGCTCGCCCTCTAGCGTAGAAGGCTCGGGCTCTGTCGTGGAGTGCCCATCGGCAGAAGCCTCTCTGGGCTCTGCTGTATCGTGCACCTCGTGGAGCTCTTCGTCGGAGTGGGGAATGGAACTCATAGCGACTCGGGGGAGAAGGGGCTTAGAGGCGGTTATCGAGCTGGCGCACCATCTTGTCCTTCCATTCGGAGAAGTCTCCGAGGAGGATATGCTCACGAGCCTCGCGGACGAGGCGCAGGTAGAAGGCGAGGTTGTGGATCGAAGCGATCTGAAGGCCTAGGATCTCGTCGGCCTTGATCAAGTGGTGCAGATAAGCAAGGCTGTACTGCTGATCGACGAAGGACGTGCCCTCGGGATCGATGGGGCTGAACTCCTGCGCCCACTTGGCGTTGCGGATATTGATCGTGCCGTAGCTGGTGAAGAGCTGGCCGTTGCGCCCGTTGCGGGTGGGCATGATGCAGTCGAACATATCGACACCACGGGCGATGTTCTCCAGCAGGTTGATCGGCGTGCCTACGCCCATGAGGTAGCGGGGCTTGTCCTTGGGGAGGATGCTGTTGGTGAGCTCGACCATCTCGTACATTTTCTCCGTAGGTTCGCCGACAGCGAGGCCACCGATGGCATTGCCCTCAGCACCAAGCGAGGCAACGTATTCGGCGGCCCGAGTACGCAGCTCGGGGTAGACGCAGCCCTGCACGATGGGGAAAAGGCTCTGATGATAGCCGTAGTGCGGATCGGTCTCGTTGATGCGATTCACGCAGCGGCGCAGCCAACTTTCGGTCAGCGCCAGCGACTTCTTCGCATAGTGGAAGTCCGCGTCTCCGGGGCAACATTCGTCGAAGGCCATGATGATGTCCGCACCGATGATTCGCTCGATGTCCATGACTCGCTCGGGGGTGAAGAGGTGCTTGGATCCGTCGATATGGGAGCGGAAGGTCACGCCTTCGTCGGTGATCTTACGTCGGTGCGCCAAGCTGAAGACCTGATAGCCTCCGCTGTCGGTGAGGATGGAGCCGTCCCAGCTATTGAAGCGGTGCAGGCCGCCCGCCTTGTAGAGCGTGTCGAGACCGGGGCGCAGGTAGAGGTGATAGGTATTCCCCAAGATGATCTGCGCACGGATGTCGTCACGCAGCTCGGGCATATGGACGGCCTTGACCGAGCCGACGGTGCCGACGGGCATGAAGATGGGCGTAAGGATCTCTCCGTGGTCAGTCTCTATGCGGCCGGCACGTGCGGCGGTCTTCGTACAAGTCTTATGGATATCGAATTTCAGCATCGTTGTCTTTGATTGGCTAGGGGCGCTCCCCGAAGGAGGTGGGACTTGGCCGCCCAAGCTCTTGTGGAATGCAAAGATACGGCATCTAGGGCAATATCTGCCGATGGCCTCGAAGGCTTTTCGCCAAGCGCTCTTTCGCCCTTCGGAGCGCCCCTTCTCCAGCCCGCTCTTACGAAGCCTCGGGGAAGGCTTCAGCGGGGGCAAAAAGGACACTCGGCGAAGGGCTAAAATTTCCGTATATAAGAAAATTTATTTCCGCATATACGGAAAAATATTTTCGCATATGCGGAAATTTATTTTCGTGCGCACAGAAATTTTTCGCCTTGCGGAAAGGACTTTTTCGCCCCTCGAAAGACGAGCTTTTTCACCCCGAAAGAAGACCCATCGGGGCTATAAAAGAAGGTAGATCGGAGGCGCTTCGGGGAAGAAAAACCCCCATTTTTAGGTATTTCATAGCGGAGAGAGATGATATACCTTTGCGGGCGAGATTGCCTAGGTTACTGGAGGAACATCCTCTGCTCCACAGACACGTATTATTATGTATAGCCTTTTATCTGAACCAGAGAAGGCTAGCCAACTCGTGCGCCTAGAGAACACAAAAAGACAACACTATAGACAAATATGTACCACACAGCTAGACGACTAGCCATTACACTGTGCCTTGGCTCCGTGACCCTTGCAGCGAAGGCGCAAGTAGCCCCGACAGATAGCCTCGGCGAAGTGAGGGACTCCGTCCGCCGACTTGACGAGGTCGTGGTCTATGCTCGGCAGATGCTGGGCAGCAAGTTCGAAGCGCGCAACCGTACGGGTTCAGCTTATTACCTTTCGCCAAAGGAACTGAAGAAGTTCGGCTACACAGACATCAGCCGTATGCTACGTGCCGTGCCGGGCGTGAACATCTACGAAGAAGATGGCTACGGCCTACGCCCAAACATCAGCCTGCGAGGGACGAAGGCCGAGCGCAGCGAACGTATCTCGCTCATGGAAGACGGGATCCTTGCAGCCCCCGCCCCTTATGCCGCCCCTGCCGCCTACTACTTCCCCAACGTAGCCCGCATGTATGCCATTGAGGTGCTCAAGGGAAGTAGCCAAGTGCAGTACGGCCCCTTCACCACGGGGGGCGCTGTGAACATGGTATCGACCCCCATCCCCAAGAGCTTCCAAGCAGGCCTCCGCACTTCCTATGGGAGCTTCGGCACCTTCAATACCTACGCTCATCTGGGTAGCGACCACAAGCATGTCGGTTACCTAGTCGAATACCTTCGCTACCAATCGAAGGGATTTAAGAAGGATGAGCCCAATGAACGAACAGGCTTCTACCGCAATGATGTCGTCGGAAAGCTCCGCATTCATAGCGACGAGGATGCTGAGATCCGTCAGGCACTGGAGTTGAAGCTCGGCTTCTCGAACGAACATTCCGATGAGAGCTACGTAGGGCTGAGTGAGCAGGACTTCGCCTCCCGCCCCTATTACCGCTACCGTGGTGCCCAGATGGACCAGCTGCAGACTCGCCACACGCAGACAGCCTTGACCCACCTCATCGACTTCACGGGCGGACTGAAGGTGACGACGAGTGCCTATTACAATTACTTCTGGCGCAACTGGTATAAGCTCAACGACGTGCGCATCGGAGACCAGAAAGGCGAAAAGCGAAGCATCGAAGAGATACTAGCCGACCCCGAGACCAATGCCCGCTACCTAGACATCCTCACCGGTGCCACCGACCGCCTCGGCGAAGCGCTTATGCTTCGAGCCAACCAGCGCTCCTACCATTCGCGTGGGATACAGACGAAGGTGGAGTATCGCCTCCCCTTCCTCTCGAGCTACCTTCTGCTCGAGGCCGGAGCCCGCTATCATGCCGACCTAGAAGACCGCTTCCAGCACGATGATAGCTACTCCATCGAAGGCGGGAAGATGAGCCTCTTCCGTGCGGGACAACCCGGCTCGCAGAGCAACCGCATCACTACTGCCCACGCCTTCGCATCCTATCTCCTTGGGAAGTGGTCACGGGCGGGATGGACCATCACCGCTGGGCTTCGTCTCGAGGACGTAGAGCTGTACAAGCGAGACTATACGACCAAAGACCCAAGACGCACGGGCCACCTACGCATCGAGGGAAGGAACCATGCTACCGCACTCCTTCCTAGCCTCGGGATCAACTACCGCATCCTTCGTCCCCTCTCCATATTCGCAGGTATCCATCAGGGCTTCGCTCCCCCAAGCGTGATGACCTACTACCAGCAGAAGCCCGAGAAGAGCATCAACTTAGAAGCAGGGATACGCCTCACTACAGAGGATCTGAAGGTAGAAGCGATCGGCTACTACAATGACTACTCCAACATGCTTGGCAGTGACCTCGCCGCTGCGGGCGGACAGGGTACGCTAGATCAGTTCACCGTAGGAGCAGCACGTGTACAGGGGCTTGAGTTCTTAGCCTCTTGGCAACCCCTGCCTAAGAGCTGGGGAGTACGCCTTCCCCTTCAGGTCAGCTACACCCTGACCGATACCCAGATGAAGAACGAGTTCTATTCCTCCGCTTGGGGGGAAGTCTTCGCAGGGGATGAACTGCCCTATATCTTCCGACATGCAGCGAATGCCCAGCTCGGGCTAGAGTACAAGTGGCTAGAAGCTAACCTCAGCGTCCGCTACAACTCGGACATGCGCACGACCCCAGGGCAGGGACGTATCGCCAAGGCACATCTTATTCCTAGCCATACGATCCTAGACGCATCACTCAAGGCGCGCCTCAACCGCCACCTCACCCTAAGCCTCAACGCTGTGAACCTAGCGAACAAGGTCTATCTCGTCTCTCGTCATCCCTCTGGCCTCAGACCCGGTCATCCCTTCGGTATCTATGGCGGAGTACGTATCAACCTCTAATGCCTCTTAGCTAGACATGAAGCAATCACTTAGATACATCATACGCCTTGGCCTCCTGCTCCTCCTTGCCCTTCCCCTCAGTGCTCTGGCACAACAAGCGAGCCTGATCACGGGTAGTGTACGCAGTAGCCGTGGCGAAGCCTTAATAGGAGCCAGCGTACGCCTTGTGGGGACAACGCAAGGCACGCTGACGGACAGCGTAGGGAAGTTCACCATCACCGCCCGCATAGGAGATACTCTACTCGTGACTAGTGTGGGTATGCAAGCCAAGAAAGTGAAGATCCATAGCGCACGGCTTACCATTACCCTCGAGGAGGACAACAAGCTCATCGAGGATGTCGTCGTGACGGGCTATCAGAAGATCCGCAACCGAGTCTATACGGGTGCCGCCTCATCGGTGAAGATGCGAGACATCCACCTAGAGGGGACACAGGATATATCTCGTATGCTCGAAGGGCGTGTACCAGGCTTATCCATCCAGAGCATTTCTGGTACATTCGGTGCTGCACCTCGCATCAATATCCGAGGGGGAGCATCTATACTAGGTAATGTACAGCCCCTTTGGGTCATCGACGGAGCGGTCTATGAAGACCTCGTGCACCTTAGCCTCGATCAGCTAGCATCGGGAGACGCAGCGACGCTCATCAGTTCGGCTGTCTCAGGACTCAATGCCTCCGATATACAAGACATACAGGTACTGAAGGATGCTTCTGCTACCTCTATATATGGAGCACGAGCACTCAACGGGGTGATCGTCGTGACGACTAAGTCGGGACGTAGGGACACACCTCTGAGGGTAAGCTATGCCACGGAGAATACTATGCGCCTCAGACCCAGCTATAGCCAGTATGACCTATTGAACTCACAAGAGACGATGGGGATCTACGAAGAGATGAGACAGAAGGGCTACTTCAGCCTAGCTAGCTCACTCTATGGCCGTCGTGGTGGGGTGTACCATCTACTCAATAGGGCGCTCTCCGAGTACGATCCCGAGACGGGGACTTATAAGCTAGAGAACACACCAGAGGCACGTAGAGCCTTCCTAGAGCAGCACGAGCGAGCTAATACCGATTGGTTCAGCGAGCTCTTCCGCCTGACACCTACGACGAGCCACACCGTGAGCTTCAGTGCGGGTGGACGGAGTAGTGCCACCTATGCTTCGCTGGGCTTCTTCTATGACGGAGGCTGGACGATAGCAGATCGGGTACAGCGCATCACGGCCAATCTCAAGAATACCTTCTATCTCGGAGATCGCCTGCAGGTCACACTATCCGCTCAGGGGAACATCCGTTCACAGAATGCGCCAGGCACCCTACCTCAGCGCAAGAATACTACGCTGGGGACCTTCGAGAGAGACTTCGATATCAACCCCTTTAGCTATGCTCTGGGCACAAGCCGTACGCTCCTACCTTCGGAGCGGTACCGCAACAACTGGGCACCTTTCAACATCCATCAGGAATACCGCTCCAACCACATGGACATCGGGGTGCTCGACTTCAAGGCTCAAGCTGAAGCCAGCTACAAGGTCCTACCGCATCTTGAGGCCCGTGCCCTCGTCTCCACCCGACAGGCCTACACCTCTATGGCTCACGAGATCACGGAGCGATCGAACCAAGTCCTTGCCTACAGAGCCATGGAGACCCCTGAGGTAGCCTCGGCCAACATCTACCTGCTACGTGACCCCGAGCATCCCGAGCGCCGTCCCGAGGTTGCTCTGCCTCATGGGGGGATACTTAAGAAGGATGAGACGAGCCTGAAGAGCTATCTCATGCGTCTGGCTCTGGACTATGACCGCCATATAGGCCCCCATGATATCAAGGCCTTTGGCTTCACTGAGATCCGCTATGCCGACCGCTCGCATACTCCCTTCACGGGCTACGGTGTGCAGTACGATCGTGGTGGGCAGATCAACACGGATCCTCGCATATTTAGTAAGCTCCTTCGTGAGGGGGAGGATTACTTCGCTTACTCTAGACGCTATGACCGAGGTGTGACGTTCTCTGCGAGCACCACCTACGGCTACGACGGGCGATATATCCTCAATGCCCTGATCAACATGGAAGGGTCAAATGCTTCGGGGCGCAACGCTCGTACCCAATGGCTTCCCACATGGAATGTCGGGGGGAAGTGGAACGTCGACCGAGAAGCCTTCTTCCATCCCTCTTCCCTACTCTCCCGTCTGGCTGTGCGCATGAGCTACGGACTCACCGCCAAGATGAACGAGGAAGCTGTCAATGCGAACTCGGTCTACCAAGGTGGAACGACCTCGCCTCGTCGCTATCAGGACCGAGAGAATGCCCTACGCATTCGCCACCTAGAGAACCGTGATCTCACTTGGGAAAAGATGTACGAGCTCAACCTGGGCCTCGAGACCGCTTGGGCTGGTGATCGTGTACGAGCTACGGTGGATCTCTACCAGCGTAATGCCTTCGACCTCATTGACCTTGTCCGCACATCTGGTATCGGGGGGCAGTACTACAAGTATGCCAACTTCGGGGATATGCGCACCCAAGGGATCGAGCTCTCACTCAGCACGACCAACATAGAGACGAAGGAGCTCTCGTGGAGCAGCAGCCTTACCCTCAGCCTCATGAACCAGAAGATCACGAGACTGCGTAATACCCCCAACGCCCTAGACATGGTCGCTGGACGTGGCCGAGGTAATCTCGTGGGCTACCCCAAGGGTTCGCTCTTCTCCTACAACTTCCAAGGGCTCAATAGTCACGGGCTTCCCACCTTTGACTTTGGACTCTATCCCACCAATCATGGTGAGGATGCCAACGTCTACAGTGCAGACTTCAGTGACACGCAGTACACCAAGAGCTACCTCACCTATCACGGGCCTATCGAGCCTCAGGTCATCGGTGGGCTATCGAACACCCTGCGCTACGGTCTCTGGGATCTCACCCTCTTCATCACGGCTCAGGCGGGCAATAAGATCCGACTCAACCCCACCTTTGACCCCACCTTCGCTGACCTCAATGTCTTCTCAGGAGAATACCGCAATCGTTGGATGAATCCTGGGGACGAACAGTATACCGATGTCCCTACCATCCCTTCGCAGGATCTAATCAATGCGGTGGGTAGGGAGAATATTGAGCGTGCCTATAGCACCTACAACTACTCCCAGCTGCGAGTAGCCGATGGTAGTTTCGTACGTCTGAAGCATGTCTCGCTGGGCTATCGGGTCTCCGAGGCCTTCGCTAAGAAGCTTCGTCTACACTCAGCTAAGCTACAGCTTAGCCTGACGAACCCCTTCCTCATCTACTCCGACAAGCGTCTACGTGGACAGGACCCAGAGTATTATCGTGCAGGGGGGGTATCTCTACCCACTCCTAGACAGTACACGCTCTCGCTACAGATAGGATTTTAAGACAGGGGTATCGACCCTGCCGTAGGTGCACCTTGGGACTTCCAATAGAAACTCTTCAGAGGCAACAATAGAAACTCCCCTGAGGCAGCAATAGTACCTATCGAGAGGTTACAAACGAACCTCAAGCAGGGTCTGCCTTCTACTTCAAAGTACGTATAGACAACGATGATAAAGCGATCACTACTACTCGTCTCCTTAGCCCTCCTGCTCGGTGGCTGTCAGGGATACCTAGATAAGAACCCCGATGCCGCTCTAGACATCAGTATAGACACCGAGGACAAGCTCCAAGAGCTCCTCACGGGAGCCTACCCTACGGCTAGCTACATCCCCTTCCTAGAGCCCCGTACAGACAATGTCGAGGAGCGCGTCAATGGTATTCAGACCCGCCTAGGGGAGTCCATGTACCTCTGGGAGGATTACGACCAAGAGGATCTAGACACTCCACTAAGCTACTGGCGGGAATGCTACCGAGGGATTGCCCAAGCGAATAAGGTGCTGGAGCTCCTCTCGACCTTCCCCAAGAATGAGCGCACACGTGCTCTCTATGGTGAGGCTTTCCTCCTAAGAGCTTACCTGCATTTTATGCTCGTGAATATATGGTCAGAGCCCTACGGACGCTCTGCATCCAGCCCCGGCATACCCTATCTAACCAAGCCCGAGAAGCATGCCTTCGTGGACTACAAGAGAGGGACAGTCGAGGAGGTGTACACCTTGATCGAGCAAGACCTCAAGAGGGGGATCTCCCTCGTCTCTGACCGCTACTATCAGCAGCCGAAGTACCACTTCTCTAAGCGAGCAGCCTATGCCTTCGCCTCCCGCTTCTACCTCATGAAGGGGGACTGGAAGCAGTGCATCGCCTACGCCGACTACGTGCTAGGCAATGCCCCAGGGACGACGCTACGTCCATGGATCAGCTATCAAGAACAGCTAGAGGGACGCAGGGAGCGACTGCACGAGATCTACTGCTCTCCCCAGACAGCGGCTAACCTGATGCTTGCCTCTACGGAGTCCCGTCTCTCCCGCTCGATCGCCACCGATCGCTATGGGGCGACTGTGGGAATCGTAGACAAGATCTTCAAGCGAAAGACCATCAAGGATGACGACCAATCGGGAGATGCGACCCTTATCTACCCCTTCGTTTATGCCCCTGAGCCCTATCGCACGACACGCTATCTAGCTAAGTTCGACGAACGGGCTACCCAGCAGGAGACTTCCGAAGTACACCCCCGAGGATTAGCAGTGACCAATGTCCTCTTCACCACGGACGAAGTCCTACTCAATCGTATGGAAGCCTACACCATGCTAGGCGAGTATGATCGTGCCATCCTAGACCTCAAGGCCTACACCCTGAGCAAGCTCGGCTACGAGCCAGCTGTCCCAAACGATAGCTACACGCAGGGCTCGACCTCCGACTATGCGCTCTATGCTCCCTTCTATGGACTTACGGTTCGTCAGCTACCGATGATACGTACCATCCTGCACCTACGTCAGATGGAGTTCTTCGAGGAGGGACTACGTTGGTTTGACCTGAGGCGATTCAATATCGAGGTCACACGCAGCTCTAAGAGTAGCTTCTACCGTCCACTCAAGAAGGACGACCCTCGCCAGTGCCTCCAGCTCCCCACCGAAGCCATCACCGCTGGCCTAGAGCCCAATCCAAGGGAGGGCAACAACCATCGTATTCGTCACTAAGCATCCCCCAACGATGATGAAACAATCCATATACCTCACCCTCACACTTGCCCTCGGCTTGACCCTAGCCTCTTGCTCGAAGGATCAGCTCAGTGGGCGGAGCGTCCTGCCCCCAGTGAGCGAGCAGCAGAGCGAGCTAGACCGCTGGTGTCAGGAGCATATCACTCGCCCCTACCAAGCCGAGGTTATCTATAGATGGGATCGCAACCATGCGGAGCGATCTACCCACACCTATCCCCCACGCCTCGAGCAAGTACGCCCCGTACTCGAAGCTCTGGAGGCAACGGTACTCAGCCTCTACCGAGACAAGCAGTTCTTCACCAGCAGAGACTTCCTCCCTGCCCATCCTCTACTGCGCATTTACCTCTACGGTGGTGCCAACAGAGACGGACAAGGCGTAGATCTGCTCTTCAATCGCAAGGCCCCCTCCATCGAGCTATACATATATAATGTAGACACCTTCTCCCCCACTAATCCCGTGGAGGTGTACCGCCTCGTCCGTAGTGCTCAGCACCAGATCGGCCGACATCTCATGACCATACATCCCTACGACCATGACCGCTTCCTATCGTTGGGGCCAGACCGCTACAGCTCGACCACTGAGCCCTTCGCCGATGCCTATCGTAGCTATGAGAAGTCAGGGAGACTTAGAGAAGGTCTTGGCCTGAATAGGTATGCCTACAGCAGAGGTTTCTACTCCATCCTCGGGATGCTGGGTGCACGCGAAGACCTAGCAGAGATGTACAGCGTCACACTCACCGAGACCCCAGCAGCCATCACTCGAGCAGAGCAGGATGCAGCTATCCCTGATGACGCAGACGGCGACGAGGTGGCTAAGCGTCGCTATGCCGAGGAAGCCAAGATCGCTCATGAGGCCTTCGTCCAGAAGCGTGCCTTCCTCACCAAGTACATTGAGGAGGCTTGGCGCATACCTCTTCAACGCCTCCAGCTACAGAGCCTTCAGCTCATGAACCAGTATCTCGACAAGCATCATGCGACACAGCCTTAGCATCACCTTCGCCCTAGCGGCAAGCATCCTACTAGGGGCATGCTCTAAGGATGATCAAGTCTTCCCCAATACCCCTACCGAGCGAAGCCTTGCACGACAAGACTCGCTAAGAGAGGTATTAGTCTCCGCTCCCCAGGGGTGGGAAGTCCTTTATTTCCCGAAGACAGATTCCCTGCTCTTTACCAACCCAAAGGAGGAGATCAACCAGCATAAGTTCCCCAACCAACTCGGTTACGGAGGCTTTTACTATCAGATGACCTTCCACAGAGATGGTACTCTTGAGCTACAAGGGGACTACACCGGTGGCTCCGCCAAGGCCGTCCAAAAGTCTACCTACGAACTTGGTCAGGCTGCCTATACTCGCCTAAGCTTCACGACCGGTAGTTACCTCACCGAGCTGATCGGGGAGCGCTACGAGGGGGAGCTAGACTTCCTCTTCCGAGGGACAGACGCTGATGGGCAACTGATCTTCGAGAGCCCTCGTACGACGAAGCCTGCATGCTCCTACTTCATTCTTCGTAGGATCGCTAAGGACGTAGACCGCTCAGCTCGCCTTGAGAGAGCCGAGGGACACCGCATAGCCTTTGAGCAAATGCGCAATCCTCAGATACGTATCCATCAGGGAGGACGTACGCTCTTCCTGAGCAACTACATAATGAAGTATAGCACGAGGAACGAACTCACCTCCTATGGACGCAACCTCGTCGCCCAGCGGTACGCACTCTTCACAGCTGTTAGCCGCAAAGCCTTGATTCCCGATGGACCTCCACAGGCGATCGTGGGGCTAGGATCGGGCTATGTGGGTACCCCCGAGGGGCTCACCTTCCTCACAGGTATCCGTTATAGTTCGAAGTACATCTTCTCAGACTTTGAGCGCAAGGGAGACCGCTTCTTTGCCGAACTTGTCGAGGTGTACGATGCTCCCTACCGCACGAGACGCTTAGTGAGCCGTCACCTTCACCCCGAGGGAGTAGAGACTGGCATCATCGCCGAGCTCTACGATGATCCCGATGCCACTCATGATTACTACTAATGCGATCACCACGATGAATAGACTTCTGCAGAGCCTAGTAGGGCTCACAGCACTCGCCCTCGTAGGGTGCAAGCACACCCCAGTGGACTATCCCACGGAGGACTATGATAAGCTCTTCCCATTCCGTGGGGTAGAGCGTCCAGACGGTCGCTATGAAGATATGACGATCCTCTCGGGCAACCCCGAGACGACTCCCAGCACCTTCGTCTATCCAGGGGTGACGCTTCCTGGCACACCTCGCACCTACCGAGTCACCTTGACCTACTCCTTCAGCGAACCAGCGGATCTCCATCAAGGAGGCTTGCGCAAGCAGAGCGAAGTGCGCTCACGCTATGTCGTTCGCTATGTCGGAGCAGACAAGCTGCTGCACGAGCTGGGCACAGAGAAGACCCTTCAGAGCCCCAACTTGATCCCCAACGACGGGAAGGAGCATACCCAGACGCTGACGCTTAGCTCTGGTCAGCCCCTTTTCCTCCTCGTCAATGGCACTGCTGCCCGTGGCTCCACGATCCACGTCTCCCTACAAGCAGTCTCTACGGATGGCATCTTCGCCACACCGGTACTAGAGACACGCCAGACACAGAACTACGATGAGGGTGAGGCACGCTTGCCTGCTCCCTTCTGCAAGTACATTATACTTCCTTAGTGCAAATGAAGCCTTATACCTCAAGCCGCTCTTGGGCACTCCTCTTGGCACTCACCACGCTTACCCCAGCCTGCTCACGTTGGGAAGGGGAGGTGGTCGAGAGCCAGTACCAGGCTCCACTCGTCCCTGATCCCACTTACACGTTTAAGCGTCAGGGGACGAGCAGTGTAGACCTACTCCTACCTCAGCAGGCAGCTTCTGCCTCTGAGACGCTTTACTCACGATTCCTTCGCACAGCCTATATCCTCAATGGCGCACGTTGGCAGGAGCTCAAGCAGCTCTTTGCCCAAGGGGGGAATAATGAGATCGCCCTAGAGCCCCTCATCGCTTCCTCCGCTCAGCAGAGCAAGTATCGCTCGGTGATCCTGTCGGACTTCGCCGAGACCCTAGACGATGTGCGCAGAGCCGCTGGCTACGACGGAGACACGTATGCTACCGAGCGGTACAACCGCAGAGCCAGCGCTGGACAAACGGGATTCATCGGTTACAACCAAGGGGACAACGATCGCTTCTTCGTCACTGCCGATGGCTTCGCACCCTCGGAGGTTTACCGAGGGATGACCTTAGGTGCCGTGTACCTAGACAAGGCTCTTGGGGAATACCTTGACGAGAAGTTCCTCACCGACAAGACGCTTATCCAGGCACACGAAGCCCCACAGCTGGTCCCAGGGCACAGCTATACGGCGCTGGAGCATACATGGGATCTGGCCTACGGCTACTACCTACAAGCCCAGAAGCTCCTCCAGTCCAACAGCCTCACGGGACTACGGGGATCGGAGACGAAGCTCTTCAATGCCTTTGCCCTTGGTCGCCTCGCTATCACCGAGTACCGCTACGAGGAGGCTCTGTCGCACCTACGCAGCATCCGTACGCTACTGGCGCAGGCAGTCGCTGCCCGAGCCCTAGAGGAGCTCGTGGGACGGAACACCCTAGCCAACCTCAACGAACGCCCCGAAGATGCCTTCCGCTTCGTCTCACGGGGTGTCGGCTACCTCTACGCTCTACAGTTCACTCGTCGCCCCAGTGGTGAGCCCTACCTTTCGCACGAAGAGGTCAAGCGTCTCATCGCTTCCCTCCGAGCAGGCGAAGGGCTGTGGGAGGGCTCGCTCAGGGAGCGCCTAGACCAAGTCGCTCGCAGTATCTCCTCGACCTTTGCCCTTAGCCTTCCCTCCAAGGGCTAAGCGCACCTCCCCTAGATCTACTAGATAATGACGCTATCGCAAGAAATGAAACAGAATAGACTCAGACAGGCTACCCTTGCTCTGGTGCTCCTACTTGGATCTACCAGCCTATGGGGGCAAATGAACCGCAATAGACCTACGACTCGTCCTGAGACTGTAGGGGCAAGTATCTTACCCAATGGAGGGCTCGAGGATCCTGCGGCTACCGCTCTTCCTCCCATGCCTTCCCGCCCAAGTGACTACCCCGAGGAATGTATCCCGAGGACACCCGACGATGTCTTCTATGAGGACGAAGAAGAGAAGGAGGGCGGTATCTACGAGAAGATCATAGAATACGGCGACGAGCACGGCATCACCTACACGGAAGAGCAGATCGCCCGCTTCAAAGCCTACGTCGAAGCCTACGTCGCCTACCTCAAGGCCCTGCAGGCCTTTGAGAAGGCTCGACCCACTGGCTGGTGGCTCTACCCCTCGCACAGCACGACATCCAGCAACCAGTTTGCCCGCACCTTCACCGAGGCGCATGGCGGGAAGGCGGCGATGAGGATCTCGGGCTACTTCAGCGTCGATCACCAGATATACACCTATCCCGATCCCCTTCCCGTCCGACAGAAGGCCAAGTACCTCGTCTCTTACTGGTACCGAGGCAACCTCCCCAAGTCCGACGAAGGAACCAATCGCCTAGCTGCCAAGCTCGCTGTCGTCCGGATCACGTGGATCCCCAAGGCAGGTAAGGCACTCATGCTCGAAGGGAAGGAACTCGCTCCCGCAGGGAAGTCTTGGGTAGACGCTCGGGAGGCACAGAAGGAGCACGCCAAGGACGGCTTCTTCAATCAGCTCATCGGCATGGACCTTAGAGGGAGCGAGATGAAGACGTGGAGAGAGAAGTACATGGTCGTCGAAGCTCCCGAGAACGCAGAGAAGATGACCTTCGAGCTGGTATTCCCACGCAACGAGAGCGACATCGCTAACTACCTCCTCGAATTTGACGATATCTCCATGACCGTGATCAAGGGTGCCGAAGGGGAAGACGAGCCTCAGAAGCCCAAGCCCAACGTCCTTGCTCCTCCCACGCGACTTCCTCAGCCTTACCTCCAGCGGGAATGCAACCTCACCTGGACCGCTAGCGAACTGCAGGGCGCTACCTACGAACTCGAGCTGGTACAGAAGCGAGGGAAGAACGTCCTCAGCACGAAGACGCTCTCCACGGACAAGACCTCCTTCTTCCTCGAAGGGCTCGAGCCAGGCTACACCTACACGGTGCGCCTAAGAGCACTAGCCGATGGGGTGTACTCCGATTATTCGCTCCCGCTCACCCTCGAGACGCAGGGGCTTGGGGAATTTCCAGGTGGGGAAATCCCCTTCCTCTACTGGATCGCTGAAGATGGCTCTTGTCCGCAGCGTCTACCGCTTCACTACATGGAGCTACGGAATCCCGAGGCGAAGTGCCTCTATTATATTGACGATGTGCTGACCGAGCCCGAGGGGCGCATCCTTGTCTTCCCCTCCACGGGCGAACATTCGCTCCGTGTACAGATCGTAGAGGCTCCCGAGCGCACTTGGGAGCTGGAGTACCTCGTCACCGTCAAGTAAAGCCTCCGATGAAAAAGATTCTATTCCTACTTAGCCTCGTCCTCCTTGTCGCCTCTTGTCACAAGGAGAACGACCGTCCGATCCTCCCGCTCCGTCTCGGCGAGGAGGATGCCAAGGAGCTCCAACTTACCCAGTCCGAGACACGGATGATCCTACTGAAGGGCGGCGACGGGAAGTACTCCGCCACGATCGAAGATGCCCGCATCGCTTCTTCGAGCATTAGCCGAGACACGCTCCGAGTCTCGGGGCTACTCTACGGCGAGACCTCGCTCACGCTGCGCTCCCACGACGAAGTTCGTCGGGTGCGGGTGCTGGTCGTCCCTCCTCCCTTTGCTTCGAATGAAGATGTCGTGACGCTCCGTCCGGGCGACGACGTGCAGACGCTTAGTCTCTCGGGGGGAGGTGCACGTGCGAGCCTCAAGGTCGAAGATCCCGAGAAGGCGGCGGACATCGTCTGGCAAGCTGAGACGGGTCTAGTCAAGATCAAGGCCAAGTACGAAGGGGACATCAAGCTGATCGCCACCAGCGAGGACCGCAAGACGACTAAGGAGATCCTCGTCAAGGTCCGCTGTGCCGGATCGGCCGACCGCTTCGGGGTCTACATGACCAATTCCCGCCAGCTGAGCCAGCTCTTCCCCTGCAGGATCATGGTTCGCCTCAAGGGGAAGTCGGTACGCTTCAGCGAGAGCGCCATCCCTGTGCTGCGCACGAAGAAGGGCTTGACTCCCGAGTCGCAAGTCAATCGAGTGCTCACGCTCACCCCCGAGATCGTTGCCCCCGTAGTTGGCGAGGCCCGCAAGGTGAAGATCGACTGGCTGGATGCGAGCATCTTCTACAAGGAACATCCGCTCAAGCGTGAGGGTGAATACACCGTCTACGTCGAGGAAGTAAGGGATCGCCAAGTCGTACTCCGAGGGCGAGGCTTCAAGATCGTCGCTCCTTACCGCAAGGACTAGCCCCTTCGCATCCAGCCTCACCGCTGGATCTTTCCCCGCAAACGAGCCCCTCGCCTAGCGCAGATACTGCTAGGCGAGGGGCTTTATTTTTCTCCCCGCCTTTGCTCGAAGGGGAAGCTCCTTCCGCTCAAACATGTTTTTCCTTCCGCAAGGAAAGCAATCGCCCTGCGGAAGGCGGAAAATTTTCCAACGCTGGAAAATCTTTTTTCCTGGGCAGGAAAGTTCCTTTTCCTTCGAAGGAAAAAAGATCGCCCTCGGGAAGGAAAATTGCTTCCTTCCCGAGGGCGAAAAATTTGCGTGCGCACGCAGAAAAATTTCTATGCGCACAAAAATAAATTTCCGTGCGCACGGAAATATTTTTTTGTGCGCACGGAAATTTATTTTCTTCCGCAAGGAAATTTTGCCCCTTCCGCAAGGAGATTTAACCCACTAGGGAATAGCGACTTAGCGAAGAACCAAAAGAACTACCTTACCCCCGCCTGCTTGTAGCTCGGAGCAAGCGTCGACGTTAGGCGAAGAAGCAGGTCGAAAAACACCATCTTCGACTGCACATTCTGCGCCAAATGCCGGCGTGCTTCATCCAGCTCGGCCTCCACCTGACGGACGTTCTGACCCGTGATGCAGGAGCGGAGGTAGCGGGCGATCCCCTCTTCGCGCGTCGTCAGGTAATTGATCTCAGCCAGCTGCAGGTTGAAGAGGTAAAACTCCCGGAACATCCGCCCAAGGTATTCGAGCACGTTCGACTGCTCCTCCTTCGTCAGCGAAGAGAGATCTTCCGCGAGCGCCTTCATCTCCAGCGGCTGCGCATTGACCGTCGCACGCAGGATCCTTTGTAAGAAGACAAATTCCTCACCGAGCTCCGCCGCCTTGCCTTGGTACAGATCCAGCGCCCGCCGATAGTTGCCCTCGGAGAGGTGGGCGGCGTAGAGCGCATCGGCATCGGCGGAATCGCTGGGCGTGGAGCGAAGGGCCGCTTCGATCTCAGCCTCCGACAGGCGCATGAGGCGAAGCGTCTGCATGCGACTGCGTAGCGTCGAGAGCACGCCTTGCTCCTCCTGGGTCACCATGAGGATGATGGTGTGTTCGGGTGGCTCTTCGACGAGCTTGAGGAGCTTATTCCCCAGCACTTCCTGCATGCGCTCGGGGAGCCAAATGAAGAGGATGCGGTAGCCCCGCCCCGAGCGGTGGAAGCCCATCTTCTGCTGAAGAGGCTCGCCTTCTCGGGCGAAGATCGAAGCCTTCTTCCCATCCCCGCCGACGATCCCTAGCCATTCGTCGTAGCGGGCGTAGGGGCCGAGCTGGAGGAAGCGTCGCCAGTCCTCCAGATGGTCTTCGCAGAGGTTCTTGCCCGAAGCATTGACGATCGGGAAGAGAAACGAGAGGTCGGGATCCCCCACTTCGTCGAAGCGACGACACGAAGGGCAATGCCCGCAGGCATCGTCTTCGCCCCGCTCTTGGCAGTTGAGGTAGCGGGCATAAGCGTAGGCTAGGCTCAGCGCCCCTTCGCCGTCCCTGCCGACGAAAAGCTGCGCATGCGGGACTTGCCCCGCACGTGCCGAACGAACGAGCTGTGCCTTGATCTTCTCTTGGCCGATGAGGTCTCGGAAATACATAGTGCTGTGGGATGAAAGACTTACGGATGAAGGGCGCGTCGACCGACCGCCTCGAGGAAGCCCCCAAGATAGCGCTCCCCGCCGAAGGTGATCATGCTCTCGGGATGGAACTGCACCGACCAAATGGGTCTGGTGCGATGACGAAGCGACATGATCACTTCCGCCTCCCCTTCGTCACAGCTGTAGCCCGTCACGACGAAGCTCTCGGGCAGGGAAGAAGGCTTCACCGCCCAGCTGTGGTAGCGCCCGATGGTGCTCCCCTCGGGGATCGTGCCCACCACTTCGTCCTCGGAGTCGATCCCGACAAAGCGTGAGGCGTGCCCGTGAAGCGGACGGGGAAGCTGAACAAGTTCGCCGCCGAAGAACTCCGCCAGCGCTTGGTGCCCGAGGCAGATGCCGAAGATGGGCAGGGCGTGCTCGACGGCATAGCGGATCGCTTCCCTCGTGCGGGGATATTCGGATGGGATGCCTGGCCCCGGCGAGAGGATTAGCCCGTCGTAGCGAGCGAGCGCTTCCACACGTAGCTCCTCTTCGGCGACCACGTCGAAAGTCAGCTGAGGCAGTCGGCGAAGGATCTCGACGACATTGTACACGAAGGAGTCTCTATGGTCTACGACTAGTATATGCACGGCAGGGGATGCTTAGGGCGGAGCAAATATAGCTATTCCAGAGGGAATGCCCTCGGATCTGCTGGGAGAATAACGAGGGCGAAGGCAGGGCGCTTCGCCTCGCTCCCCACCCCGCCTTCTCCGCCCGCCCCAAGAGGCAAAAAAACGACCTACGGTAGGTCGCCTCCAAAACCTACTGTGGGTCGCCTCACCGACCTACCGTAGGTCGC
>NZ_CALHVI010000014.1 GCF_938039215.1 uncultured Porphyromonas sp. | reverse complement strand
AAAGGACTTTTTCCAGAGATGGAAAGTTAACTTTCCAAAGGTGGAAAACTAATTTTCCAAGCTTGGAAAGTTCGCTTTCCACCCTTGGAAAATCCCGACAAGTACAAGGGAAGTGAGTAGACCCCATAATGACATTGCCTTCTCCTCACTGTAAGGCGAACTACACATTCCAATATAAGGAGGCATTGAGACTCGTACCAGTCATGATGCAAAGTAGCTTTGCGTCGCACTAGCACCCTATATTTAAGCCTCATCCCTATCCTATTCGGGAATAAGGATGAGGCACAAAAAGTCGCAGCTCCTTGCCTCCTGAGGTCTATACAACTAGATATTACCTCCGCTTGAAGAGCTCTGGCATAGTAAACTGCTTAGCTTTATCAACGACAGATACAACAAAGCCCCAGTGTACCGCTCGGTAAGCTGGGGCTTTGCTATCAGTAGAGGGATGAGAGAGGACTAGTACTTGAATCCCTTGTAGTAGACAGGCATGTCAGAGAGTGGGTGCCCAGGATCGTAGCAGGCGGAGATACTCATCCAGAAGTCTGCATTCACCTGCGAGGTCATTAGGTATTCATAGTTCCCATCTCGCTCAAGCCAAGTGATCTTATAGGGAGAATTGTCTGCGAGCGCATTGACCATTCCCTGCATCGCATAGCGGCGGTAGCGCCAGTTGTCACCATTCTGCACGAACTTGCGGATGTAGAGCTGACTAGGCTGATCACTGACGGGAGCGAAGTCAAGATAGTAGCTCAGCCAGGAGTTACCCGACGATGGAGAGTAGAGCTGGAAGGAAACCTTGTGGTCTCCACCATCAGTGCGCCCGATATATGCAAAGTCATTCAAGACATCTCCTTCACTATAGTAGGGGTCATAGGTGACTTCACCGATGATGCTATCCTGACCCTTATTGGGACCGTACTGATACTTCGCACCATTGGTACGATTCATGACATCACGGATAGCACTACCACACCAATACTCATAGAGAAGAGCACGGATCTTGTACTTCGTCAGGTCGTAGTAGCTAGACTGAATCTCTAGCTTTTCTCCAGAAGGAGTCAGAGCATGGTAGGCATCCCCTTCCTTCTGAATCTTGATCTGGCGGAGGAGCTCGGTACCGATCTGACCGACCTTACCCTGTGTAGCGTCACGATCATCAATCAGATCCTCTGGAGCGATGACCTCGATCCCCTCAGGAGAGAAGTGGATCGGGATGAGACGCTCCTTGGCAGATCCCACTTTGACTTGTAGCTGACGGATGAGACCGAAGACGGACATCTTGACCTCCTCACCACCGATGGTCGTCGTGGCAAGAGCCTTACCATAGACCGCATTACGGATTTCCTTAACCTTGTCGATGTAAGACTGAGCATCCTCCTTGAGGCGGATGAGCTGCATCCGATTGCGGCTATAGACCCCAACAAGCTCAATCGTATCCTGGTCAGCACTGACCTTGCCGAAGGTGAACTCGAAGTCACCCTCCAGCCCCTGAAGGAGCGTGTTGCGAGGTTCAGCGTAGCGGCCTAGAGCAGGATTGCGCGTATCGAAAGTCAAGCGGATACCCGCCGTATTATAGATACGATAGCTGGAGTGGATCACTTCGTCAAGATCCTCAGAATAGGAGTCAACGGCTCCGCCCTTGTGGAACTTGAAGGCGATATTGATACCACCATACTGGTAGCTACCAGGCAGAAGCACAAGGCGCCAGCCATGTTCGTTGCCAGTTAGTAGTTCGTTCAGCTTCTCCATCTCCTTTGTCAGATAGAGTGCTGGCTTGTCCTCTCCTACGGGCAGATTGTCATACATCTGGCAGGAGGAGAAAAGTGCCATGGCTCCTAGAGCCCAAGCAAAATAACGTCTCATAGCAGTCTAGTCTTTAGGGACAGTGGAAAAATAAGAGGGAGGAAGCTTGGAGAAGTCATCCTTGATGAACTCATAGTAGTCTTCAACGGTAGGGAACGTCCTATAGTCAGCCATAGCAGATATACGACGATTAGCCTCTGCACGGACTACATCGATATCGAGGTGGTAGTTAGCCTTCAGATATTCCTTCATGATGGCTAGCTTACGCTCCAGAATCTCACGTCCCGTGTAGCGAGCCTCTGGCTTATACTTTTTGTCCGCCCGGACCATCAGGTTCTCCCACTCACTGGGCAGGAGTACCATATAGGTACCATAGAGCTCGGCAAAGTCTTCCTCAGGGCTCTTGCTCGCATAGTCCGAGATGAAGCCTGCTGTCAGAGAAGAGATACCACGGATATACCAATAGGAGAATGCATTGTCCTGCTGGTAGTCTGAGATCGTCAGCTTCAGGAAGTCCTCTGGGACAGGAGTATCCTGGTGGAGGGTATGAGCGGACTCGTGGTAGAGCGTCTGGATATAGTTATCTCGAGCGCGCTCGTAGTAGTAATTGAAGCTGGATGCTTCGTAATTGGGGTCATCGTAGTAAGGGATGTTGAGTCTATTGATATCATAGACCTGGATCATCCCGAAGGGGGCTTCCCCGAGGAGGTTCTGCGTAGGACCATAACCAAGCGTACCGAAGAGGATGAGCTGCTTGATCGTATGGCGCTCAGCGAAGCCCTTGGGAGCTACCTTCTCGTACACTTCGAAGAAGGTATAGCGCATGAGGTTGATGTACTTCAGCGCCTGAGCCTCAGAGGCTGGTCCGAGCTTATAGAGGTTACTCGCTAGGCGGTCCTCATAGTTGTAGCGGATATCTACATTGAACTTCTTCCCGAAGTAGTTCTGGATGTACTTCTGGACCTCGGTCATCGTCGTCGTATCTAGTGGCGAGAAGATCGGGCGTGTAGGGTCGACCTCATCGGATGAAGATCCGCAACTCACAAGGGCTGCCGACAAGAGAAGCGACAAGAGAAGCGATGCAATGGTCTTATTGAATAGTTTCATAGCCGTATAGCGTTAGCGTGGGTTCTGCTTGATCTTACCGACGACAGCCTGCTGAGGCAGAGCGATAGCCTGGCGAAGATCTGTGCCAAGGAGCACCCCATCTTCGGGTACTGCGAAGGAGTCAGCACCAGCATCGATCTTCTTCCAGCGGTAGACATCGATACCATAGCGCTTGATATCTTGCCAGCGAAGACCTTCATGGAGCGTGAGGATACGACGGCACTGGAGGACGTACTGCAGGAGAGCTTCCGTAGCCGTGCCCTCGGTGATCGAAGAGCCATCGTGGAGCTTGAAGTGAGCCTTCGTTAGATGCTTCTTAGGCGAGCGCGTTGTCTTGTCAGCATAGGGCAGATTCTTGTAGTATTCTACGATCTCCTCCTGAGTGAAGGTCTTCTTAGCGAGACCAGGGCGGAGGTAGACTAAAGTCCACGCATTGAGGTCGGTAAGACCACCATCGAGATCCCCAAGACGGATCTTAGCTTCAGCACGGTTGATAAGAGCTTCGTCCGTAGTCAGCTGCACTTCGACACTACGATAGGAGTTCAGGATAGGCAGCTTAGGCTGATAGACCTTATCGATGAAGACCTTGTCGTAGATATAGGGAGCGAAGTTGTACTCGTCGCGGTTACGCTTTACGTTCCAGATGTTCTTCCAGAGCGTCTCATCAGCAGCACACTTATTGGAGTGCGTGTAGCGAGAGCCCGTGAAGGATTCACCACCAGTGGTGACGAACTGGAAGTTGGTGTAGAGCGAGATCACTAGGAGGTTAGCGCTATTGGTGGGGTGATAGTAAGCCAGTGCCTTAGCATTGGCATTAGCAGCATCGATACCCGTGTAGTTACCTGCCCAGTTGCGCAGCTGCGGTATAGGATTATTCCCAAGAAGCTTATCTGCGTACTCCTTAGCCTTGTCTGGCTGGTTGTAGTAGAGATAGAAGCGGGCGGCAAAGGCATAGGCAGCCTCAGCTGTGAAGTGGAAGCGACGGATCTCATTCTGGTAAATGTTGTACTTCTCCAGAAGAGGAATAGCTTCCTGCAGATCCTTATCAATCTTCTCGTAGGTCTCCTTGAGGGTACCACGGGGATAGTCGGGGAGGATAGTCGTGACACGCTCAGCAATATAGGGAATACCGAGGTTCGTCGCGCCACCCTGACCATCAAAGTTGTAAGGGAGACAGAAGACGTTCGCTAGCTGGAAGTGCGACCAAGCGCGCACGGCCAGGGCTTCACCACGAGAGGCCATATTACGGTCACCGAAGTTCTGCGTCTCCTCAATGAGCGTCAGTACTTCGTTAGCCTGAGCGATAGCATAGTAGTAGGACTCCCACATCTTGAGTGTCCCATCGTAGTAAGCGGAACCATCCGTCGTCGTGATAGGCTTCCAGTAGACAGCGAGGTCTTGGTAGTCCTCACGGTAGAGGTTACGCGTCTCATCCTCATACGTATTGTCCGAGGAGAGCTCCGAGATATGAGCCAGAGAAGACAGAGGGTAGGCGTAAGTCAGGAAGCGGCTGATCTTATAGGGGGTATTCCCATCGACGTAATGCCCATCGGCATTCTCGTCGAGGAACTTTCCACAAGAGCTCATCCCGAAGATAGAGCCAGCGAGCAAAGCCAGCCCGAGTAGGCTGAATGATAACTTCTTCATTCTGTATAGATCCTTTATACTATCCGACTAGAGTCCGATAGTAGCGGTGAAGATGTAGGAGTGAGGGGCATAGCCATAGGGTAGCGCTCCGTTGAGCTTCTTATCAGCATAGAGGAGTGCCACGTTGGAGGCTTGGAGCTTGAGGGCAAGCGAAGAGAGGCGCAGGCGATCTACGAAGCTCTTAGGTACCGTATAGCTCAGAGAGATATCACGTAGCTGGATGTAGTCAGTTTTAGCGACGCGGACATCAGACTTGTTGTAGTTCGTGTAGGCATTGCTCAGGTAGGGGTTAGCCTGACGGTGAGCATCCGTAGCGATCACAGGGACATTCGTACGCTCTTCGTCGCCAGCACGTAGCCAGCGGCGATTGAACTCCTTACCCATGACCTGATAGTCATTGTACTTCGTAGCAAACTGCTCGGGCAGGCGCATCACACCACCGAAGGAGTAGTAGATGTAGACACCGAGGCGGAAGTTCTTGAAGCTAAAGCTATTGTTGATACCACCTTGGTCGGTAGGTGTCTGAGTACCCGAGTAGACGAGGTAGTCGATATCCTCAGGGTTAGAAGCCGTCCAAGCGACCTGTCCTCCATGCTTAGGGCTGGTGATGTGGCGACCATCAGGTAGCACATCTGCACCATTGGGGAGGAAGAAGCGAGGATGCCCGTTCTCGTCCAGCTTGTAGAAGGGGATAGAGAAGAGTGCATTCAGAGGATAGCCCTGACGAGCAGCACCATCCGTGAGGTTCGTCACTGAGGGGCTGGTATTGAGGCGCGTCACCTTATTGGTATTGCGTGAGTAGGAGATTGAGGTAGACCAAGAGAAGTCGCGGGTGCGGATATTCTGCGTGGTCAGCGAGAGCTCGATCCCCTTAGCAGTCATCTGAGCGACGTTCCCATAGAGATAGTCGACGAAGCCACCAGTACCCTGAGGGAATACCTGGTCGATGAGGTCACGACCCTGACGATTGAAGAGGGTTACCCCTGCTGAGATACGCTCGTCAAAGAGACCGAAGTTGATCCCCCAGTTGAGCTCATACATCTTCTCATAAGTCAGGTCGAAGTTCGCAGGCTCATTGATATAGAGCCCTGGCTCGATGAGGTTAGCATCCCCGAAGAAGGGAAGAAGCGTCTTCAGACGAGGAAGTGCGTTGTGCACGAAGGGGATCGTCCCCGACATCCCATAGGAGAGATTCATCGAGAGCGAAGAGAGAGGCTTGAGCTTGGAGAAGAAGGCTTCCTGGTCGATCGTCCAAGTAGCACCGACATTCCAAGTGGGGATATAGCGGATAGTGCGAGCACGACCGAACTGGTTCGTCCCTTCACGACGATACGAAGCATTCACACGGTAGCGACCGAGGAGGGTGTAGTCGACATTACCGACGAGCGAGACCCCACGGTTAAGCGTAGGATGGATGCTATAGTACTGCTTGCTCTTGTTACGAAGGTTCGTGAAGAGCAGAGGAGAATAGGTAGTCAGATAACCAAGGTTGTAGTTGACCCCATAAGCATCGAACCACTCATTGAGGTGACGTTCTTCGAAGACTTCCAGACCGCCGACAGCTGAGAGGCTGTGCTGGCCGTTGCTACCGAAGCTATCATTGTAGTGGATCTTAGCCTGACCGTCGTAGCGCTCATCGATGATGTTCTGCGAATTGCGGATACCACCATAGGGCATCACGATCTGTGGGATGGCCGTAGGATTATCAAGGGGCTTATAGAGGTAGCTGTTGTTGTCTCGGATGATACTCTTGCTAATGTTGCGATAGACCTGAGCGGCATTAGACTGCTCATCACGGTCGGTGACACCATACTGGTCACGATAGCGTAGAGCGCCGAGGACCGAGAAACGGAGCTGGTTGATGGGCTGCCAGTCGATGGTGGCTTGCATGGAGAGGTTAGCCGTCTTGTAGTCACGAGTATTGTGCTGGAGCTCGTGCTTGATATTGAACGGCGTGTAGTCATACGCATAGAAAGCGTTGGGGTCTAGCGTACGGCTGGCAGTAGGAGCATAGTTCCCTGGGCGCCAGTCACCGCCATAACGCACCTTGCCGTAGGAGGCTGTAGAGCGGATACCGAAGCTCCACCCCTTGAAGGGTCTGAAATCAGCGTTGAAGTTGAACGAGTAAGTCTGAGAGTTCTCATACTTGTTCCACCCTGGGTCGAGGTTAGCATTGAGCGAAGCATAATAGTTTGCCTTCTGCGTACCTGTAGAGAAGGTCAAGGTATGCTGATGGCGGATGCTGTGCTGGAAGAGTTCCTTGAACCAGTTCGTATTGCGAAGCTCCGCAGCACGGAGGTAAGCAGCACGACCTGCATCGGTATTGAGGACACCGTACTCGCCAGTAGCATCATTATACTTATATATGCTATTGTAGAGGTAGCCATAGACCCCATACTGAGAGGCGATAAAGACCGCTTCGTTATCGAGGCTCTTACCATTGGCCATTTCATTGAAGACGGCCATCTGGTCCTGAGAGTTCAGAATGTTGTACTCACGATAAGAAGGGATAGCTCGATAGGTAAGCTCGGCCTGATAGGTGAAGGAGTTCGTCCCCTGCCCTGCCTTACTTGTGCGGACCGAGATGACCCCCCCGAGGGCGCGCTGACCATAGAGAGCGGTAGCCGAAGCGTCATTGATGACTTGGAAGCTCTGGATATCGCTTTCAGAGAGACCAGGAAGAGCTGCAGCAATGAGGCGCTTAGCTTCGGGAGAAGCAAGGTCTGCGACATTGAAGTTCTTGTCTTCCTTGTAGATCACTCCATCGATAACCCACAGTGGGTAATAGGTACTCTTGACGGAGGTAGCCTGACGCATCGTAGTGACACCGGCGGCATGGACTTCATTCTCGAGTTTGACAAGCAGAGAATCTGCTGAGGCCTGCAACTCGACCGTCTTCTTCCCATTGAGAGAGAAGACGAGTACGGTCTTTTCTCCTACCTGAAGGGAGAAGGTACCGTCAGTGGCTGAGAGCGTACGCTTCGATGCGTCTTGCTTGGAGGTGATGGATACACCCGAGAGAGGAGCTCCCGATTGGTCCACGACCTTACCATGTACCAAGACCATCTGGGCATACGCAGGTAGTGCACCGACGATCACCAGGATCAGGCAGGCGATGAGACTACGTAATTTTGTAAGCATAATCTAACCTTGATGCTGTATTTGTTTTGTGCTGATTGCGGGGCAAAATTAAAGAAAAGAGAACATAGGGCAACAGCATTTAACAACCCCTATTCCTTAACTTTTTAATTAAAGTATTTTATTTCCTGACTTCCCATGATTAACAGATCATTATGACAAGACCACGGTCTAAGTAGAGTGAAAACGCAGGCAAAACAAGGCATTATCACCCCCAAATGATCTATAAAATTTATAGATCTCACACTGGTTAATTATTGAGAGATCTCCTCCCAATCCCCCCGCTCCTCCCACTCCATCCAATCGGGAAACCCAGTCACTATACCAAAATACGCCCCCTTCTCAAGGCAAAAAGACACATTTCAAGTTATTATTAAGTCTTAACAGATTTCTAAACCCTATTATTGGGGTCAGGAGACTCGGCATATTAGCCCCAAAATCTAAGCGCAAGGCATACAAGGGTCCAGCGATGATCTTCCTTGAGCTTTCAAGGAGTGGTATATGACTAGGCTAATATTCCACCTCAAGACTACCAGCTATTTCCCCATCGCCCTCCAACCAAAGCAGCTCAACTGAGCATCACCTTCATAGAGCTACTCCACAGGCGGCAGAGCACACCTTCTAGCAACAGCCAAATAAAACCTACTGTAGGTCGTCCTTGCGACCCACGGTAGGTCGGTCGACCGACCCACAGTAGGTTTTCTGACCGACCTACCATAGGTCGCTTAACCACCCCTCCGCATGTGCCTATTTTGAAGGGGTAGAGCAAGGAAATATCCCCATGAAGAAACTAAAGAAACGAGGTCCTGTGCCAGCTTGATTTCCTCGTCCCAATAGCAAACCGAAAAGGATGCGACAAGTCAATCCCTCGCATACCGATGCCTCTGGCTTAGCTCAATCCAATCCTTCTCGTTGAACTAGAGCCACCATAAGCGATGGAGATCTAGGGCAAGTTCACCCCGCCTTAGCAGACAAGTCTAGCTAAAATCAGGAAATAATCTTACCTTTACGTTGTTCATACATTATTAATCTCTAATCGAATAGGATTATGTCTAAGTGCTCAAGTGGAAATTTCGTCCTCGGCATCCTCATCGGAGCAGCCGCAGGTGCTGCAGCAGCTTACTTCTCTGACCGTCGTAAGCGTGAAGCCTTCGCTGATAACTTCTCTAGCTCCGTAGAACGTGCTCGCGATAGCATCGTCGAAGGATACTACGAAGCTAAGGACCGCTACAATCGCTACCGCAACAAGCTCACCGAAGAGACCAACGATCTGCTCGATGAGATCGAAGGCAACGACTAGCCTTCCCGCCCCCAAATCAAGAGGCGAATACCCGTGATAGGCGCTACTTCTCGCACGTAGATCTCGGCGTATTCGCCTCTTAGTTTATCATCCCTCGAAGTACGAAGCTCTATGAAGTCACAGAATAGCGGTTTTTCCCTTTCCCAGCTTGCCCATCACCTCACGGCTCTCTCCCGAGAACGTATAGATATCACAGCCCTCTCCTTGGGAGGTGCTGTTGCTCGTGGAGCCTCCTCATTCGTCTTCTGGGGGATCTTAGCTCTGCTCTTCTTCTTCCTCTTCCTTGCGCTCAATATCGCTCTCGGCTTTGCACTAGCCACTTGGAGTGAGTCTTCCCCTGCGCTAGGCTTCCTCTACCTTGCTACCGGCTATCTAGGGCTCATGCTCCTAGTCGTGCTCGTACGCCCTTGGATCACTAAGGCCGTCCGTGATGCCGTCGCACGCAAGGCGCTAGCCGAGACGAAGCGTATCAACCTACGCCTTGACCTCATCCCCTATCTACGGAGACAGAAGTACAACAGCCCCTCACGCTCCATCCGAAATGGTGGTTCCTACCTTGTCCTTGAGCAAGCTCGCTACCAGACACTCATCCTACAAGACGAGACCTTCCCACAGGTAGTACGTGGGATGACCTACCTCCGAGACCATCGTCGAGAGATCATCTCCGACTATGTCCGTGACGAAGCTCTCTACTGCGTCGCCAGTGTCCCCGTGCTTGGCAACATCCTAGAGCGACTAGGCTATAGAGCTCCCGAGCACTCTCACCTCTTCAGCAAGAGAGCTCTTGAGGAGGAGAAGCAGCCTAAGAGTAAGCTAGCCAAGTACACACCCTACCTACTTATGGCTTGGGACTTCCTCAGCCCTACCCTCCTCGGCATCTTAGCAAGCCAAACCCAAGGTCTCCTATTCCGTCTCTTCTCGGGGAAGAAGGCCAAGGCGAAAAGGCCCTCTTGGCGTAGACGCTAGATAGTATTCCCTCCCCCACCTACATACTATATATAAGGTATATGAAGAAGTACACCATCGTCGGCATCGGCGAACTACTCTTCGATGTCTTCCCTGACCGCAAAGCCCTCGGAGGAGCTCCTACCAACTTCGCCTACCACTGTCAGCAGCTCGGCCATGAAGCTTACTCCATCAGTGCGATTGGTAGAGATAGCCTTGGAGCAGAGATCAAAGAGCAACTCCATTCACGGGGGCTGAAGACCATTCTTCAGGAGAATGAGCATCCTACGGGTACCGTCCTCGTCACACTTAGCGAAGGAGGAGTCCCCTCCTACGAGATCTCTGAAGGGGTGGCTTGGGATCATATCGAATACACGGAGGAACTCGAAGCCCTAGCCCAGCGTACCGATGCCGTATGCTTTGGTTCTCTAGCTCAGCGCTCACCACAGTCAGCCTCGACCATCCAGCGCTTGCTTGAGGCTATGCCTGCAGGTAGCCTACGCATCTTCGACATCAACATCCGTCTCCACTACTATACCTACGAGGTCATCCATGCCTCTCTGGAGCATGCTGACCTGCTGAAGCTCAACGATGAGGAAGTCCCCATCCTAGGTCAGCTCCTAGGTATCGAAGGGACGATGGAGGAAGTCTGTCGTGCTATCCTCGAGCGCTACGATCTTGATGCTGTCATCCTCACCCGAGGTGCTGATGGATGCAATATCTACCACCCAAAGGGCAGTGTCTATCACCCCTCTGCTCGGGTAAAGATCGCAGATACCGTAGGGGCAGGCGACTCCTTCACTGCAGGCTTCGTCTCCGCCCTCCTCGCTGGACGTTGCCTCCTAGAGGCTGTCGCTCTAGCGACCCGTATAGCAGCCTTTGTCTGCTCACACCACGGAGCGATGCCCACCCTTCCCGAGGAATACAAGGAATATCTGGAGGAGCGAGACTGATCGCTCCTCCCTCTCTTCTCTAGAGGCCCTTCCTACAAGGGACTTGGCACTCGCCTAGTCTCGAAGCATGGGGAAAGGTCAATGATGAATGGAGATTAGAGACGGAGGGATAAAAACTAACCTGACCATCTCTCCCGAGATAGCCAGGTCATTCGATTTATCACTTAAACGGTTTACTATTTACAAGAGTTGATGCTAGATAAAGCTGTATCACTCTCACATTGCAAAGGTAGAGCTTCGGATACGAGGCTACAATACCTATTTATCATGATTATCTAGCATTTATCTACCTACTTTCGTGGATTGTACGAGGATAGGGAATGGCCTACCTTTGCTCCGTATCCTTCAGGATCATCCTCTTAGAGTCCGCCGTATTAAATCAACTATTCTGATCAATGAATTCCTATAGACATCTCCAGGGACATGCCTTTGTCGCTCCCTTCACTGCACACTCACGTATGAGCGACGTCATCCTCGGCAGCTCGGCAGCCCTACTCATCATCTCTCGCTGCGGGATACCTCTGGGCTTCGGAGATAAGAGCATCGGACAGATCTGCCAAGAGCATCACGTGGATACGAAGACACTGCTCCTACTCCTCAATAGCTCGATCATAGAGAACTACGACCCGACCCCCGAGCAGATCGCCTCGGTGCACCTCGACAGCCTACTCAAATACCTAACAAATTCACACTCCTACTTCCTTGACTTCCGCCTCCCTGCCATCCGTCAGAGGTTGCTCTCGGCCATGTCCAACTGCCCACAGGACTTGACCTATGTCATCCGTCGCTTCTTCGACGAATATGCCGAAGAGGTACGCAAGCACATGAGCTATGAGGATCGTGTGGTCTTCCCTTACGCTCGCAAGCTGATGGCTGGCGAACGAGATAGCCACTACAATATCGGGATCTTCATCAAGCGACACGATCAGATCGAGCTCAAAATCACCGAGCTCAAGAACCTACTGATCAAGTACTACACAGCTCCCTCGGGCTATGAGATGACCTCTGTACTCCAGGACATCTTCACCGTGGAGTTCGATCTCGCAGGTCACAACTACATCGAGGATGCGATCTTCACTCCCCTCATCGAATATCTCGAGCAGAAGATGGGTTAGTCTGCTCTAGGCTACCTCTCTAGAGCATACGTGATCGTACTCTCCCCCTTGATTTCATTCCCCCATGATATAGACCCATGGTTACTCCTATCAAGATAGCCGTCGCCGAGCCCACTGCTATTGTCCGGTCAGGACTAGAGGCTCAGCTACGCAAGCTCCTTCATTACAAGGCTCAGATCATCTATCTGATCGATGAGAACCGCCGTGAGTGGCAGGATGTCGCTACGGTCATCTCTGCGGACATCTTCATCATCAATCCGCTACTCACGGGTCCTTCACCCCGCCTTGCCCTACCCCATCTCCCCGAGCACACCAAGATCATCGCTCTGTGCTACGGAGCCTATGACCCGAGCCTCCTCAAGGAGTTCGATGGGGTCATTCATCTTGCCGACACCCCTCTGCAGATCTCGGAGACGATCGATCAGCTACTACAGAACGAATCTGCGGCTACCCCACTCACCCCCGATTCGCAAGCGCTCACACCTCGTGAACGTGAGATCATCATCTGCGTCGTCAAGGGGATGACGAATAAGGAGATCGCTGGTCAGCTTTACCTCTCCACCCACACCGTCATCACGCACCGACGTAATATCTCCAAGAAGCTACAGATCCATAGCCCCAGCGGTCTGACGATCTATGCGATCATGAACAAGCTCGTCGAGCTTGAGGACATCAAGCAAGACCTCTAGCGATCAGTAGCGAACGAGAGAAGGAGCGCATGAAAGAGAAGTGGTAGAAGAAAGCGAAAGACTCTCCTCCATCACTCGGTAAGCCCCGCATATCATATACAAAGAACGCCTTCCCCTGCAGAAGCAGAGGAAGGCGTTCTTTTGCTATAAGGAAAGCCTCATGAGCAATCAATGTGAGAGAAAAGGATAGTCCATAAGGGGTAAGACAAGAGGGAGCCTAAGAGCAAAGGAAGTGCACTAACCCTCGTAGCGAAGGCGGGCTACTAGATTTGCTTATCGTAGTCGGGATGGAGCATCTTCTTCCGATACTCCGTAGGGGTCATACCTCGCACGTTCTTGAAGGCTCGCACGAAGTTGGGATAGGTATCGAAGCCACACTGGTCAGCCACCTCGACGAAGCTGATCATTGTATCCTTATCCAGGAGGTTGCAAGCCTTCTTGATCTTGAGTCGCTGGATATAGCCCGAGGGGGGATAGCCCGTCAGCGCATGGATCTTGCGGTGGAGCTGTCTACTACTCATGCACATGGAGAAGGCGATCGTTGCGACACTCACCTCCTTATTGCGACTGAGCTGCATATAGACGAAGTCGGATACCTTATCCAAGAAGCGCAGATCCTCCTCTTGGCAGGTATCGGTGTCTGGACGAAGATCGGCATCCTTTTCCTCTAGAGGCTTCTCCCGCTCTTTACCCTTGACCGCCATGGCTAAGAACTTCTCCTGCAGCATCCGTCGCCCAGCAAGTAGCTTCTCCACTCGGGTGCGTAGCTCATCGCCACTGAAGGGCTTAGCAAGGTAAGCATCTGCCCCCGCCTCGATCCCTGCGATACGTTCCTCTTCGGAGATCTTCGCCGTCACGACGATGATGGGTATATGATTGATGATCTCATTGCTCCGGATGTGTCGGCATAGCTCGAGACCATCCATGGAGGGCATCATCAGATCGGTGATGATGAGATTAGGCACCAGTTCTAGGGCTTTCATCAGCCCCTCCCTACCATCATAAGCATAAGAGATCTCATACTGACTGGAGAACTGAGAGGCGATATAGGCCGCTATATCTCGGTTATCCTCGATGATGAGCAGACGCTGCTCGCTGTCAACCTTCTCGCTATCGACAGCGTTGGTAGAGGAGTCTGGGAGCTGAGGTGTCATCTCCACCTCTGCGGGAGAGATCTGTCGCTTCGCCCGATGATGAATGGGCATAGTGAGATGGAAAGTCGTCCCCTTCCCCTCTTTACTCTCCACAGTGATACGTCCTCCGATAGTGGTCATGATCTGCTTGACGAGAACCATACCCACACCTGCACCGGCACTTCTAGTCTCGCTCTTTGCTTGGTAGAAGGGCTCGAAGATACGCTGTATCGTCTCCTCATCCATTCCCCGACCCGTATCCGATAGATCTACGAGAAGTTGATCGCCCGATCGGTGCATCGATAGACACACGTGACCAGACTGAGGGGTGAACTTGAAGGCATTGGAGAGCAGATTGTTCATCACCTTGCTCATGTAGTCGGGTACAAAGTCCATCACCACGGGCTCTTGGACAAAGAACTGCAGCTCGACACCTTGGTGACGTGCATACTCACGCCAGCTCTCTACGAGCATCATGAAGTAGGCGGTGATGTCGCCATTGCACCAGTCTGGCTCTCCAAAGGCTGACTCCACTTTGCTGATATCTAGGAGCTGGTTGATGAGGTGAAGGAGACCTTTGCCCTGACGCTCTATGACCTGAGCCTTATCCCTCACCTCTTCTTCGACCTCTGGCTTCTGCAGGTCATGACTGAGTCCTAGGATGAGGGTAAGTGGAGTGCGAAGCTCATGGGTGATATGTGTGAAGAAGGTCTCTCGAAGGGCCAAGATTCGCTGGAGCGCAAGGTGATTGCGACAACGTACGCGCCCCAGATAGATCAGCGAGATGACGACGATGAGCAGAGCCACCGTCAAGATGATCCCTACGAAAAGAATCAGATGGTACAGAGAGAAAGCTGTGGGAGTGCTACCCGAGCCTATAGAGGCTGAGGATACACCCGATCGCTCTCCGCACGAAGCTAAGGAGAGGAAGCAGAGAAGAGGAAAGATCCAGCCCCCCAAGCTCCAGCGTGAAAGGCAGTCTTTCATCCAAAACATAGAGGATAGGCAGAGATCAAGGATCCGTGGCATACCTACGGATGGGATAGATGGCTCGAGGGCCGATCGGTGATGACTCATAGCGATGAGATCTGATATAGGGGAAGAGCTGTAGAGACTAATATATACTTATATCTAGAGCGTTTGCTGTTTCCTCTTGCGAAAATAATAAAAGTCTCTCACCCCACATACGATAGGCCTCTAAGAGCGACCCAATGTAGATCGTAGGTGGGAGCCATCAGTAGGGAGAAAGTGCTACCCATGATGGGTAACCAAGACGACCCATCATGGGTAACAAAGGCGACCCATCATGGGTAACCAAGACGACCCATCATGGGTAACCAAGACGACCCATCATGGGTAACAAAGGCGACCCACCATGGGTATATCTGTACCCCAAACAGGTCGGGTGAAGCGCATGAAGATGTATGTAACTGATCGGATAGGATCGGTGTCTTTTCACCCAACCTATCACCACTAACCATCTATCAAACAAACAACTACACCCAATGAATGTCCGATAATGATAAGTCCCGAAGAATAAGAATGTCCGAAATCAGTAGTTTTTTGTCTGAATTCGACAGGGAACCTCCCAACTTCTCTCCTTAGCTTTGCACCAGAAGTCATAGCATAATCACCAACGCACTATGAAGCGACACGAAGACGGTACTCCGACCGACAAACAAAGACGGAGCATGCAGTACTCTGAGGATCGCTTTACGCTCCTCGATACGATACGAGAGATCGTGCGTGACGAACTCGATCGTCGGGGAGTGGCTCCGATGGGTCAAGCATCCCGAGGACAGCTTCCCGAGGAGGGGACCGAGACTAAGGGTCTCGATCCTCCTCCATCTACCCCACCTCCGAGTAGTGACTCTTGAGGTACTTCCCGCAGAATCCCCGCTCTACTACCCCACCACAAGTGGTAGCAGGGCCTGAAGACAAGATAACATACCATCAACTCTATTTAACTACAAACAGACATGAACAAACAACGAGCAAATCGCCTCATCCAGTCACTCAGTGACCGATGGGTGCGCGTAGGCTTCACCGCACTCTGCTCTCTGGTCGTAGCTGTTAGCTCCCAAGCGCAGACGATGGACCAAGGAGCTCCTCAGATGCCCCGAGCTCTCAACAGCGAGCTACGCACGAATACGTGGAGCATCTTCACCCAAGGAGGCCTCTCTTGGGCTACCGATGTGTGGTACCCCAGCCTCAATGCCAAGCGCAGCTACAAGCAAGCTCCCGCCCTTGGGGGAGGTATCGACTTCACCATCCGTCCTTGGATCCGTGTAGGAGCCGAATATCTATGGTCACGCTATCGTCGTGAGCAGCGTGTGACGAGTCTCGCCACTAGGGAGATGCCTATCAAGGTCTATGGCAACTATCTGATGAACTTCCACAACGCTAAGCTAGGTCTCGGCTTCAACTTCATGGAGCTCTGGCCTCGCCGTGGTGCTCAGTGGTTCAACATCTGGCTTGGTACGGGTGTAGGCTACACCTATGCGCAAGGCAACGAATACTCCTTCCTGCTGAACAATACCCTTACCCAAGGCGGTAAGACCATCCCCCTCTATGACGGGACGAGCATCAGCAATGAGGGTGCTCTGACCTTCTCAGGTCGTGTCAAGACAAAGAACCGTCACGAAGACTATCAGAGCTTCTATATCCCCGCTTCGCTACATATCGAAGCCGATGTATCCCGACAGTTCAACATCGGGCTGAAGGGTGAGATGGACTGGATCCTAGATCGTAAGGATATCTCTCCGAAGAACCTCATCTTCGGTCTTGCAACGCTCCGCTACAACTTCGTCCACAGCGAAGCATATCACCTGAAGAAGTACTACGGCGAGCAGATCTCTGTGCTCAATGACCAGATCAATGCCCTCCAGCAGGCTGCTCGTGATGCCGAAGCTCGTGCCGACCGTGAAGCACAAGCTCGTGCCGAAGCAGAGCGTCTCTGCGCCGACCTAGAGCGTCGTCTAGCTGACTGCAGCGAGGCAGGAGCAGGCGTAGCACAGCCAGCACACTTCGTACAGTTCGCTCACGACAGCTACATGATCAGCCGTGTCGAGCTGGAGCGCCTCAAGGAGTTCGCCCGCAGTGCTCAGGGGCAGAAGATCGAACTGCTAGCCGAAGCTAGTACACCTGGTGCTACCGACTACAACCAGCAGCTCTCTACCCGTCGCTTGAAGGAAGTCGTCCGTGTCCTCCTACTCGAAGGCTTCGCTGCCGATGATCTCAACCCTCAGCTAGCTATCGGCGAACGTAATGGTAAGCCTACTGCTGAAGGTCGACGCGTCACCCTCTCCATCAAGAAGTAATCACCCTTAGCATCCTAATAGCATTATGAAACGAATACTCAAATCACTTGTTGCTCTGGCTCTGCTTACGGCACTACCAGTCTCCTTCTCCTCGTGTCGGGAGGATGCACCAAGTATCACTCATACGACAAGGGTCTCAGTGACCAATGACTTCTCTGCTGTAGTGGAGGCGATCAACAACGGTAACCTCAAGCGTGAAGAGGCCATCAAGAAGATCACCGAAGCCATCAACCGCATGAACGGGAGCCATACCGAAATACTTGGCGAGATCCTCAAGGTCCTCGGCTCGGTCAATAACACTCTGGATACGAAGCTCGCTGCCATCGAGGCGGCTATCGCATCCCAGAAGCTCCTCCTGGAGGATAAGCTAGAGGTCATCGCAAAGGCCATCAGTGACCACATGCTCAATCAAGAGGAGGCTGTGAAGAAGATCACTCAGGCCATCGAGAAGCTCGGCGGGACACTCGCCCAGAGACTGGAGCAGATCCAAGCAGCTATCAATAGTAAGGAGAAGTCGCTTCAGGAGAAGCTCAACCTCATCCTAGCTACGATCGATGCCCAGACGATCAACCTAAGCGGTAAGCTCAGTACGATCAAGGCTCTTCTAGAGACTGAGACGGCTACCATCAAGGAACGACTTGGGGCTCTAGACACAGCGATGCAAGAGCTCCTCAAGCAAGTCAAGGCCAATGGTCAGGCTCAGGGAAAGATCCTCGAGCAACTCGAGACACTTGCCACTACGGTGAATACCCTCCTCGGAGAAGTACGGGCAGGGAAGGCAGAGGCTGCTCAGGCCCTTGCCGAGATCCTCAAGAAGCTCGATGAGCTGATCGCCAAGATCAATAATACCGTACCTACCCCTGAGGTCATTGATCTCGGTCTCAGTGTCGAGTGGTCTGACACCTACCTCGGAGCTGCAACTCCTCTCGAATTCGGTGACTATTACGCTTGGGGTGAGTTAAAGACCAAGGAAGTCTACGACTGGTCTACCTACAAGTTCGCCAGACCTTCAGATGCCGACCCCAATAAGTACCTCTTAACGAAGTACTGCATCCATGAGAGCTACTGGGGAGGTGTGGGTCCCATGGACAACAAGAAGTACCTCGATGAAGAAGATGATGTAGTCAAGGCAAAGCTCGGTGGTAAGTGGCGCATGCCCACCATCGAAGAAGTCAAGGAGCTCTGTGATAACTGTACTTGGGAGCTGAAGAATATCAATGATGTCAGATGCCTCGTCGGTACAAGCAAGCTCACAGGGAAGACGATTACCCTAAGCTTCTCAGGATATCGTGATGGCGATAAGGTAGACCACCTAACCGAAACGCTTGCTTTCTGGAGCAATGAGATTGATGCTCGAGTAGAATACGAAGTGAACTCTCAAGCCCTAGTCTGCATACCTTCCTTCGACGAAAATCCTGGAGATGGGAACGGTCCTCGCTACCTTGGTCTCTCCATACGACCTGTACGCACCAAGTAGCACCAGCAGCATCCCTCACTCCCACCCGCCCCACACGGCGGGTGGGGTAAGCGGTCAAGCTAAATATATGCCTTAGGTATATCCTATTAACAATAGACATCATCATGAAACGAATACTTAGACCCCTCGTTGCCCTCGCACTGCTGCTAGCAGTACCCGCCTCCTTCACTTCTTGTCAGGAGGATTCGCCCGAGGTCGACTATAATATGGAGGTCACCGTGACCAATGACTTCACCAAGGTGATAGAAGCCATCAATAACGGTGCTCTCAAGGACGAAAAAGCCATCCTGGAGCTCGCTGGGGCGATCGACAAGATGAATACGGACCAAGCTACCAAGCTAAAAGCCATCCTCGATGTACTAGGGGATGTCAACAAGACTCTTGAGACCAAGCTTGCTGCCATCGCCGCTGCCATCGAGTCACAGACGCTCGTGCTGAAGAGCAAGCTCGTCGCGATCGCTGAGGCTATTGACAAGCACATGAAGAAGCAGTCGGAGCTCGTAGGGATGATCGCTGAAGCTATCGACAAGCTAGGCGGGACGCTCTCGGATAAGCTGGATCAGATCACGAAGGAGATACATGACCCACAGAAGGCTCTTCAGGAGCGGATCGATCTCTTGCTCGGAGCTATACGTAGCAAGACACTGACCTTCGCACAGAAGCTTGATTTCATCGAGTCAGCTACGACCTCAGAGATCAACAAGGATAAGCCTAAGGATCAGTTCCAGATCCTAAGTGTCAGCCTTAGCGAACTCT
>NZ_CALHVI010000013.1 GCF_938039215.1 uncultured Porphyromonas sp. | reverse complement strand
AAAACCTACTGTGGGTCGGTCGACCGACCTACCGTGGGTCGCAAAGGCGACCTACCATAGGTTTCTTTTTGCCCCCACCCAGCGGAAACGACTTCAGTCCCAAAGTGCCCGCTGACCATGCGGGGTAGAGGGGCTTGATGGAGGCCTAACAGATTATGCCTACCTTTGCCGTCGGAGTGAGGCAGTAGCGTCTGCCAGTTTCACTCCATCTTCAGTATCAACATAGCGTTTGCTATTTATTCGGAAATGTCTTAGAACCTAGGAAATTCAAAGCACTACCCCCCGAGTAAGTCAGTGAACGTCTGCGCATAGCGTAGGCGTGACTTATCTCTTGGGTAGTAGGCTTTCCTAGGGCCTTAAGACAAAGAGTGGGGAGCGTCTACGCTTCTCTTTTGTCTTGGGGCTCTTAGGGAGCTTACACCGAAGAGATAGCCAGCGCCTAACACGCTATGCGCTTATGGCAAACAAGCAACTCTCCCAGGCGAAGAAAGCCAAGGAGGATGAGTTCTATACCCAGCTTGAGGATATCGAAGCAGAGCTCAAGCACTACAAAAAGCACTTCGTAGGCAAGACCGTACTCTGCAACTGCGACGATCCTAGGATGAGCCACTTCTTCTACTACTTCGTCCTGAACTTTCATCTACTTGGACTCAAAAAGCTCATCACCACCTGTTACAAGAATCAAAACCCGAACCACCTTTCAGACAATACCACCGAACAGGCTGTATACCTCGTCTATGAAGGGGAGGATATTGGCTCACCGCCTAATCCCAATATCGCAGGCTTCGTGCATCTACTAGAAGGAGATGGAGACTTCCGTAGTGAAGAATGTATTGAGTTCCTCAAAGAGGCAGATATAGTCGTCACTAATCCCCCCTTCTCTCTCTTCCGAGAATATATTACCCAACTCGTAGACCAAAGGAAGAGCTTCATTGTACTTGGCAACCAAAATGCAATCACATACAAAGAAATCTTCCAGTATGTTCGCAACAATCAGCTATGGCTAGGATATAAGTTTGGGGATATGAAGTTTCGAGTGCCTGATCACTACGAAGAGCGCCCTACACGCTTTTGGATTGATGAGGAAGGGAAAAAATGGCGTAGCCTAGGGAATATTTGCTGGTTTACCAACCTAGATATACAGAAGCGACACGAGGAGCTTATTCTCTACAAGAAGTATAGTCCCGAGGAATATCCTCACTACGACAACTACGATGCGATCAACGTAGATAAGACCGCAGACATCCCCTGCGACTATGATGGAGCTATGGGAGTTCCGATTACCTACTTAGATAAGCACAACCCAAGCCAGTTCGAGATCCTTGATGCCAATGATCTCATCATCGAGAATAGAGCGCCCAAGAAGCCACATGGTCTAATCAAGGATAAAGATGGTAGCATAAATGGACGAAACGTATATGCACGCATTCTCATCCGCAAACGTAAATAACAAGTAACCTATGAACATTCGACTCGAACACATTGCCGTCCGTGACCTATTCAACGGATATCAGGATAATGGGGAAAATGGCGTCGTCGCCTACGGAGGTAAGCTGGATGTACGCCCAGCCTACCAGCGTGAATTCATCTACAAACCCGAGCAACAGCAAGCGGTCATCGACACCCTGAGCAAAGGCTATCCGCTGAACGTGATGTACTGGTCTAAGCAAGGGAACGATCGCTATGAGCTGATCGACGGACAGCAGAGGACGCTATCCATCTGCACCTTCCTCAACAATGACTTTTCGTGCAAGGGGCTCTTCGGGAATCCACAGCCCCTCAAGTTTGGGACACTCTCTGAGGACCTATGCGAGAAGATCCTTGACTACGAGCTCACCGTCTATATATGCGACGGGACGGAGAGCGAGAAGCTCGAATGGTTCAAGACCATCAATATTGCTGGTGAAGAGCTTACCGACCAAGAGCTACGCAATGCTGTCTATACGGGACCTTGGGTATCGGAAGCCAAGCGCTACTTCAGTAAGACGGGCTGTGCAGCTCATGTGCTTGGGAGCAACTACCTCAAGGGGACAGCGATCCGACAGGACTATCTCGAGGAGGTAATCCGTTGGTATGGAGACCGAGAGAACCCCAAGCAGAGTATCGAGGAATGTATGATCGAGCACCAGCACGACCCTAACGCCCAAGACCTCTGGGAGTACTTCAGTCGAGTCATCACATGGGTAGAGAAGCTCTTCCCTACCTATCGGAAGGAGATGAAGGGGCTTCCCTGGGGCATCTTCTACAATAGATACCATCAGTACACGTATGACCCACAGGCCCTCGAGCGGGAAGTCTCTCGACTGATGGCGGATGATGATGTGACCAAGAAAAGTGGCATCTATCAGTACGTCCTCGAGAAGGCTATCGGGAACGACGACCCAAGCGTACTCAATATACGGGCCTTCACCGACAGCCAGAAGCGCACCGCCTACGAACAACAAGGTGGGGTCTGCGCCTGCTGTGGGAAGAAGTTCGACTACAAGGAGATGGAGGGCGACCACATCACACCCTGGAGTCTGGGAGGCAAGACGGAAGCCCAGAATCTCCAGATGCTCTGCAAGGACTGCAACCGCCGTAAGGGCAAGAAGTAACTACCCTAGGACGGGAGGCTATTCTTCCTCTCCCCTTGGAGGCTGCTTTTCGGAGCTTCGAAGCTTGGCCTTCCCCTAGTCCAAGAACCCTGATAAACAGGACATTTGCGAGGGGTCACAGGAGCACCCCAAAAACGACCTACCGTAGGTCGCCGATAAAACCTACTGTGGGTCGGTCGACCGACCTACCGTGGGTCGCAAAGGCGACCTACAGTAGGTTTTATTTGACCCCGCCCCGAAGTCTGTCGTTATGGGATCAAACTCGACGCTTCTTCAGAGACCAAGAAAAGGAAGGAGATGGACGATGGACAAGCAATTAGCGTATCTTTGGTGTAGACAATTTTGTACAAGATCCTTTAGAAGAAAATCAAGAAGATATGGCTACAATCAAATGTATAGGAGTGCTGACCTCGGGTGGCGATGCCCCTGGGATGAATGCCGCTATCCGCTCAGTCACTCGCACCGCTATCTACCACGGGATCCGCGTCAAGGGGATCTATCGTGGCTACAAGGGGTTGATCACGGGGGAAATCGAAGAATTCGAGACGCAGCACGTGAGCAATATCATCCAGCGTGGGGGTACGATCCTCAAGACCGCCCGTTGCCCAGAGTTCCGCAACCCCGAAGGTCGCAAACTCGCCTATGAGACGATGCGTGCCCACGGGATCGACGCTCTCGTCGTCATCGGAGGTGATGGATCACTCTCGGGCGCTCGGGCCTTCGCTGAGGAATTTGACTTCCCCATCGTTGGGCTTCCGGCTACCATTGACAACGACCTCTATGGCACAGACCTCACGATCGGCTACGACACCGCACTGAACACCATCGTCTCAGCCGTGGACAAGATCCGAGATACAGCATCTTCGCACGAACGACTCTTCTTCGTCGAAGTCATGGGGCGAGAAGCTGGCTTCCTTGCACTCAATGGCGCTATGGCTGCAGGTGCTGAAGCAGCGATCATCCCTGAGTTTGCCGTCGAGAAAGACCAGCTTGCCGAGACGATCGAGAACGGCTTTCGCAAGACCAAGAACAGTAGCATCGTGCTCGTCTCCGAGAGCGAAAGCACGGGCGGAGCGATGAAGGTCGCCGAACGAGTAGAGAAGGAATACCCACAGTTCGACGTGCGGGTCGTGATCCTTGGGCATATCCAGCGTGGGGGATCACCCAGCGCCCAAGACCGCATCATCGCTAGCCGAATGGGAGTCGCAGCCATCGAGGCGCTCCTCGACGGACAACGCAATGTGATGATCGGCATCGTCAATGACGCTCTCGTCTACGTACCCTTCTCCAAGGCGATCAAGAAGAACAAGCCCATCGACAAGGACCAAGTCGAAGCCCTTCGCATCCTCTCCATCTAAGGAAGGAGCTTCTCCCCTACTCATCGGGAGGGAACAAAAGCGCCAGCGGGCACGAAGCATCAGATGCTTCGTGCCCGCTGGCGCTTAGTTTTCGTCTGGGGATCGAGGGCTAGAGCTCTCGGCGTAGACGGGCTACGGGCAGGCGCAGTTGCTCTCGATACTTCGCCACCGTACGGCGTGCGATCGGATAGCCCCGCTCGGAGAGCAACTGGGTAAGCTGCTCGTCAGAGAGTGGCTTACGCTTATCCTCCTCTTCGATGAGCTTCGCTAGGGCCTCACGCACCTCTCGGGTGGAGATGCTTTCGCCCTCCTCGTTGAGGATACCTTCGCCGAAGAAGAACTTCAGCATGTAGACACCGAAGTCCGTCTGCACCGACTTGCTGTTGCTCACTCGGGAGATCGTACTGATGTCCAACCCCGTAGCCTCGGCTATATCCCGAAGGATCATAGGCCTGAGCGCCGAAGTCTCGCCCGAGAGGAAGAAGGCTCGCTGATGGGCGACAATGGCCGTCATCGTCTTGCGCAGCGTCTCCTCACGCTGCTGGATGGCATCAATGAACCACCGAGCTTGCTCAACCTTATGCTTGAGGAAGGTGAAGGCCTCACGACTCTGCCGAGTGTCCCCTCGCTGCCCCTTCTGCTCCTCAAGAAGCGCTAGATAGGTAGGGCTCAAGCGAAGCGGAGGAAGATCCCGCTCCCCGACAAGGGAGATAAGCAGTTCGCCATCTCGCTCCGTGACGATGAAGTCTGGTGTGAGGTGGGCAAACCGCCCTTCAGAATCATCACCATACCCACTGGCAGGCTTGGGATTGAGGTGCGCCACGAAGGCATAGAGATCAGAGAGATGCTCTTCGCTCACCCCAAGGCTGGAGCAAAGGCGATCAAAGCGCTTATTGACAAAGTCCTCATAGTGCTCCTGGATCATCCGATAGGCTTCTCGATGAAGCGTGCTCTCGGGCAAACGCTCGATCTGCAAGAGAAGCGACTCCCTCAGATCGCTTGCAGCGATGCCTGCGGGATCAAGGGTCTTCACCAGACGGATGAGCTCTTCGATCTCTTGGGTCGAGACGGTAAGCCCCGCCTTGAAGAGCAAGTCATCCTCGATCTCCTCGACCGAACGGGTCAGATAGCCATCGCTGTCGATATTCCCGATGATGTAGCGAGCGATCTCATGGCGCACCCCCTCAAGAGGAGTCACCAGAGCCAGCTGCTCCATGAGGTATTCGTCCAGCGAAGGTGCACCAGCGGCAAAGGGGATCTCCTCCCGCACCGACTGACGCTCCTGAAGCTCTCGGAGCTTGTAATCGGGGATATCATCCTCGGTGGCATATTCGCCGAGCTCCCAGTCTTGGTCACTCGCATCCTCCTCGAGAGAAGAGTCCTCCGACTCACGCTGAGGCTCCTCGTAGTTCTCTTCTAGAGCAGGGTTCTCCTCCAGTTCACGCTCTATACGACTCTCGAGCTCCAGCCCCGTGAGCTCCAGCATCTTGATGGCCTGGATCTGCTGAGGTGTGAGGGAGAGGAACTGATCGAGCTTCTGCTGCTGCGTGAGCTTATTCATCGGAGCGGGAGGGGGATAAGCGGAAGAAAGGGAATGCGAAGAGCGGGCGGAAAGATGGGCTAGAGATCTTCGTGGTCGTAGGTCCAGACGATCTCTTCGCCATTGATGCGGAAGACCTCCTTGCGGGCTAGGGCAAAGAAGTAGTCACTGAGGCGATTGATGAAGCGCAGGACATTAGGCTCCAGCGGAGTCTCGCTATTGAGGCGGTAGATGATACGCTCGGCACGACGGCAGACCGTACGGCAGACGTGTGCCGAAGCAGTGATCGCTCCTCCAGAAGGGAGTATGAAGGCCTTGATCGGAGGCACGAGATCATCCAGTCGGTCGATCTCACGCTCGATACGTGCGACGGCCCGCTCAGTGACGCAGGTCACCTCGTGGACTTCGTCCTGAGTCGTATCGGTAGCCAGATAGCCACCCACGGAGAAGAGTTTGTGTTGTAGCCAGAAGAGGAACTTACGATCCACCTCTTCGAGTTCATGGGAGAGGAGCACACCGACGAAGGAATTCAGTTCGTCGATCGTGCCGTAGCTCTCTAGGCGAATATCATACTTAGGGACACGCTGCCCACCGACGAGCGATGTGCGGCCTTTGTCTCCTCCCTTCGTGTAGAGTTTGAACTTCTCGGTATCCATAGCTTTGAGTGTATTAAGTTAAGTCAAGTATAGTCGGTGCTCCTGATGCCTCTAGAGCTCTAGCAGGTACATCGGAGATGCTGTGGTGCGGCGCAGGGCTGTGAGAGCCAAGTCCTTGCCGACGCGTATCCCTTCGGAGAAGAGGCGCTGCTCGACGGTCTTCCAGCAGAGGTCGGGGTGGTTATTGTCCTTACTCAAGTGGCAGAGCCATACGTTCTTCATCCCAGGGTGGTAGACACGACTGAGGAGCTCGGCTGCCTCATCGTTCGACAGGTGCCCCAGTGGAGAAGACACACGTCCCTTGAGGAACTCGGGGTAGCTCCCCGAGCGAAGCATCTCACGGTCATAGTTTGCCTCGAGTACTACGTGATTGGCACGGCCTACGTAGTCCTCGATGATATCCGTGACGTGCCCCACGTCCGTAGCCAGCGTGAAGCTGAAGTCCCCCTTAGTGATGTGGTAGCCGACATTCTCAGCGCTATCATGGGGTACGGGGAAGGCTTCGATGGTGAAGCCCGCCAGCGTGAAGGGCTCACGGATGGATATATCTCGGCGTGATGGACCTATCGGATCTTGGACGAAGCGGCTATGCGCTATGCTGTCATGCACCAGCCGAGTCGCATAGACCGGCAAGTGATAGACTCCGCCGACGACCCCAATGGTGCGTATATGGTCGGCATGGTCGTGCGTGACGATCGCCCCACGGAGGTGATCTCCGTCTAGGGTGATGCCCTCAGCCTTGAGTGTCTTAGTGATGGTGCGAATGGGGATCCCAGCGTCTATGAGGAAGCCCCCGTCTTCGTCTCCCAGATAGTAGCAGTTACCACTGCTCCCGCTGGAGAGACACATGAACCTGATCATCTGTATCTATAGAGTATGCAAGCTTAGTCTTAGCGGCGGTAGATAGAAGTCTCACGAGAGAAGCCTTCCATCTCTTGATCGAGGCTCATCTCGCCTCTGAGGGGGATAGCCATGAGCTGTCCGACCTCCTCCGAACTGAAGCCCTGACCAAGGAGGTACATCAGCTTGGTGAGGACGGCTTCCGTCGTAGCATCACGCCCACTGACGACCCCTATCTTCTGCAGGAGGATCCCCGTCTCATAGCGCATCATATCCACGTAGCCAGTGACGCACTGCGTGACATTGACGATGACGACCCCACGGGCGACTGTTGCCCGAAGAGCGTCGAGGAACCATGGGAGCATCGGTGCATTGCCACTACCGAAGGTCTCCAGCACGACCCCTCGGAGCGTGGGGAGGGAGAGAACGGCCTCTACGACTCCACGGGTGATCCCAGGGAAGAGCTTCAGCACAGCTACATTCGGATCGAAGTGCGGGAGGACAGAGAGTGTCCTGCCTACGGGAGCCTTAGCGATCACAGCATCATGGTAGCGGATCTCGATCCCCGCATAAGCTAGGTGAGGATAGTTGTACGACTCGAAGGCGCTGAACTGATCGGCGCTGACCTTGCTCGTGCGATTACCTCGCATCAGATAGTTCTCGAAGAAGAGTGAGACCTCGGGCACACGAGGGCGACCCGCCTCATCTCGTGCAGCTGCGATCTCGATGGCTGTGATGAGATTTTCCTTGCCGTCGGTACGGAGCTTCCCCACGGGGAGCTGAGAGCCCGTGAAGACAATAGGCTTGGAGAGCCCTTCGAAGACAAAGCTCATGGCCGACGCTGTGTAGGCCATCGTGTCTGTCCCATGGAGGATGACGAAGCCATCATAGTCCTCGTAGTGCTCCTCGATGACTCGTGCCAGCTGCACCCAGTGTTCGGTGGTGATGGCCGAAGAGTCCAGCGGGGGCGAGAACTCGACGCTCGATATATCACAGCCCAAGAGGCGAAGCTCGGGGACATTGTCTTGAAGGTAATTGAAATCAAATGGCTCAAGAGCCCCCGTCTCGGGGTTCTCTACCATACCTATCGTGCCTCCGGTATAGACGAGGAGGATGGATACTCGCTGTGCAGCCATGCTGTAGTGTAGTCGTTAGGGCAAGGTGCGGAGGAGCTCAGGCTTGTACAACCTCCCCTCCACGAGGGGGCATCCGATCCGCTATAATTCTCTCTAGACAAAGATAACAATAATATGAAGGCATACTGTTCAAAGGTGCAGACTTCTAGGAGCACATGCGCCACCACTCAGGAAGCCTTCCCAAAGAGCTAATTATCAACTGGGGAACTTCTCCTTCGCTTGATGCTCTACCCGAGCTTCCTAAGAAAGGTAGACGGATCACCAAGGTGCCACCCCTCAGCGTCCTAGTCCCTACCCGATCGGCACTCCTCGCCCAATAACTCAGGGCACACGTCCCCTTCTGTAGCCGCTCTTCGGAGCCCCCCAAAAACGACCTACCGTAGGTCGCCGAAAAAACCTACTGTGGGTCGGTCGACCGACCTACCGTGGGTCGCACCGACGACCTACTGTGGGTTTCTTTTTGCCCTTCTCGGTAGCCCTCTTCCCGCCCGTAGTTGAGCCCCACAAGAGCACACTCCTACTCCGCTCCATTCTACACGCACACCCTGCCCCAAAAACAGTCAGCTCCCCAAGGAACAAATCCTCGGGGAGCTGACTATGAAACGCAGTAGAACTTCACCTCCTGCCGAAGGGCGGAGACGCTTAGCAACCCAGGGTCAGACGGCCGACCTTAACGACCTAGAAACTAAGTCTTTGAGCTTAGTCGTTTGCTCCAGTTCTTACTTGAGGAGAACTTGGAGGGTATCACGGACTTCCTTGCCATCCTCCGTCGTGAGGATCGCAACGAAGCGGGTCTTCACGGGCACCTCCTGAGGCACCGTGTTCAGTCGGAGCATCATCACAGGCTGAGCCGTCGGACGCATAGCGAGCCACTGATCAATGCTGGTCACTTGATCCTTGCTCCGATAGCCCCAGGCGAGCCTTTTCGACTGGCTTGAGACGATCTGCTTGGGCTTTAGCTCATGGATGGTAAAGAAGCGATTGAGCGAAGTCTCTGCAGGAAGGCCAAAGAGCGGTGTGAGGGCCATGATCTTGAAGTCCTTGACTCCCGTCACACGATACTCCCAAGGCATTAGATTCATATCCAATATCCCTGGTTCGGAAGGCTTCATCGCATCTGGACCTGCGATACCGATCCTGTAGTCCCTAATCATCTCCTTCTCTAGCGGGCGGATCCCCATAGCTAGCTGAGGCTTAAAATCAGCCTTATGGTAGATGTACTCATACAGTCTCCCTCGATGCTTAGAGTAATACAGCTCTAAGGAGTCGAGGTCACCTGCGCCGGTCATCAGCCAGTAGAGGAAGTCCTTTGCTTCCACACCTTCTTCGCCGACGACTACATCCCGCTTATTGACTCTCCCTGCATAGTCTACCGTCTGCTCCGTCTTCATCGGCAGGCTCAGGATCTGAGTACATTCTCTGGGGAAGTAATGGAAGTGCGTCCCACCAAAGGGCTCTTCATCTTCTTCTACATTTGCCTTGCTGCAAGCGCTGATGCCCAGAGAGAAGAGGAGGGCAAGCGCAGTGAATAGCTTAAATCTTGGGCTCATAGTCTGTGCATTGAGATTACGTAGGAGACTACGGGCACAGTCTTGTCTCGTAGCTCCCAGTTGATCGAGTTAGCTTATTCGGAATGCTTATTTGAGGAGCACCTGGAGGGTATCACGGAGTTCCTTGCCCTCCGTCGTGGTGAGGATCGTGACGAGGCGGGTCTTCACCGGTACCTCCTGAGGCATGGTGTTCAGCCGAAGCATCATCACGGGCTGAGCCGTCGGGCGCATGGAGAGCCACTGAGCAATGCTGGTCACTCGATCCTGACTCCGATAGCCCCAGACGAGCCTCTTCGATTCGTGGGAGATGATCTGCTTGGGCTTGAACTCATGGAACGTAAAGAAGTGATTGAGCGAAGTCTCTGCAGGGAGGCCAAAGAGCGGTGTGAGGGCCATGATCTTGAAGTCCTTGACTCCTGTCACACGATATTCCCAAGGCTCTAGATTGGGCTCAGGTATTATCGAGGAGGACGACTGCATTCTCCTGCTTTTAGTACCTGCGAGCCTGTAGTCATCGAAGAGCTGAGACTCCAGCGGGGGGATACTGGGAGCAAGCTCCGCCCTGAAATGATCCCTGTGATAGATCTCTTCGTACAATCTGCCCCGCAGTTCTGAGTAGTGGAGCTCTAGGGAATCGAGGTCGCCCGCCCCCGTCATCAGCCAGTAGAGGAATTTCCTTGCCTCTACACCTTCTTCGCCGACGACTACATCATCGTAGTAGGAGGAGCTGGAAGCAGCTTGTCGTCTCGTCTCCATCGGCAGAGTCAAGATCCGAGTACATTCTCTAGGGAAGTACTGAAAGATGAGGCCTTCCATCCTACCTGGTTCGGGAGGGTTAGCCTTACTGCTGCAAGCGCTTATCCCCAGCATGAGGAGGGCAAGCGCTATGAATAGTTTCGCTCTTGAGTTCATCGTATGTATGTATTGAGATTGCGTGGGAGACAAGGGAAGACGTGGGGAGGTAGCCCTCAGTCCGCCCAATTGATTGCGCTAGGATGCTTGGTGATGAAGATGCTCGTTCGATCTAAATGATTCAACATCGTAGACATGCACAGAAGCCTTAGGATCGAACCTTCCATTCAAGCCTTGAGAGCAAGAACCAATGCTCCTCACGCACGATCTATACCGCAAATATAGAAAACAATACTTACATTCACATCCAACACATTTAGAAGCTTTTACGCACCTAACTTTTGCACCTTGAAGCCCCCAAGTTCTTGCCTTTCCTTCTACAAAAGATCGTAGAAAGCCATCGGGGATAAGCCTCAGCGGAAGGAGCATCAAGAGCAAGGAAAAACGACCTCAGAAAAGCCCTTCATCCAGCTCAGCTCGGGGAAGGCAAACACCGACTGGGAGGGGACGAGCATCACGGCTCGTCTTCCCCGACCTTTCTACCCGTCAGAAGCCTTCCTTTTCGAGTGCTTCTGGACGGTCCTTCGGAGCCCCTTAAAAACGACCTACCGTAGGTCGCTGAAAAAACCTACTGTGGGTCGGTCGACCGACCTACCGTGGGTCGCATCGACGACCCACAGTAGGTTTCTTTTCGCCCTCTCGGAGATCCCTCCTTTCTCCTTCCTCCACAACCCTCCCGAAAGAACAAAAGAAGCGGAAGTGACACTCGAACCTTTCGTCCTATCCCCCTATAAACGACACCGCCCGACCATCTCCATGAAAGGGAGACAGTCGGGCGGTGAGGTATATTAGGGAGGAAGGGAGCTTACTGCTTGCCTTCGGTCTCCACTTCAGGTGCGATCTTCTTGACCAGACCCTGAAGGACTGCGCCAGGACCTACTTCGACGAAGCGGGTAGCACCATCAGCGACCATAGCCTGCACACTCTCCGTCCAGCGTACGGGAGCCGTCAGCTGAGCGATGAGGTTCTTCTTGATGCCGTGCGTGCAGTTGACTGCATGAGCAGGGACATTCTGATAGATGGGGCAGCGTGGAGAATGGAACTCCGTAGCCTCAATCGCCTGAGCAAGTTCAGCACGTGCAGGCTCCATCAGAGGCGAGTGGAAGGCACCCCCGACATTGAGACGAAGGGCACGCTTAGCACCTGCAGCCTTGAGCGCTTCACAGGCACGCTCAACGGCATCAACATCCCCCGAGATCACGAGCTGACCAGGGCAGTTGAAGTTGGCAGCGATGACTACCCCACCCTCGATCGTCTTGAGGATCTCGACGACCTTCTCATCGGGAAGACCAAGGATAGCAGCCATGGTCCCAGGGTTAGCTTCGCAGGCCTGCTGCATCGCTAGAGCACGCTTGGAGACGAGACGCAGCCCATCTTCGAAACTCAAAGCTCCAGCAGCTACGAGCGCAGAGAATTCACCCAGCGAATGACCAGCGACCATGTCGGGCTGGAACTCGTCACCGAGGCAAAGTGCACGGATGACCGAGTGGAGGAAGACCGCAGGCTGAGTGACCTTGGTCTGCTTGAGTTCTTCGTCCGTACCAGCGAACATGATATCAGTGATGCGGAAGCCGAGGATGTCATTGGCCTTCTCGAAGAGCTCCTTAGCTAAGGGATGATTCTCATAGAGCTCCTTCCCCATACCCACGAACTGGGCACCTTGGCCGGGGAATACATAAGCAGTTTTACTCATTTACTAATTTCTAGTTGGTGATATACTTAGGGTTTTGGTATACGATTAGACGAGCTCCAATGCCTTCTTCAGGACATCCCAAGTGCGTGCGACCGAGGCGATGTGTACCTTCTCGTCGGGCGAATGGGGGGAGCGAATATCTGGACCGATGGAGATCATATCCATGTCGGGCATGACCCCTTGGATGATCCCACACTCTAGACCAGCGTGGACGACGGTGATCTCGGGAGACTTACCCATGACTTCCTCGTAGGCACGGCGCAGAGTCTGCAGGACAGCGGACGAAGCATTAGGTGCCCAACCATTGTAGCCACCTGCGAACTCAACCTCTGCTCCTGCTAGATTCATCGCACTCTCGATCTGAGAAGCGACGTAGTCCTTACGGCTCTCTGAGGAGCTACGTACCAAGAAGGTAGCGGTGAAGAGTCCTCCACCGATCGTGACACGTGCCATGTTCGTCGAGGACTCGACGATGCCTGGGAATTCGGTGAGCATGCTCTGTACCCCATTGATACAAGCATCAAGGGCTCCGATGACTCCATCTTGGATCTCTTCGGGCACTACCGTCTGAGGTAGCTCTACTCGCTCAAGGCTTAGGCTGACAGAGTCCTCTATACCCTTGTACTCGGTCTGGAAGATATCAAGGTAGTCCGAAGCGAGCTCCCAGAGTCCATCGGCATCTGCCTCGGGGATGGTCACCAGAGCATAGGCTTCACGAGGGATAGCGTTGCGTGCCGTCCCACCCTCGAACTGCGCTAGGCGTGCCCCGTAGCTGGCAATAGCCTCCTTGAGGAAGCGAGCGAGGAGCTTATTGGCGTTGGCACGGCCGAGGATGATATCCATCCCCGAGTGTCCACCACGAAGACCCGTCAAGGCGATACGCACGGCGATATCCCCCTGGGGGACGGGCTCCTGATCCTTGTATTCTAGGCGAACATTGACATCGATCCCCCCTGCACAGCCAGCGAAGAGAAGTCCTTCGTCTTCGGAGTCGAGGTTGATCAGGATATCGCCCTTGGAGAAGCCAGGCTGAAGACCATTAGCTCCAACCATACCGACCTCTTCGTCGATGGTGAAGAGTGCTTCGATCGGACCATGCTTGAGTGTAGGATCTGCCAGCACTGCCATAGCGTAGGCAGCACCGATGCCGTTGTCTGCACCGAGGGTAGTGTCTCGGGCCGTCACCCATTCCCCATCGATATAAGCATCGATAGGATCCTTAGTGAAGTCATGCTCGATATGGCTATTCTTCTGAGGCACCATATCCAGATGCGCTTGGAGCGTGACGATGGGACGATCCTCGAGACCTGGGGTAGCAGGCTTACGAACGAGGACATTGCCCGTAGCATCATGCAGGGCTTCGAGGCCGAGGCGCTTGGCTAGAGCAAGGACGTACTCCTCGGAGGCCTTCGTATGGCCTGTGGGACGAGGGATCTGTGTCAGATCGTAGAAGAAGCTCCACACTGCTTGAGGAGCAAGAGTCTTGATTTCAGCAGCCATAGTCGATGGGTGATTAGGGTGAATATGAGTTTAGTTTGCGGGAGTATCGGGCTGAGCCGTGCGCACCCGGGTGTAGTGTCTGTTGATGATCGGTAGAGCGATGATAGCGCAGAGCCCCACGAAGGTGATCCAGAGGGTCTGGGCTGTATGCACGATGAAGGCGACATCCTTAGCAGGCTGCGCCGCCATCCCAAAGGTAGTAAAGGTAATGATCACTGCCGCATGCCATGCGCCCATGCCTGCTTGTACGGGCACGATGACGGACATGCTACTCATGGCGAAAGCGATGCAAACCACCGACAAGGGTAGATCTCGTGTGCTCTCGCAGGCAAAGAGCGCAAAGTAAAAGTAGCAGAAGTAGCCGACCCAAATGAGGAGAGTCAAGAGGAGGAAGCGACCTCGGTGAGGCATTCGCTGGATGCTCAGCATCCCTCGACCTATATGCAGGAAGAACTGCACGAGCCTCGTGGAGCGACGAGAGCGCAAGAGCCAAATGAAGATCCCGAGCCCCATGAGCCCAGTCAGCACAAGCAGTGGGAACCAAGGCGAATGGAGGAAGCTCTGGAGCGAGGCCATCAGCTCTGGATGACTCTCGACATACCCGATGAAGAACTCTGTAGAGGAGAGGATGATCACTAGGAGGATCAGCCCCAGCATCAGTATATCCGTCAAGCGATCGACGATGAGCGTACCGAAGAGACCTGCGAAGGGGAGATCCTCACGGCGCTCCATCTCGATACAGCGCCAGACTTCCCCCGAGCGAGGGATCCCCATATTGACCGTATAGGAGCCTAGGACGGTGCAAATCGCATTGATCCGACGAGGAGGAGCTCCGTCTGTGACGATCGGGCGAACGAGGAGCTCCCAGCGGAGTCCCCGGAAGAGATTGCTCATCAGCCCGAAGAGGAGACTGAAGATGAGGATCGGATAGTTCACTCCCGTACGGAGCGTGTGGATCAGCTCATTCCAGTCGGTATCACGATAGAGTCCATAGAAGCCCAGCCCGCCTAAGAGTAAGGGGATGACGATCCAGAGGATGGACTTCAGCGTAGGATTGATCTTCATTCGATAGGCACTCGTCTTGTCGGTCATCGCCCCGATGACGGGGTGGTGCTGTGCGCGTGCTTTCTTAGCTACTATAAGAAAATGTACTACTTTAGTCTTAGCAAATGTAATAAGTTTTTAGTTATCAGCCATGCAGCAAGTTAAAGCGAAGAAAGCTCTAGGCCAACATTTTCTCACCGATCTCTCCATCGCCGAGCGTATCGCCGATAGCATCGCCTCGCACAGCACCCTACCCGTGCTGGAGATCGGCCCTGGGATGGGGGTACTGACGCAGTTCCTCCTAGAGAAGGGCTACGACACGCACGTCATCGAGATCGACACCGAGTCGGTAGCCTATCTACGAGCTCACTTCCCCGCCCTCGAGGGACGCATCATCGAGGGGGACTTCCTGAAGATCCCCATCGAAGACTACTTCCCTGGGGATGCACCCTTCTGCCTCATCGGGAACTACCCATACAATATCTCCTCACAGATCTTCTTCCGCATGCTCGACTATCGGGAGCGTATCCCCTGCTGTGCGGGCATGCTCCAGCGAGAAGTGGCCCAGCGTCTAGCTTCGCCCCCAGGGAACAAGGACTACGGCATCCTCAGTGTCCTGCTACAAGCTTGGTACGATGTCGAATACCTCTTCACCGTCGATGAGCATGTCTTCAACCCGCCCCCCAAGGTCAAGAGCGGTGTGATCCGCCTCATCCGCAACGAGCGCACCGACCTCGGATGCTCCGAAGTGCTCTTCAAGCAGGTCGTCAAGACGGGCTTCAACCAGCGGCGCAAGACCCTGCGCAATTCGCTCAAGCCTCTATTCGGAGCGGACTACACGGGCTACACGGCGGAGATCTTCTCCAAGCGTCCCGAGCAGCTCGGTGTCGAGCAGTTCGTCACGCTGACGCGCTTACTCGAGGAGCATCAGCGCAAGGCTTAGTCCCTCGAAACGTCTCTGACACAAATCCCCGATACAAGTCACGGGCTCAGATGAAGATCATCTGAGCCCGTATTCTTTCTACCAAAGCGAGATCAAGAGCGATGTGTCAGTTCTTCTCTCTAAGGGAAAAAACATACCCTGTCGAGGGAAGAACTCACCCCTTCGGAGTGGAGTCCACCGAAGGGGCAAAAAGAAACCTACTGTGGGTCGCCTCGACGACCTACGGTAGGTCGGTCGACCGACCCACTATAGGTTTTAATTGCGACCTACCGTAGGGTCCTTTTTGGTGGTCTCCTAGAGCCCTCTACCGACGGGTAGAACTAACGGAAATCATCTACCCAAGGCGTAGCTCCAGATACAGCAAGTCCTCCCCCCAAGCATCATGATGCTTGGGGGGAGGACTTCTTATGTGTGGTATTACCGAGCGTCGGTAGCTGAGCGGACTACTTCGTCAGCTCGACACGTTCAGCCGAAGGAGGAGGGGTAGCTACTCCCCAGCTCTTATTGGGTCGGGGGCCCATGGTGAAGACGAGCTTCCCACCAGCAGCAAGTTCGCTGTGACGCAGCCAAGGACGATCAAGGGGCTTCCCATTGAGCGTAGCCTTCTGGATGTACTTGTTCTCCGACGAAGCACCTTCTGCCTCGATGACGAAGGTACGGCCAGAGGCTAGGCGAAGGGTCATCTTAGAGAAGAAGGGCGTACCGATGTTGTAGATAGGCATCCCTGGGGTCACTGGATAGATCCCCATCATCGAGAAGACGACGAAAGCACTCATACCGCCACCGTCTTCATCACCGGGCATCCCCATGAGATCACTGCGGAACCATGTGTCGATAAGCTTACGCACCAGTCGCTGTGTACGCCAAGGTGCCCCTGCGTAATTATAGAGGTAAGGGATATGGAGGCTGGGCTCATTGGACATAGCGAACTGCCCTACGTTGCCCGTCTGGTCAGGGAGCTGACTGTAGAATTCCCACTTCGACTTACTCAGCGGAGTGCGTAGCGTCTCGTCCAGAAGAGAGATGAAGCGTTCACGCCCGCCCATCAGATAGATGAGATCCGCAGGATTGTGCTGTACATCCCAGCGGTAGGTATAAGCATTATTCTCATCATAGTAGTCACGTGCTCCGAGACCTCCAGAGAGCTCGTAGTCGAAGGGCTCGATGAAGCGGCCACGGCGATCCTTGGGGTGGAAGAAGCCCTTATCGTAGTTGAAGAGCTTGCGGTAGTCATAAGAGCGACGTAGATAGTCTGCATGCTCCCCGTCGTGACCAGAGAACTTCGCCAGCTGCGACAGACACCAATAGTCATAGGCAGCACCTAGGCTCACCGCCACACTCTGGCGCTTCTCCCAGAGCGTCACCTCGGGCACATATTCCCGCTCCCCAGGGCGAAGTGCAGGGAAGTAGCCCTTCTCATCCATAAACTTAGAGAGCTCGCCTTTCTTACGGCGCGTCCATGGCAGGTAGGACTTCTCAGCGAGGGTCTTCTTCGAAGCTTGATAGGCAGCGCTGAGGCTGAAGCCCGTAACCCCCTTGACATAGGCATCGGCGAAGGTAGCGATGGTATGCGTCCCGTTCATGCGGTGAGTATCGCCCGTGACCTCGGGGAAGGTGGGGAGCCAACCCTCGGGGCTCTGCTCTGCCATACGGAGATAGCTGGTGAGCATCTGCTGCTCCTTGACGGGGTCGAGGAGGATACGTAGTGGGTGCGTCGCACGGTAGGTATCCCACAGCCAGTCATCGGTGTAGAAGGGCACACCTTCGTCCTCATGCACCTTCTTGTCAAAGCCACTCCAGTAGCGACCATCTTCCGAGAGGCAGATCATACGCTCATAGGTGCGGTAGAGCGAGGTATAGAAGACTCGACGCTCTTCGGGGGTCCCGCCCTCCAGCTGGATCTTGTCAAGAGCCTTGGACCACTCGTTGCGTCCGTACTTAGCGACAAGACCAAGTTCAAAGGACTGGATCTCCTGCTCGACATTGCGCCGAGCCTGCTCGACACTGATGTACGAGACCCCGTAGCGCAGTGAGACGGTCTTCTTGGGGAAGGAGAGACTGAGGGTCTCTCCACGCACTACACCCGTCATCGGATAGATATGCCCCGTCTTGGGATCACGTAGTCCACGCTCCGTAGGCTCTACATCCGTCTCTGCATAGACATAGACACGGGTGGAGTCCTCGAGCTGCTGGTAGCCAAAGACAGCCTTACCCGACGCTACCAGTTCGCCATCCTTTGTAGAGAAGACGAGGTGTCGTCCTCCTTCACTCCCTTCATAGTCGAAGCGATAGATCGCACTCCTATACGAAGGGGCATACTCAACCTTGACTTCGGGCTCGACGAGGTAGGTCTCATAGAGGTAAGGGCGCACTCGCTCGCTATCGTAGCTGTAGTTCGTCACCTGAGGGACGACATCCGTGATCTCTCGTCGTGGGCTGATGCTGAAGGCCGAGACCCCTCGGTGGGAAGTCAACAAGACGGGCAGGCCTGCGATCTGCTCGCTAGCGAAGTCCGTGCGCTGAGGATGCACGCGCATCATCCCATTGGGAAGATGGATCGTGGGATAGGTAGGCACCAAGAGGTGGCTAATGTTCCCCATGTAGGGATCGACACAGTCAATCGGGTCGAGCTTGGAGGTATTGCGTATCCCCGCCGCCGAGCAACCGAAGAGGAGACCACCCAGGATCAGTGTGGCAAATAGAAGTCGAGTCTTATAAAGCATGATTGGAGTACTTATATACAACCAAAGATAGCGAAAAAGCCCCATCTATCAGCTGGATAGATGGGGCTTTGTCAGAAGAAAAGGGTGTACGTCTCAGGCTTACTTCTTGAGCTCGACATCTACACGGCGAGCCAGACCCTTGAGATCCGTAGTGCGATCTACACCACCAGCAGTACTGATCAGTCTGTCGGGGCTGATCCCGCAAGCCACGAGGTAGTCTAGGACTGCCTGACTACGCTGACGCGAGAGGAGCTCATTGCGCAGAGCATTACCCTCTGGGGAAGCATAGCCCGTGAGGTAGAGCTTCATCTCGGGGTCGGCGGACATCACTCGGTAGACTTCGTTGAGCGTCAGGCGTGCTTCGGGTAGGAGCGAACTCTTGCCGACAGCGAAGAAGACTTGGCGCTTGAAGTAAGATACCGTCTTGATGACCTCTACCGTCGAGACAGGAGCAGGGGTAGCAGCGTTCACTAGAGGCTGAGCGGGAATAGCAGGTGTAGGCGCTACGGCTGGCGTAGCTGCGGGGACCTGCTGGATGATCACCTGAGGCTGCTGAGCCTGCTTCGGCTGAGCCTCACGTAGGGCGATGAGCTCCTGCTGGAGGACACGTAGTAGAGAGTCGCTGCTCGAAGCGGGAGCCTCTTGAGCCAGAGGCTGTGCGAGCTGCGCAGGAGCTGTCCGACTAGAGCTCTGCGAGCGCTTCTCCTGAGCACTGGGGATGACCAGTGGATCACGACCAGTAGCACGCTGCTGGAGCATGAGGAGGATCAGTTGCTCGAGGCGATCCAGACGAGCGTCATTGGTCTGAGGAGCAGGGGCTGAAGGCATCACCGTCTGCGGGTGCAGCGAGAGATAGTTCACAGACCCTGACTGAGGCATCTGAGCTGGCTGAGGAGCCTGCACGAAAGGCTGAGCAGGAGGGACAGCACCAAGCCCCAGTGCATTGAGCAAGAGCTGGAGCTTGAGGACATGAAGGTCTGAGGCGGAGAGGCCGACAGCCGTCTGAGACCGCTGAGGGGCCTCTGCGGCTAGGCGAGCTTCAGCGACGGCACGTACCGCACGCAGGAGTTCGTCCTGCGAGAGGGTGATGAGCGTGTCAGCTGAAGAGAGCTCCGAGCCTCGTGCCTGCCCTGTGCTCTGAGCCGAAGCTACAGAGCCAAGGGTAAGCATGGAGAGAGCTAGCAGAAACGACTTCATAGATCGTCCTAGCATTAGAAGTGGAAGCTATAGCCAACGGCAATCTGATGATTGCGGACGAGACCACGAGCTGTATAGTCGGCGAAGAGGCGACCACCCAGCACCTTACCCAGCGTCGTACCGATGACGAAGTTGGGGAGGAAGCGGCTTTCGGTAGCCGTGCTGTTGAAGCCAAGCCCTACACCGAGGTAAGGAGCGATAGCCCCGTCAAAGAACGAAGGTAGGTTGTAGATGAGGTTGGCATTGACACCGAAGCCGAGCTTGTCACCGAGCAGACCTACATAGGCATCTGGGACGAGGTCGAAGTTGGTATTACGGAGCTGGAGGTAAGCACGAGCGCCTACATTAAGCTGCGTGTCATCCCCGAAGTTTGGCCCGACGAAGAGAGAAGCGCGATTGAAGAAGAAGATATCCTCTGCCTTCTTGACCTTCACTTCCTGAGCATAGATCGTGCCGTTTTTTTTGCGATCAGCTACGACGATACGATCACGGCTATCACGAAGGAGTTCTTCGGTAGCAGTGAAGCGATCGTTAGAGGAGCTCTTCACTTCCTTCTGCACGGGTGCAGCCTGCTGGAGAGCGAGATTGTCGAGACGATCGATGACCTGATCCATACGCTTGATCAGAGCGATATTGGCATCTACCTTAGCAGGGTCAGCAGAAGCGACCTGTGGCTGAGCCTGCTGGCTAGGACAAGCCTGTGGCTGCTGGTGGTAGTAAGGATGGAGCTGCTGCATAGGCATCTGAGCGTAGGGGCTACGATAGAGCGCATTGAGCAGGAGGATCTTGTCTAGATCGGAGAAGCTGCTGCCTGAGAATTCAGGAGCAGAGACAGGCGCAGCCTTCGTGCGCTTGAGGTCGCTGACGACCTGATCCACGAGGAGATCGAACTGAGCCTTCGTGAGGGTCACCGAGCGCTGGTCGGGTGCTACGTAGGCAGGAGCGACATAGGCAGGCTGAGGCTGGATAGCGAGCTGCGTCGTCTGATTCTCTACGTCAGAGATACGGCTGTTGACTTCGCTCTTCTCCTGAAGGACGCGGGTCACAGTGACCGTGTCTCTACGGGAGACAGCTTCAGCGAGCTCAGCATTGAGCTTCTTGATACGGCTGTCGTACTGAGCACGCAGAGCGTTGAGCTCCTCGAGGTTCGCCTCTTGCAGACGAGCCACTTCGCTCTGCGTCTGTGCATCGCTGTAGCTCTGGTAGAGGGCACGACCATCACGGCTAGAGCGGCCGAAGTTGAAGCGTACACCTGCCTGATAGAAGGTGCTGACCTTCACATCAGCGGGATCCGTCACCTTGGTGATGTCAGGATTAGCACGCTCGGTGAGCATAGCGTTGATGCTCCCATGCAGGGCTACGTACTTGTGGAGGGGGATCTCAAGACCACCACCACCGAAGAGGAAGAGGCCACTCTTAGGTTCAGCCCCTGCGATCGTGGGGACGAACTTCTTGGTGACTTCGAGATACCCAGCGCCAAGGTTGAGGTAAGGAGTGAGGCCAAGGGGCATGTTCAGACGTGCTAGGAAGTTCCCCCCATACATACGGAGTTCGTTGTTGAGGTTCAGGTCCAGCGTACCTGGCTTCTTCGTAGCTGCGTAGTAGAAACCACGGAGACCGAAGATGGAGGAGAAGTCTACTCCTGCCGATCCCCCGACGAACCACTGATCTTCCAGACCCGTAGCCTGTGCGAAGTCAGCATAAGCCACTCCAGGCTCGAGGACGAACTTCAGCCCACGGAAGCCACCCGTATAGAGGTTACGGTAAGCACGTGAGACGGCATCAGTAGGGCGGTAGGTACTCCCCCCGAAATAAATATCAAGTGAAGCCTGTCCCGTCCAGTTGTGCAGCTGCTTGCCTGCGCTAGCGGGCTCAGCGAGATAGCGGTTGTTCTGATTGACGTTGAAGATCAGATCCTTCCCTTCAAACGAGAGCGAGACACGGCGACCGAGGTTGAACTTCAGCCCCAGACCACCTGCTCCGTAGATCTGCTCTTCCTTGTAGTCGGTGGGCAGACCTGCTGCGCTCTTACCCGTGTAGGCGAACTTCATCACACCACCACCAGCAGTGAGGTAAGGAGTGAGGAAGGCGTTCGACCAGAGGTTGAGCTTCAGCTCACCCCCGTAGCGGGTAATATCGACATTAGATTCCTCAAGCTTGTCCGCCCAGTCCTGGAGCCACTTTGGGTTTTCCTTGGACTGAAGCTTGCCCTTGAGGTCAAAGCTACGCTCATAGAGCCCACGGACCTCAAAGAGAGGACCGAAGCCGAAGCCTGCACGGACACCCCAGTAGGGAGCATCGCCAAGGTTGAGCTTCTTATCCCAGTGCGTGTAGCCAGCAACAGGAGCTACGGTGAAGCTCACATCCTGAACCTGAGCCAGAGCCTGGCTGCCAATCCCAGTGAGGAGCGCCGCAGAAAGGACTAATGATAGTTTCTTCATATTCTATTTGTTTAGCGGATTATACATCGAGAAGCTCGCCGAAGCAAGCTGATGGAGTCTACAAAGGGCCTAAGGTAGAACCCTTCTCGCTGTGATATTATTATTTGGCCTTAAGTGAGATCAGCAGGTACAAGGGCAACCTTTGCCCTAAGAAACCACTTCTCTCGTGTAAAAATCTACAACAAAGATATAAAATTTACACCACTCCTCCCTCCCCCTAAACCATACTGATAGAGAATACTCACCCATGGAGAAACGAAGGCTTCCTCCATGGAGAATGCCAGGAAAAGCAAAGACTAGCCCAAAGGCATAAGGCAAGGAAATCCCCTTCTTTTCCCTTCTATTCCTTAAGCAACACACCTTAGATAAAGGAGGCCTAAACTCTCGTTGGATCCAATAAAGGCAAAAGGATAAGCCTTATCTGGGCAAGAGGGCAACTCCCGAAATGCTCCTAAAAGCAACACCCGAGGGGCACTACTGCTACCTCCTCGGGGTCTCCAGTAGTGCCTCTCGGGAGGCAACAGTAGTGCTTGCGGCCCCTTCCTTCTTGCCCTTACACAGGCACAGCTCCCCTACCCAAGCGACAGACCCTCCACAAACGGACACGGGGCAGACCTCCAGATAGGAGATCTGCCCCGTGGGTCTTAGCTAAGCCCGTGTGGGCCCGTGTCTCTAGAAGGTGTACTTGATACCCACCTGAGCTCTCCAGCGAGAGGAGATATCACCATACGTCCAAGGATTAGGCGTGGAGATAGAGAAGGTATCTGAGTTTGCCCCTGAGATAGGAGTGATGCTGCTGTAGTTGATGTAAGGCTCCATACCCCAGCCACGGTTCAGCAGATTGCCTACGTTGATGATGTCGGCATTGAGCTGGAGGGTGTGACGCTTGCCCGATACTTGGAGGAAGAAGTCCTGAGCAAAGTGGAGGTCGAACTTATGAATGAAGGGAGCCATGAGCGCATTGCGAGGGACGATCTTACCCTTGTAAGCTGCGATGTCTGGGTTCTTAGCCAGGAAGTCTTCGTAGCTCATAGCCGAGCGCTTGTCCGTAGTAGCCTTCTCAGGCAGGTAAGCTAGGTCGTTGCGCTCACCATCCCCGTTGAGGTCCGTGTAGGAGAGGATGGAGTAGCGAGGACCTGACTGACCGTTGTAGATCAGACCGATCGTCGTAGCGAAGTGCTTAGCATACTCGACGCGGTAGTTGAGCTGCCCGACGAAGCGGTGACGCATGTCGAAGTTGGAGTAGTAGAGCTCATCCCCGTTGATATCGGTAGAGTAGTTGTACTTCCAGTTCGAAGCAGCCTGCGAAGAAAGCCCGTCGTTAGCGACCTTAGATTCGCCGAAGGTGTAAGCGATCGAAGCATCCAGCCCATGACCAAAGTCCTTGCTCAGGGTAGCGGTGATGTTGTAGCTATACCCCTTGTTGGAGTTGCTCAGCAGAATGAGGTTAGAGTACTTATTCCCTTCCTGACGGGTGTAGACAGGACGTACTTCTCCAGAGGAATAGACGATCTCAGAGGTCTTCTTCAGCCCTAGATCCTGGTAGCGGATATTATTGAGGGTCTTCGTGTACATCCCTTCGAGGGTACCACGGATCCCCCAAGGTAGACGAGCTTCGAAAGCGAGGCTCGAGCGCCAAACCTGTGGGTAAGAGAAGTCGGAGCCAACCATATCGATCTCACTGGATCCTGGTTGTGCGTTGGCTTGGAATCTAGGAGAAGTAGGATCAGCAGCGAAGCGTACGTTGTCGTTCGCATCCTTCTTGAAGCGAGCCGTACGAGCGTACTCGATACCACTGTTGGAGAAGCTATTCGAGATCCATACGAAGGGTACACGTCCGGTGAAGACACCCGTACCCCCACGGAGCATGTAGCGGCCCTGCTCGTCGATAGTATAGCGGAAGCCTAGACGAGGAGAGAAGAGCGGACGCAGAGGAGGTAGGTAGTGATTCTTGACCCCATACTGCTTAGCGATGTCGGAGTTGTTGAAGGCATCGTTGGCCGTAGGACGCTCGATGAAGAAAGGCATATCGACACGCAGACCGTAAGTCAGGCGCAGCTTTGAGTTGACCTTCCAGTCATCCTGCGCATAGAAGCCAAGCTGACCAGCGTGGAAGACAGGAGCCCAGCGATCTACACCCGTGACAGCAGTATTGACTGAAGAGAGGTAGAAGTTTGATGGACCTACTTCCAGAGGGGTACCGATAGCGAGGAAGTCATCGATCCCGTTGCGGATGATGTTCTTACCCTGCGCATCCTTACCGACGACGCGGTCACGGTACTCATAGCTTCCGTAGAGGTTCGCGATAAAGAGATTGCGCATGCGGAAGAACTCGTTGTGCGTCCCGAAGGTCAGGGTATGGTCCCCGAGGTTGAGCATGAGGTTGTTGCTCAGGGAGTAGATGTCCTGATCGAGTTCGTTCGCTGGCGTGTACTGGTCGACACCAGCTTGGATCTGACGGCTGTTCCCGAGGTCGATGGAGACGAAGGGGAAGGGCTTGCCGTTGAAGGAGCGCTTGTCACGGATACCACTGTAGCTCACACGAAGCTCGTTGGAGAGCGTAGAGGTGAGCTTGGAGTTGAGCTCAGCTACGATGGTGTTGGTGACGCTTCTCTTGAAGTAGCCCGTGTTGTAGAACTTGACACGCGTTGGGCTATTGCTGAAGATATAAGGCTTGTCGTCGATGTGGCTGTAGCGCAGCGTCAGACGGTGAGCATCGTTGATGTTCCAGTCCAGACGAAGCAGCCCCTTAAAGGTTTCGCTAGGGATGCTGCGAGAGGTGTACCCACCACCGTCGTAGCCTAGTTCCTTGAGCTTAGCCTCTACCTTTTCAGCTTCTTCCTTGGTGATCTTAGAGTTCTCTTCCCCTGGGATGTAGGTCGAAGGGTTCACCTGCTTGACATACTCACCGTTGGCGAAGAAGAAGAGCTTGTCCTTGACGATAGGACCGCCGAGCGTGAAGCCGACCGTATTCTCATACTGCTTGTCGAGCTTCTTACGCACCTTGACATCCTTACCGGCAGTCGTGCCGTAGAAGTCCTGGTTGTGATAGTAGTCGTAGACCGATCCGTGGAAGGTATTCGTCCCTGACTTGGTGATGGCGTTCATACCGCCACCCGTGAAGCCCGACTGACGGACATCGAAGGGAGCGATGACGACCTGAAGAGCGTCGATAGCTTCGAGCGAGATCGCATTCTTCCCTGAAGCCCCGAGACCGAATACGTCGTTATTCACAGCCCCGTCGATCTGGAAGCTATTGAAGCGACTATTAGCCCCAGCGAAGGAGCCACTCCCGTTGGACTGAGGGGTGAGCTTAGCGATGTCCATGAGGCTACGTGATACGGTAGGGACACGCTCGATATTACGGCGGGAGAAGTTAGACCCAGCGCCCGTCTTCTGAGCGTTGAACTTATTCCCCTTAGAGCCGGTGACGACGACCGAGGTGATCTGCTTGGTATCGTCCTTGAGCTCTACATTGAAAGTCTCAGTTTCGCCCAGAGCCAGCTGGATATTCTCGAGCTTCACGGACTGGTAGCCGATATAGGAGACAGTCAGAGTGTAGGGGCCACCTGGGCGCATACCTACAATGCTGAAGTTCCCCTTGACGTTGGTGACAGCGCCATAGGTAGTCCCCGTAGGCAGGTGCTTGGCGACAACGCTGGCGCCAATGAGAGCCTCTTTAGTAGCGGGGTCCGTGATGGTCCCGTTGATCGCCGATGTAGTCACCTGCGCCCAGAGAGCGGGAGTAGCAAGGACCAGCAAGGCGAAGGTAAAGAGACGAAGTAGATACTTCTTCATACGCTTTGTGTGTGCTTACGGCTACACGAGGTAGCCAAGATGTGAGTGTGAATAGTGGATAATGACATGGAAGACAAAAAAATAAGCGGACGCTCATCGCTCCACCTCGTAAGGTGAAGGACGAGCGTCCGCTATTTTTATGTCGGAGACATCTCTATACGGAGACGAGGATCGACTTATTCAGCTGCAGCTTCTTCCTGAGCTGGAGCTTCTTCGCCTTCTGCAGGAGCTTCAGCAGCAGCCTTAGCCTCAGCTTCGGCAAGCTTCTTAGCAGCTACAGCGGCAGCCTTAGCCTTGTTGGCAGCCTGCTCAGCTTCGAGTGCAGCCTGAGCAGCAGCAGCCTTGCTCTTAGCGAGACCTTCACGGATGTTCCCGAGGAGACCATCCTTCTTAGCCTTCCAAGCGTCGAACTTAGCATCTGCCGTAGCCTGATCGAAGGCACCCTTAGCTACACCACCGAGGAGGTGCTTCTTCAGCAGTACTCCTTCGTGAGAGAGGATGCTACGAGCGGTGTCCGTAGGCTGGGCACCAGTGTTGAGCCAATACAAAGCGCGCTCGAAGTCCAAATCTACTGTGGCAGGATTGGTATTGGGGTTGTAGGTACCAATCTTCTCAATAAACTTGCCATCTCGTGGCGCTCTACTGTCAGCGATAACGATCTTGTAGAAGGCATAAGCCTTGCGACCGTGGCGCTGTAAACGGATTTTAGTTGCCATTAAATCGGTAAAATAATTAGAACCTTCTGCATCGTTGCATTAGTCGGGTGCAAAGATACGCAATAAAAGCTTAACTTCTAGTCTAGTGGATATTCCCTCGGAGAATAGTCTAGCGAAATCGCCCCCTACAGCAGGCCAAAAAGAAACCTACTGTGGGTCGCCTCGGCGACCTACGGTAGGTCGGTTGACCGACCCACAGTAGGTTTTTTCGGCGACCTACCATAGGTCTCTTTTTCACCCCTTGAGACTAATCCGACATCCGCCCCCGATCAGGGGCGAAGACGACTAGCCCACAAACAAGAGAGAAGGCATACGCTCTATCGCTAGAGTGTATGCCTTCTCTCTGTATGGATGGAGGGCTCACGAGCGTTCTCTCTTATCTAAAGGGAGAGCGCTAGGGCTCGCAGACTACTTAGCGGGAGTCTCTGCTGGAGCTTCGCTGGTAGTAGCAGGAGCTGCAGGAGCGGGCTGCCCTTGAGGAGCTGCACCGCCACCGAGGGCAGGCAGAGCCGTAGGAGCAGCACCCTTAGCTGCATTCTGCTCGAGGGTCTGCTGGGTCTTGCTTGCAGCGTCCGTACCCGTCCCGAGGAAGTGAGTAGAGACGATACAGAGCACAGCGACGATGCCGAAGAGCCACCAAGTAGTCTTCTCTAGTACGTCGGTCGTCTTGCGTACCCCCATGATGTTGTTCGTCGAAGCGAAGGGTGAAGCGAGGCCGCCTCCCTTAGACTTCTGTACGATGACGAGCAGCACCAAGGCGATGGACGCTACGAGGATCAGTACCGTAAGTAGGTAAAACATGTCTTATACTAGTTTGTGGATTTATTATGCTCGATTAGGCGCTCCAAGAAGCGTATCTGGTCTGCAAAGAAACGATTTTTCTCTGGATAATTCAAACTCAGTGACCGAATGATCCTCAGCGCCTTATCATAATGTTGCTGCTGAATATAGATCTTCGAGAGGGTCTCTGAGAGCAGCTCTTCGGGGGCAGGCTCTTCGGTCGTCTGGGGCTGGAGAGCAGGCTGAGAAGCGGGCTGTGGCTCTAGGAGCGGATCCAGTCCCTCGCCCACCAGCGAAAGCGCCTCCTCCTCGGCGAAGTAATCCATCGCTTCGCTCGCTCCTTCGAAATGGAGCGCATCTGGGAGATCCTCACCCGAGGAGCGAGCTCCCTCGAGGAAGTGATCGATCAGATCAAACGCATCCTCTCCCGCTTCCTCCTGCGGCAGGGTGGCAAAGGCGGGGCGCTCCCCCTCGACCATCTGGAAGAGTCGCTCCCGATCGGGGAGCAAGACCGAGAGTCGGCGCAGCTCCGAGGGATAGCGGACATCATCGGTCAACGACAGATTATATAGATAGAGGAAGGCAAAGGGAGCGCAGTAAGGATAAGACTCATAGAGCTGTCGGATGGGCTCTAGAGTCTGAGCACTTAGGCGCTTGGGATCGGCCAGATAGCCGTAGAGTTCGTCTCGTGTCATCTACCAGTTCTCCACAGTCGCATTATAGACCTGCTTCAGTAGGTCATCCGTGATCTCTCTCAGGAGATCGTCCTGCACTTGGACGAAGGGCTGACTACGGGGGAAGTCTCGATAAGCCTTGAAGCTCCGATCAAAACTCTCCTTCTCATTGACTCGATTGACGAACTTCACCTGCATGGTCACCGTGAAGAGGGTTCGCTCGGCGAAGTTATCTTGACCGACCGACATCGGAGTCAGATCGTAGCCCGTGATGGTACAGTTGAGCTCGAGGTCACCCGCCTGTGGTACGAGGCTTAGACGTGTACGGCTGATGTAGTAATCCTTGATCTTCTCCGTGAAGGTAGGAGCAAGGGTCGGGTAGACGATGGGTGCCTTGTTGATGACCTCACCGATGGAGATCGTCTTGAGCTGAGTGTAGTCGAGCGCACCTCCATTGGGGCTGTAGCTGATACTACAGCCTGCCCAAGAGAAGACGAAACAGCTCAGGAGCGAGATGAGTACTATATGTAGCTTATTCTTCCAGTCCATATTCCTTGATCTTACGGTAGAGGGTACGTTCGGAGATCTTGAGATCTTCAGCCGCCTTACGACGGCGACCTCCGTGGCGAGCTAGAGCTGCTTGGATCATACTGCGCTCCGCTTCTTCGAGCGAAAGGGGTTGCTCCTCGAAGTCCGACACCTCGCTATGCTCGATGGCGGGGCGGGCTGTAGGATGGAGCTCGACGACCTCCTCCACGGGGGTATAATCAGCGGGGTGAGCGAGGAAGCCTGGGAAGTCCTCCCCGTGGCTAAGCCCCTTGGAGACATGCACCGACTGAGGGTCTACGGCCGTATAGTCTACGTGCTTGGCGGTGGAAGGCACCTTGACATCGCCACGCATGATCCCAGCGACGAGGCCCTTCATCTCAGCCATATCCTTCTTCATATCGAAGAGGACTTGATAGAGGATCTCTCGCTCATTAGCGAACGAAGTAGCCTCTTCGCCAAGGACAGCCTGCTGACGGAGGGCGGGGTGATAATCTATGGTAGGAGCCTTAGGCAAGTAGCGCTCGACGGTCTCTGCCGTCACCGTACGCTCCTCCTCGAGGACGCTGATACGATCGGTCAGATTGCGTAGCTCACGGATATTACCAGGCCAACGGTAAGCCTCTAGGAGCTTCGTCGCCTCGGGGGTCAGACGAAGAGGAGGCATGTGATAGCGCTCTGCACTCAGCGAAGCGAAGAGGCGGAAGAGGAGGGGAATATCCTGCGGACGACTACGCAAGGGGGGCACTTCGATGGGTACCGTATTGAGTCGGAAGAGCAAGTCCTCACGGAAGCGACCTCGTTCGACGGCTTCCTGCAGATTGACATTCGTCGCAGCGACGATGCGCACATCAGTCTTGAGCGCTTGACTAGCACCGACGGGGATAAATTCGCCCGTCTCCAGCACACGCAGCAGACGAGCCTGCGTCGAGAGAGGGAGCTCACCCACCTCATCGAGGAAGATCGTCCCACCCGAAGCCTCTTGGAAGTACCCCTTGCGGTCGGTGATCGCTCCTGTGAAGGAACCCTTGAGATGCCCGAAGAGCTCGGAGTCGATCGTCCCCTCAGGGATCGCCCCGCAGTTCACCGCTATATAAGGGCCGTGCTTGCGGACGCTATTCTGATGGATGATCTTGGGGAAGTTCTCCTTCCCTACCCCACTCTCCCCGATCACGAGCACGGACATATCCGTGGGAGCTACCTGCACGGCGGTGCGGATAGCGTGGTCGAGCAAGGGACTATTTCCGATGATCCCAAAGCGATGCTTGATCTGCTGAATATCTATGCTCATCTATAGTCTGTCATTTTGTCGCACAAAGATACACAAGTTCACTGACTACTGCTTCCCAAGCCCCCTCTTCCCAAGCCTGCTCCAGCGCCCTACTCAAGAGGGGCTCTGACGACCTACGGTAGGTCGCCGAAAAAACCTACTGTGGGTCGCCTCACCGACCTAC
>NZ_CALHVI010000012.1 GCF_938039215.1 uncultured Porphyromonas sp. | reverse complement strand
ATCGACGACCTACCGTAGGTCGCAAGGACGACCCACAGTAGGTTTTAAGAGCGACCTACCTTGGGTTGTTTTTTTCACCCTCCCAAAGTCCTATTTTTAAAGGGTAGTATCCCCTGCCCACACACTCCGAAGAGGGCAGGCAGGGGATACTCCATCGATAGGGGAAGGATCAGAGGATCAGCGCAGGGGCATATCGAAGGTAATCCCCTCGTTCAGCCACTTGAGCTTAGCATCATTAGATACCTTCTTGAGCTGGTCGTTGTACCCATTGGCCTCAAAGATGACCCGATAGGGACGCCCTCGATACTGAGGCACTTGGAGCCACAGAGCCCCAGAGACCTTACATGTGCCATAGCCTACACCACCCCAGAAGTCTCGAGCAAGGAAGGTGACTTCGATAGGACAGCCCACCATCGTCTCATCTTCATTGTAGGAGACAGGATAGAGATTGATCGTGTGGCGAAGTTCCTTACCGCTAGATGGGGCGATCTTCTTCTGGATTCGCTGAGCTAGTTCGGCACCTGCTTGGTCTAGGACGCCTCCGTAGTCGGCACGCAGACGGCGCTGTATCTCAGCCTCTGTAGGCTCAAGGCGCTGGGATCGGGAAGCCTTATGCGACACCTCACAGCTCTGGAGGATCGCCGAGAGAAGGGCAAAGCACAGCAGTAGTCCAACAAAGGGTCGGGTGAATATACGTTTCATAGAGTTACTTCTTCTTTAGGTCAAAGGTAAGGGTAGAGGTGGCAGCATCACCGGTAGCGATCTCCTTGGTCACATCGTTAGCGAAGGTGGGGCGGAAGACCACTGGGTAAGAGCTAGGACGGAAGCCCAGGTCAATGGTCAGATCGCCACGCATCTCAAAGTTGTGCTTCGAATCAGAGATGACCGTCTTACGAGCTTTCCAACGGATGGTCACAGGCACGAACACCTTGTCCTTGGCTTCGTCGTAGCGGATCTGCTTCTCGTCATAGTTGTAGGTGACCTCATGGCGAGTATTGGGGGAGATCGCACGGCTCTTCAGGTCTGCCACACGATTAGCCGCCTGATCGACGAGGTCACGGAGTTGCTTCTCCGTAGGGCGCTGATCACGCTGGATCTCCGTAGTCGCACGCTTAGGTTCTTCATCCAAACAAGAGCTCAGGCTGACCGCCAGAGTCAAAGATAGAAGGGAATAGACACAGATATTCTTAATCTTCATCTTCGGGTAAGCGCCTAGAGATCAAACATTGCATGGACACTGATCTGAGGGGAATTGAGCCCACTCACCAGCAGATACTTGGCTTCTGCTCCTAGGGATAGCCCTTCACTGAGCTTATAGGAAGCACCACCACCAAAATCCACGAGGAACTTACCTGCGGAGAGTCCACCAGAGACGAGGGTATGATAGTAACCCAGCCCAGCCAAAGGATAGAGTGTGAACTTAGAATCCTTGAGAGGGAAGAGGTAGTGCGCATTCACTGCCAGCTCCAGCGAAGAGACACTCGCCTTGGGAAGGAAGTAGGTCAGACCCGCATCAAGACGGACACGCTCAGAGAGCCCATAGCGAGCCTTAGCGCCGATACCAATATCCGAACCTGAAGTCTGGAAGGCAAGGTTAGCCCCCAGAGAAAGGTCACCCTTCTGCTGGGCAAAAATACTACTCCCCATAGCAAGGAGAGTAACTGCGAGGAAGATTTTCTTCATACGCTTAATCAAATTAGAAGTTATAGATAGGTGAATTAAAAAGCAGGTGATTCAGCACGAAAAAGAACGACACAGCCTACACACCCCCTCCCCTGGAGAGATGGCGTGTAGGCTGTGCCTAGTAATTTGTGGTGAGGTGTAGGTCTTAGTATTGTGTGCCTTGCACACAATACCTCGTAGTACTACGAGGCTTCTCAGAGCCTGATACTGCGATATGCTTAGTAGTGATAATTGTACGCATCAGTTACTTTCGGGCAAATATATAGCTTATTATAGTACGTAGGACTCTTTTCTTCATAGACGGCATAAATAAGTCGATATTGAAGATCAATTACCCTCTTTAATGAGGTGCAACCTAGGCTTCCTCCTCCCATGCTTTTGGCTGACTTCACTGCAGGGGAAGGAGGAGAAAAATAGGCTAGCGAAGGAAGGACTTCATCCCGACCAATTTGTAGGGGCGATCCACGGGGTGAAAGGGTGCTGTCGAGAGCGCTCCGAGCGAAGTCTTCCGAAGGGGTAAAAAACGACCTACCGTGGGTCGCATCGACGACCTACCGTAGGTCGCAAGGACGACCCACAGTAGGTTTTAAGGGCGACCTACCGTGGGTCGATTTTTAGGGTCTTCGGATAGCCGACTCCGAAGGGGTAAAATTCCCCGATACGGAGAGCTCTGTCTTTGCCGAGCCAAGAGCTAATCTATCCAGAGCCATTCCGAGCCGCTACCTTCACCCGACAGAACACTTCAACAGGGTGCAAGCAAAGGCAAAAGAACACAGCTAACCGAGAGACTTTTAGAGGGGCTCGCCCAAGCGCAACGGATCAAGCCTCTATATCTTCTATTCTAATAGGCAGATATACAAGGGATAGTCGTATATTTGTCCTACATTATCTAGCTATGGTATCTCTTACTTAGCTCCCCTTCGGAAAAAGGTAGCCCAATCGTTATGAACCAAAAGACAATCCTTACCGCACTGACACTCTGTGTCCTTGGAGGCTCACTCCAAGCACAAGCCCAAGAAGCTACGTACTTCAACCCCGTGACAGCTGCCGTCCCCTCCCTCCAGATCACACCCGATGCTCGAGCAGCAGGTATGGGAGACCAAGGGACTTCCACCACCCCCGACCCTTATGCGCAGTATTGGAACCCTGCCAAGTTTGCCTTCATCAATAGCAAGGCTGGCTTCACCCTCGGCTATACCCCTTGGCTCTCACGTCTGGTGAGTGACATCGCCCTGATGCAGGTCTCGGGCTACATGAAGCTCGGCGAGGATGATCGTCAAGCCCTCGGGGCCTCTCTGCGCTACTTCACCTTGGGCAAGCTCCCTTCGTGGGATGCCTCTGGACGAAGCCTAGGCGAAGCTCACCCGAACGAGTTCGCCATCGACGCTAGCTATGCACGCAAGCTCTCCGAAAGCTACTCCATGGCTGTAGCTCTGCGCTACATCCACTCTGACCAAGGATCCAAGGAGAAGGGGAACAGCCCAGGTTCGGCCTTCGCAGCTGACATCTCGGGCTATCTGCGCAAGTACATCAACATCGGCGGCGCCGAGAGCCTCTGGTCGCTGGGCTTCAACATGCGCAACCTCGGGACGAAGATCTCCTTCGATGGAGGTACGACCAGTTCATTCATCCCCGCCAACCTCGGGATCGGTACGGGACTCCTCTACCCCATCGATGAGCTCAACATGATCTCCTTCAACGTAGAAGCCAATAAGCTCCTCGTGCCTACCCCCGCCCTCGGCGACGCAAAGAAGGCCGAAGAGTATCAGAAGATCTCCGCTATCTCGGGTATCTTCCGTAGCTTCACTGACGCTCCTGGAGGCTTCTCCGAAGAGCTGAAAGAAGTGCACTGGAGCCTTGGGGCTGAATACAACTACAACGATAAGCTCTTCGTGCGAGCTGGGTACAGCTACCTGCATCCGACCAAGGGCAATCTTCAGGCCTTCACCGCTGGGGTAGGCTTCCGCCTAAGTGCCTTCCGTGTCGATGCCTCCTACCTGATGTCCACGATCTCAGACAACCCGCTTGATCAAACCCTGCGCTTCAACCTCGCCTTCGACATCGAAGGTCTGCGCAACCTCTTCAAATAAGTATCAACCCACTTTATGCGACAAATACCCTTCCGCACGGGCTTCGGCTACGACGTACACCGCCTAAGTGACGGCTACGAACTCTGGCTCGGCGGTATCAAGGTCCCCTACGAGCAGGGACTCGAAGGACATTCGGATGCCGATGTCCTCCTGCATGCTGTCTGCGATGCTCTCCTAGGAGCTGCTGCCCTTGGGGATATCGGGGTGCACTTCCCCCCGACAGATATGGCTTACAAGGGGATCGACAGCAAGATCCTCCTCGAGCGCACCTGCCAGCTCATCCGAGAGGCAGGCTACGAGATCGGCAACATCGATGCTACCATCGCCGCCGAAGCGCCTAAGCTCAATCCCCACATCCCCGAGATGCGCCGAGTCATGTCCGAGGTCATGGGCATCCCCTCCTCTGCGATCTCTCTGAAGGCTACCACCTCGGAGCGCATGGGCTTCGTCGGACATCGGGAAGGCATGGCCGCCTATGCTACGGCACTCATCGCCCATGCCTCTGCCCTAGAGTAAGCGGTCGAAGTCCTCTTAGGGTAAGCATCCTTCGCCCTCCAAAAGCAAGAGCCTCTGGATCACGATCGTGATCCAGAGGCTCTTGTCTTTATCTTGTGCTTAGCTCTGGGAGAGCAAAGGTCTACCCAGCACTAACTAATCGAATTTCTTGTCGTAGCGCAGAGACGCTTCGCCCATGAAGTCCTTGATACGCTGCTCTTGGTCTCGCTTGCAGATGAGCAGGACCCCCTTGCTCTGAGCGATGATGCAGTCATCGATCCCTTGGACGACGACGAGCTGTTCCTTCTCCTCTCCATCGAGCGAGACGATGTTGCCTTGAGCTTCGTAGAAAAGAGCTTCGGTATGCAGGGCGACATTCGCCTCAGGCTCCTCACGCTTCAGCTCGTAGAGTGAGCCCCAAGTGCCGAGGTCAGCCCAGCCAAAGTCCACGGGGAGCACCATCACGTTGTCCGCCTTCTCCAGCACAGCATAGTCAATAGAGATATTGGGGCACTGAGAGAAGATGGCACTGACTCGGTCTTGCTCCTCCGAAGTAGCATAGGCCCCATTGGCCTCGTCAAGGACAGAAGTCAAGGCTGGGAGGTGGAGATTGAAAGCATCCAAGATAGTGCGGACATTCCAAGCGAACATCCCACTATTCCATAGGAATTCTCCACTTTCGTAGAAGACCTTAGCCATCTCTAGGTTAGGCTTCTCGGTGAAGGTCTTCACCTTGACAAAGTGTTCTTCCTCAGCGTCTGTGAACTGGATATATCCATAGCCCGTCTCGGGACGAGAGGGGCGAATACCTAGGGTCACGAGCTTGGGATGCTCACGTACATATTCCAGGGAGCGACGGATCGCTTCGTCGAAGATGTCCTCCTGAAGGATCAGGTGGTCAGCTGGAGTGACTAGGATATTAGCGTTGGGATTCTTAGCCTGAATATGATAAGTAGCCCAGCCGATGCAAGGAGCCGTATTGCGGCGCATGGGTTCCAAAAGCACCTGCCCAGGGGTCAGCTCGGGGAGCTGCTCAAGGACTAAATCACGGTAAATGGCATTAGTTACGACGACAAAGTTCTCTTTGGGGATCACCTTAGAGAAGCGATCGTAAGTCATCTGCAGAAGCGAGCGACCTGTTGCGAAAATATCAAGGAACTGCTTGGGCTTCGTCTCACGGCTGTAAGGCCAGAAGCGACTGCCGACTCCGCCACCCATGATGACGCAATAGTTATCTGTGTGCATAGTCTCTATATTAACTATCCGGGTTACTATTAACTACACAAATATAACGAATTAAGCGGTACGACTATCATAATGTCATAGAAAAATAGAGTCCTAACTAAAAACACGGCTCCAAATATGAACCATATCTTATCTCTTAGGACTACCCTATGCGAAGGTCTAATAGAGCGACCTACCGTAGGTCGCTCCGAAAACCCACTGTGGGTCGGTCGATCGACCTACCGTGGGTCGGTAAGACGACCTACAGTAGGTTTTATTTGGGGGCTTCCTAAGGGCTGATATATACGCCTAGGTTTGAGGGTGAAATTACCCGAACGACAAGCAAGAAAGTTAGCTTGCCTACCGCTGAAGCCCCCCCTTGGTGGAGGTGGTACATAACAACAAAAAGATCGGTCGCTCCATCCTAGGACGGAGCGACCGATCTTCGTGCTATTTGCCAGAGCGAGGAGAGCCCCTAAGCAAACTAGATGGAGTAGAGGATGCTGATCGACTCGTGGTTGATGACACGGTTGATCGCTTCGGCGAAGATATTAGCCACCGAGACGATGTGGATCTTATCCGACTGCTTGCGCAAGGGGATGGAGTCCGTAAAGATGATCTGCTGGAGTGCAGAAGCGTTGATACGCTCCGTAGCGGGATCGCTGAGCACCGCATGGCTAGCTGCAGCACGTACGCTTCGAGCACCGTTAGCCATCATCAGGTCAGCTGCCTTACAGATCGTCCCAGCCGTATCGACGATATCATCCACGAGGATGACATCCTTGCCTTCGACATCCCCGATGATCGTCATCTCGGCGACTTCATTGGCCTTAGCACGGCTCTTGTGACAGATCACCATGGGCACACCGAGGAACTTAGCATACGAGTTAGCACGCTTAGCCCCACCTACGTCTGGCGTAGCGATCACCGTGCGCGAGAGATCAGAGGTCTGGCGGAGATAGTCGATGAAGACCATCGAAGCATAGAGGTGGTCCACAGGGACATTGAAGAATCCCTGGATCTGATCGGCATGCAGATCCATCGTGATAACACGAGTCACCCCTGCCGTGCTCAGCAGGTCTGCCATGAGCTTAGCACCGATGGAGACACGAGGCTTATCCTTACGATCCTGGCGAGCCCACCCGAAGTAAGGGATGACCGCTGCGATGTAGTGTGCCGAAGCACGCTTAGCAGCGTCGATCATCAGGAGGAGCTCCATGATATTATCCGAAGATGGATAGGTAGACTGAACAAGGAAGACATCCTTACCACGGATGCTATCCTTGTAGTAGACAGAGAATTCTCCATCTGCGAAGTGCTCTACTTGCATGTCGCCCAGGTGTAGACCTAGAGCCTCTGCGATCTTAGCTGCCAGATCCCGCGAAGCCGAGCCTGCGAAAATGGCAACATTCTTAGTATCAATAGCCATTGGGGTGTATGAATATTATCGGGCTCTCCATTGTGGGGAGTCTCTTCTTCTATTATTTGCGTCGTAGGACAAGTGCCGTGCGAGAGGGGATGTAGAGCGCCAGAGGAGCTAGCTTCTCGCAGTCAAGCGTATTCACTTCATACGGAAGTGACGTATAGGTGAGACTGTCATCTACCAGCCCGTAGCCTCCGAAGGCCTTGCTATCGGTGTCGAGGACGACCGTGTAGCTCCCCTTAGGAAGCATGATCTGATAGTCAGTGTAGGAGCGGGTGGGATGGAAGTTGAAGACGAAGATGAGGTCTCCACGGCCAAAGGCTAGGATCTGTTCCTCTTCTTGGATATGATACTGCTGAAGTGAGCAGGTAGCGAACTCGGATGAGGAACTTACGAGATGAACCATCGCCTTGTCGAAGGACTGCAGGTCATGGTAGAGGAGATCCTCATTGTCCGCTAGGCTCCACTGACGACGAGCATAGTGGTACGACCAGTCATTACCCACACGAGGGAAGTCGATCCATTCGGGGTGACCGAACTCATTCCCCATGAAGTTCAGATACCCGCCATTCATCGTCGAGACGGTAGCTAGACGGATGAGCTTATCCAGAGCGACAGCTCGGTCGGTCTGCAGCGTACGGCTTGAGTGGCTCATGTGCCAGTACATCTCTGCATCTGCCAGACGGAAGATGATCGTCTTATCTCCCACAAGGGCTTGGTCATGGCTCTCCGCATAGCTGATCGTCTTCTCCTCCTCACGGCGGTTGGTCAGTTCGTGCCAGATAGCCCCTGGGCTCCATTCTTCATCAGGACGCTCGGTGATGAGCTTCGTCCAGAAGTCAGGGATATTCATCGAGAGGCGATAGTCGAAGCCAAAGCCACCATCCTCGATCGGAGAGGCAAGCCCAGGCATCCCACTCACTTCCTCAGCGATGGTGATCGCATCGGGGTAGACGCTATGGATGAGCTTATTGGCCAGTGTCAGGTAAGCCATCGCATCGGCATCCTGCAGGCCATTGAAGTAGTCAGAATAGGAGGTGAAGCTCTCCCCTAGCCCGTGATTATAATAGAGCATGGAGGAGACTCCATCGAAGCGGAAACCATCGAACTGGAAGACCTCAAGCCAATACTTACAGTTCGACAGGAGGAAGTGCATGACATTGTTGCGCCCATAGTCGAAGCAGAGCGAGTCCCAAGCAGGATGATCTCCTCGTGGTCCTTCGTGGAAGAAGAGTGTACGAGAGCCATCATAGCGAGCTAGGCCTTCGACTTCATTGCGCACCGCATGGCTATGCACAAGGTCCATGATGACCTTGAGCCCAAGGCCGTGGGCAGCATCGATCAGTGCCTTCAGTTCATCGGGTGTACCGAAGCGGCTACTCGGAGCATAGAAGCTCGAGACATGGTAGCCAAAGGAGCCATAGTAAGGATGCTCCTGCACCGCCATGATCTGGATAGCATTGTAGCCTAGATCGACGATGCGAGGGAGTACCTGCTCTTGGAACTCTCGGTAGGTGCTTACCTTACCCTCCTCAGAGGACATGCCCACATGACACTCATAGATCATGAGGGCTTCGTCTCGCTTACCGGGGCGAGCATTGCGGAAGACGTAAGGCTCTTCGGGATCCCAAACTTGGGCACTGAAGATCCCCGTCTCACTATCTTGGACAACACGGCTAGCCCATGCAGGGATGCGCTCCCCACAGCCATGGCCCCAACAGACGAAGAGGCGGTAAAGGTCTCCATGGTGCAGCACCTTATCGGAGATATGGATCTCCCAGTTTCCATAGTCATCGACACGCTTGAGCTTCCAGACGGACATGCGCTGCCAATCATTGAAGGAGCCGATGAGCTGGACGCTATGTGCCCCTGGGAGGAACTCCCGAAGGATCCAGCAACCCTTCTTCTTATCCCTATGCAAGCCGTAGTGAAGGTAGCCGTCAGCGAATTGTTCTAGAGGGACATCTCCCCCTTGAGTAATGGATCGTTCACGAGCGTGGGTGAACTCCATGCGACGGCGGATGCGCTCTTCATAGGGCTTGAGCCAAGGGTCGTTTGCTACTAACTTCGTCATAGTCGTGTCTGTAATGTATGTGTACCTAGGGCGTGTGAGAGGAAGGGGCTACTTCAGATTGAGAATGAGTGTCGAGGGCAGTCGTGAGAGGAGGTCTTCGCACGTGTCGAAGGCTTCCTGCCAATGGGTGTAGCTGACGACGACAAGGTCGCACCCTTCGGGAAGTGATCGGAGTTTATCGGGGAGGAGGGCTTCACCTGGATGCAGATTGAGGCTCTGAGGGGGAAGGTCTTGGCTAGCTATGATGCGTAGCGCAGCCTTGTTATTCTCGGCCATCGTACGTGCATAGGGTAGCAGGCGTAGATCTCCTTGATTAGCTATATAAAGGAGAATACTTTTCGGAGAATGGAAGGATCGACTGAGGAGTACCCCTACCGAGCAAGGAGCACGATGGATGAAGAAGGCCATCTTGTCTCGCAGCATGCTGTGGATGGTAAGCAGCGACTCGGTGGTACGCACGGAGAAGCTTCCCACACGGCGCTTCATCTGCTGGCGCACCGTGGTAGCCTCTCGGTCATCCTCATCGGAGGAGAGGCGCACACCAGCACCGACGATGAGGAGGTTATACTTCTCTTCGGTAAGCTTGGTGAGAATCGTCCCTTCGACTTCATCAGCCACGAGGTGCTCTACCTCTAGGGGCTGGCTGAGCTGCTGTGCTTCCTGAAGGATGGGGCGGAAGTTATCCTCGAAGAACTTATCTACTTCGATCGAATTGATATTCTTGTCCGTCGTGATGTGCAGGGCTGTGACATTGGGATGGGCTTCCCCACGACGGAGAAGCTGATCCGTCAGACGAAGCAGGGTCACTCCAGAGCTAGGGCGACCGAAGGAGAGGAGCACCTTGGCTCCTGCCTGCTTGTCGATCGTCTCGATGCGGTCCCGACGACGCTCCCCGAGGCGGATGATCCAGTTGATCATGTGCACCATGGGCATGGTCATCACGGTCGTGATGACGGTCATCAGCACGAGGACAGCATAGATAGCGGGAGGAAGGATCTTCATCTCGTAGCCGATACCGAGCACGACGAGCTCCATCAGTCCACGGGTGTTCATGAAGGCACCGAGGAAGATACTATTACGAGGGCTTTCACCCGAAGCTCGTGCAGAGATATAAGTACCGCCGACCTTCCCCACGACAGCGATCAGCGTGAAGACACCAAGCAGAGCCCAGCGCTCGGGGCTATCAATGAGGCCGAGCTCGGTCTGCAGCCCACTAGAGACGAAGAAGAGGGGCAGGAAGAGCAGGAGGGAGACATCCTCGATCTTGTCCGTGACGATCTTGCGGAAGGACAAGTCTTCGGGCATGACAAGCCCGAGCATGAACGCACCGAAGAGGGCATGCATGCTGAGTAGTTCGGTGATGTATGAGGATAGGAGCAGGAGGATGAAGATCGTCCCAACCATCCCGTGACTGATGACTTCGGTATTGTTGTATACCTTCCCCGCAACATGGAAGAGCGGGCGAATGATCCCGAAGATCACCAATAGATAGACGATGAGGAAGAGGAGGTTGTAGCCCGTGCTCATCAGGCTGCCACTCTGGGCGATCGCGATGATAGCCGCCAGCATGAGCCAAGCTGTGATGTCCCCCGCTGCTGCTGTAGAGAGGGAGAGCTTCCCTAGGTGTGTACGCTGGAGGTTATTCTCCTGGATGATACGAGCCAGTACGGGGAAGGCCGTGATGCTCATAGCGATCCCGATGAAGAGGGCAAAGGGTGTGAAGTCCGTCAGCCCTGCAGCATAGTCGCTATAGATGGCATAGCTCAGCGGCAGGGAGAGGAGGAAGGGGATGAAGATCCCCGTATGACTGATGATGATGCTACTTCGGAGCTGCTTGCGTATATCTCCGAGGCGGAGCTCCATCCCCACGGCGAACATGAAGAGGATCAGCCCGAAGTTACTCAAGAGCTGGATATTAGACAGGCTAGAGGCTGGGAAGAGGGCACCAAATGCCTCGGGGGCGACTCGCCCAAAGAGTGAAGGACCGAGGAGAATACCTGCGACGATCTCCCCTATGACAGCCGGCTGGTGAATCTTACGGAAGAGCCAGCCCATGGATCGTGCAGCTACGAGGATGATGAGGATCTGCAAGAGCAGAACCCCTATCGTGGAGTCAATATGATGGGAGACGCTGGTCTGGAAGTCGGCGAAAGCGGCACGGAGCGTCATCGCTCCTTCGGCTGTGGGGCGCAGGCTTGATGGGGTCAGACTTTCTCCGAAATAGAGAGTCCCCCAGAGGGCCGCCACTGAGATGAGCAGTATGAAGATGTAGAAGACAAAGGGTAGGAATCCCCGTTGCTTAGGCATGCTATTCTGTTCTGTTTAAGCTCAAGGATATACCAGAGAGAGGTATGACCTGCTCCACCGATCCCTATTTGCACCACCAAAGATACAAATTCTTTGGCAAGGGGCTAGGAGCTGCCTCCCCCTTCGGCACTCCCCTACCCGTTCCCTCTTCGGCCGAGAGAGCCTTCTACTGACACCCCTTCTTCAGAACCTATGGTAGATCGCCGAGGCGACCCACAGTGGGTCGTCTCATCGACCTACCGTAGGTTTTCCGAGCGACCTACCGTAGGTCGCTCCAAGGTGCTCCAAACCCTCATGGCATCAGCCTTTGGCGATGGATCTCGTTTGTCCTTATGAAAAAGGTTTAGTAACTTTACACCGAAGCCAAGATTCGTGTCAATCTCAAGGTCTTGGCTGATCACTAATAACGACAGAGCAATCAGTAACTACTAATTTCTATTCCCTCCCATGATCAAGCTTATCGGAACGAATGCAGGTCTTGTCTGGAACTCCCTAGACAAACTTGGCAAAATGGATATCAAGGCTCTGAAGAAAGCCACTAAGCTACGTACAGACAAGGAGCTATATGCTGCTCTTGGCTGGCTCGCTAAGGAAGGAAAGCTCAACTTCGATGAGTCGGGCGAAGACCTTCTCGTCGAGCTCGTCTACTAGCCTCAGATAGGCTCGCCTAGACGACTCTCGTCATCTCTCCTACAAAAGGCTATCTCTCCCACGGCGAAGGGATAGCCTTTTTCTTGCCTCCACCACTCATCGCTCCACCCCGTGAATGCCCCTCTTCGCTCCCCCGCTCGAGCATCGAACTTTGAGCTTCTCCGCCTACTGGCGATGCTCCTCATCCTCATCCTCCACGCCAACTTCCTCACCTTCCGTTTCCCCTCCTCTGAGACACTGCACAGCCAGCCTCTAGGAGCCCTCGGGTGGATCTGGAGCGAAGCTCTCGCTATCGTCGGAGTCAATGTCTTCGTCCTCATCTCAGGGTACTTCGGCATACGGCTTCGCATCAAGGGGATGGTGAGCCTGCTCTTCCAAGCAGCCTTCTACACTGTTGGGATCTACCTGAGCATCGTAGCACTGGGGATCGAGCCCTTCGAGAGCGGAGAGCTACGGAGCGCCTTGATGCCCCTTGATCGAAGCAAGGAATGGTTCCTGCCGACCTATCTAAGCCTTATGATCTTCGCACCTCTACTGAATGCCTTTGTCCACAAGCAGAGCGAGCGAGGGCTGAGACATTACCTCATCTTCTTCTTCGTACTCTCCACCCTCCTAGGGCTTCTCTCGGATCAACTCGGGGTAAAGGATGGCTATTCACTCTTCTCCTTCGCTGGGATCTACCTCCTAGGGCGCTACTTCCGCCTCCACCCCGAAGGGTTAAAGCGGTACCAGACTTCGACCTTCGTTGCCGCCTACCTAGGGCTCAGCTTCATCCAGTCCTTAGCACTCTTCACCTACGGCTATACCTCGGGGCAGTCGATCATCGCATCTCCGATTACTTACAAGTTCCTTAGCTATGTCTCCCCGCTGAATATCCTCACGGCGGCAGCGCTCTTCCTAGCCTTCTCTAGGCTCAAGATCGAAAGTAGGGCCATCAACTGGATCGCCTCCTCGACCTTCGCAGTATATCTCATCCACTGCAATGGGCGACTTCTCGGATATTATACGGGGTATATACACGGGCTCAGCGAGCACCCTGTCGGTGTGTTCTTAGGTATGGTTGCGGGATTTATTCTCCTTGTCTTCACGGGGAGCATCCTCATCGACAAGGTTCGTCTCCTTCTGTGGGACAAGATCTTTTCTCCCCTCTATGATCATCTTCGATCGAGTTGGGAGAAGCGGGGATGGCCACTACTTCGGCTCCCCGAATAGGCGGGTAGCTAGTCCTTCGTCACCGCCTCGATCACTCCGTCAGCAAAGCGAATAGAGAGGTCAATGCCCGACGATAGTTGCTCCCGACGGGTAATGATCCTTCCACCTACAGAGACCAGACTAAAGCCTCGGCGCAGCACCTCATCGGGGTGCGCCAGACGGATGGCCTGCTCTTGACGCTCGAGGGTCGCCCCAAGGCGCTCTCTGAGTCGCTCTACCGATAGGGGTAGAGGAGCAAGACTCCTCGCCAACTCTTGGCGGTACTGCTTCATCAGATAGCTCGTGAGTAGCGGGAGCTGACGGGCGGAGAAGCGGAGCTGATGGCGGGAATGATCAAGATAGCTTCTCGCTGAGAGGGTGAGCTGAGAGGGAAGCTGAATGAGGCGACGTCGCTCCCGTTCAAGTCGCCCTCGGGCAATCAGAGGCAGCCGAGAGGCCACCGAATGAAGCCAAGCCGTTCGCTCCATCGAGAGCGTCTGGAGACGAAGCAACAGCTGACGCTGGCGCTGAACTAGTTCACCTAGCTCCACGGCTAATTCTTCGATGAGGAAGCTAGCCACAGCTGTCGGAGTCTTCAGCGACGTATGGGCGATGAGGTCGAGTACCGAGACATCTCGGTCGTGACCTATCCCCGAGATGATCGGCAGGGGGAACTGCGCCACCGCTTCGCAGAGCGTATAGTCATCGAAGGCTCTTAGTTCGCTCACAGCTCCTCCCCCACGGATGATCACCACGGCATCAAACGAATCCGCCACCTTCAAGATACGCTCCAGAGCCCCAAGGATGGAAGCAGTCGTCTCACTCCCCTGCATCTGTGCACGGAAGAGTGCCGTATAGAAGACCACCCCATAGGCATTCGTATGGAGCTGACGCATGAAGTCACCATAGCCCGCGGCCGTGGCAGATGAGATGATGGCTATACGCTGGAGGGGACGAGGGAGCTCAAGCTCCTTATTCAGCCCGAAGAGTCCATGTCGTTTGAGACGAGCGATGGTCTCTAGACGCAAACGGGCGATCTCACCGAGGGAATAGTTCGGATCAATATCAACGATATTGAGGCTCAGCCCATACTGCGGATGGAAGGAGACCCCTACCAGCGCTAGGATGCTCATCCCAGAGGAGAGCTTGCCCACCCCTTGTTGCTCAAAGGCTCGCTCAATGGCGGTGAACGATGACGACCAGATCGTGGCACGTACCTTCGCTACGACTTCTCCTCCAGCTCCCTTCTCTAGGAGCTCCAGATAACCATGTCCTTGCCCCCCAGCACGTCTCAAGTCACTGACCTCCGCCCGCACCCAATAGCGGTCGGGGAAGGAGTGCTCTAAACAACGTCTGACCGAACTCAAGAGCTCGGTCAGACTAAATGAACGTATGGGGGTGGGATGAGTCACTACTCTGGGAGATGATCAGGGATATGAATGCTTCGCTCGAAGGCAACATCAAGCGAGATCAGCGTCTCGGTAGCTACGACACCAGGGAGCCCCTGGATGGTGCCATTGAGGATACGCATCAAGTCGTTGTTATCAACAGCATAGAGCTTGATGAGCATCGTGTAGGGACCTGTCGTGAAGTGACATTCGACGATCTCGGGGATCTCACTCATGCGCTCTGCCACCTCCTTGTACAGCGACCCACGCTCGAGGCTAACACCGACATACGTACAGGTATTGTAGCCGATCTTCTTGGGGTTGACGTGGTACTTGAGCGAGGTGAGCACACCATTCTCGATCATGCGCATCAGACGCTGATTGACGGAGGAGCGAGAGCTATTCTCTCCTTCCGCTACATCACGTAGGGGGACACGAGCATTTGTCGTCAGCCGTCTTAGGATCTTGAGATCCAGGTCATTCAATTTCTTCATATACAGTACGGGAGTATTCTTTTCACCTGACCTATTTAGCACAAATTTAGTAAACTTCTTAAGAATAGCAGGTGTATCCAGCCTTTATCTGGATAGATTGCTTAAAATAATGGGGCGAAGGCCGAGACCTTGATCCCCTCTGGAGGATCTACACATCGAGAGGCTCTAGAGCACCCTTCTTTCCTTGGGCAAGCACTCCATCCCCACCTAACTAAAGTCCCCCATTCATGGGTCGTCAGAGCGACCCATGAATGGGGGACTTCGGTAACCCATGAATGGGTTCCTCTAGAGAGGTATAATAGGGAATATCTCCACCATAGCATCCCCGCTCTATACGTAGGATAGCATGACCGAGCCTAAGAACGTGGAGGAAGGGGCTTCCCTTCTACTGCCGCTTCCCCAAGCTGACGCAGGATGGGAAGGCACTTGAGCTGAGGGAAGGAAGCAAGGTGCAGTCGGTAATAGTCGAGGAGGTAGTCCAAGATCACCCCACGCTGCTGTCGACTATAAGCAAAGCGGTGCATGTTCGCATAGCTCATCCTCAAGATCTGAGGCAGGTGCAGCGTCTCCTCTGGGGAGAGACAGTGTGCGTGCCGATCTAAGACATAGGCCTGCTCTGAAAGGCTGAAGCACCAGCCTTCCCCCTCGGGGCGCTCCGAGATCTCAGGACTGATCCCGAGGACGGAGAGGAGGGAGAGAAGCAGGCAGAGATGATAGTTCGCCCCTCCCTGCCGAAGCCCTTCCCAGAAGGTAAGTGACGAGGCTAGGTGATCATAGAGGTGCTCATCGGCTAGCGGAGCGGTCAGTATGCGATAGAGGAACTCACTGAGGAAGATCGCCTGAGCCCCCTTGGCGGGATCTAGGTGCACCGCATGACGTGGATGCAGACTTCTCACCTCTTGGATCCGAACGAGATCCCTGCGTGGACTCTTTCTGAGCGTGACCTCTACCTCCGAGAGCGGACGTAGCTGCTCACGGATCAGATTCCTTCTATTCGAAGCCTCGGGCACTAGGGCTGCCACGTGCCCCAAGGCTCGGCTGTAGAGGTGCACGATGCTATAGCGATCACTATAGCGTGTTCGATGAAGGACTAGGGCAGGAGTCGTCGTATAGTTCATCCTAGAGGGATAGCAATGGGGACTAAGGGAGATGTACCAAGAAGGGACAAGCGAGATATAGAGCTAGAAGGAGGCGGGATACTAAGAGAGGACAAGGCGGATATAACGGAAGAGTCTGCAGTCCATCCTCTCATGCTAGAGGGGCGGACTACAGACTCTTCGTCAGGGAGTACTAGGATCCCACGCGTCTGATGTAGACCCTTAGTCTACTTGGACAACGAGGATCTTCGAGTTACTCCAGAATGCCTGTGCATTCTTGATATAGAGGACGAGCTGCTTGTCGGAGCCTGGGACAAGCTCATAGGACGAAGCAGGGTGTACCGTCAGAAGGCGAGCCTTGCGGCTGAAGAGAGGGATCTGTGAGAGCTCACGCATATCCGTCTTGGTGAAGTAGCTCATGTTAGCATTCTCCGTGACGACACGCCCACTCTTGATGAGGTTCATATCCTTGAGATCCGAGTTCGTACCGATGCAGTAGCGTACGGTATTCAGCTCCTTCTCCTGAGCGGCTAGAGCTTCTGCCTGCTGTGCGGTAGCGACATTGAGACGATCTACGTCGCTGTTACGCTCGGTGAGCATGGAGTCTAGCACGCCGATAGCGAGGTTCTTGCGCTGCAGCTCTTCGGTGAGCTCTAGGACACGCTGCTTCTGGTTCTCTAGTTCCTTGCGGAGGACAGCGATCGTATTACGCAGGCGCTTGTTATCCTTACCGCTAGCCTCGAGCTTCTTAGTGAGCTGATCGAGGGCTTCGCTACTAGCACGGAGCTTGTCGTTGATCAGGAGCATGTTGTCCTTGATGCGGTCACGCTCTGAGCGCTGGATGTCTCCATTGCGTGGATTGACATTGATCATACCCTCGACCGAAGAGATCTCCTGGAAGTTGGTAAGCACACTTGCCACAAGCGAGTCAGTCTCGTGTAGCTCAGCCTCGTAGTTTTGATTGATCAGTGCTAGCGAATCATACTGCTCCTTGAGTGCCTTATAGTCACTAGAGTTCTTCCCACAGGAAGCTAGAGTTAGCAGCAGTGCTGCACCAAAGATTACTCTCTTTGTCATAGCTGTTGTATTATTTATTCCACTTCTTTGACCGCTTCATCTTCCGTCGTTCTTCTTCGGTAGATGTGTCTGAGGTAGGATCGATATCCACCTTAGCCTTGTCAAATGTAGCATTTCTTCCTATAACTAGTACAAACTCTCCTCTTGGCTCCCGCTCTGTAAAGTGGCGGATCACTTCGGCGAGTGATCCTCGGACGGTCTCCTCGTAGAGCTTCGTCAGCTCACGTATCGCCACCACGGGGGTCGATGAGTCCATATACTGGGAGAGTTGCTCTAATGTCTTAACGAGTCTATGGGGAGATTCGTACAAAATAGTAGTACAGCCCGAGTTTGCGATCTCTTTGAGCTTCGTCTGTCGCCCCTTCTTCACGGGGAGAAAGCCCTCGAAGATGAAGCGGTCGGAGGGAAGACCAGAGACCACCAGTGCGGGGACGAAGGCCGTTGCCCCAGGGAGACATTCGACCTCAATGCCCCGCTCAATGCAGGCACGCACTAAGAGATAGCCAGGATCGGAGATGGCGGGAGTCCCCGCATCGGTGATCAGTGCCACTTCGCCCTCAGCCTCGATGCGCTGGCAGATGCGGTCAAGTGCCTGATGCTCATTGAACTTATGGTAGCTCTGCATCGGACACTTGATATCGAAGTGCTGGAGCAGCAGCCCCGATGTACGAGTGTCTTCAGCCAAGATCAAGGGCACTCGGCGAAGCACAGAGAGGGCTCTGAGGGTAATATCTTCGAGGTTCCCTATCGGCGTAGGGACAAGGATTAGCTTAGGCATACGGGGAAGAGGGATCTAATGTTTCTTCTTTGCAATAAGATCAGAGAAGAGCTCAGACCAGCGCTGCATGACAGACTCTACGGAGAAGAGGACAGAGCGTTCCTTAGCCTTTCGTCCCATGCTCTTACGAAGGTTATCATCCTCGATCAAGCGGATGATCCGCTCTGCTAATTGCTGATGATCACCAACATTCTCCACGAGGAATCCTGTCTCCCCATCGACAATGATATCTCTGGGTCCACAAGGGCAAGCATAGGACACATTAGGCACACCACAAGAAGCCGCTTCGGCGAGGGCCAGGGAGAAGCCTTCATGGACCGAACTCACCACAGAGATGGACGACTCCATATATTCCTTCTGCATATCATTAGCTTCTATCCTATGTACGCAGCCTTGCAGGTTAAGTCGATTGATTGTTGGATCCAGCTTCTCTAGCTCCTGACCACAGATTTTGAGTCTCCAATCTGGATGAGAGGCATAGACGATAGCCCACGCTTCTAGGAGACTTTCAAAGTTCTTCTGTACCCCATAACGTCCAGAGGCTATGACGACCTTAGCCTCTAAGCTTGCACTTTCCTTAGGGCTAAATGTATTTCCATTGGGAATACAAACAACATTGGGGACATCCCAATTGGGAAGATCTTCCTGGGTAAGCACCACGAGTTGATCAAACTTTCGAGCCAACCACAGATCAATATTATTCTGGATAACACCTCGTAAACCAGGTCTAGAGAAGATCCAGGTATAACGTGCTCCATGCGCTTCCAAGACCTTCACAGCTTTTGTACAAACAAATGGGAGCGCATAGATATCCTTACCGAACATCGAGACTACAACATCGGGTTGAATCTCATTGATTGCCTTCTGCATTCGATTCCGACAGCGAATAAATAGCTTCGGAAGAACCAGCATCTTCTTCAGAAAGGGTTGTTGGTCAAATACCACATAACTAATTCCCAAATCAATCATGTGGACACGACTATCTATTGGATAATAGGGAGCGAGCGTAGCTTGGTCTGTAGTAATGACGTAGACATCATGACCTCTTTCCACCCAATAATTTACCTTATTTACCAGAACTCGAGTCTGACCTCCAGCATACCAAGTATTCTGAATTACATAAGCGATCTTCATAGGTGTATTCTCTTAGCGTTTATATTCATTGTGATTTTCCATTCTTTGCACCCCTTGCTGGTATCTATAGTAACCACGAAAAGGTCGCTCTACACTCAGATAGCTCTAAGCTCATTTATTCATCCGCTTGATGAGGCTGTAGGCCTTGTAGAGACCTAGTTCGCCTGCTCGGCTCAGATCACGTGTACCCTCACGGACCTTACCTTCGGAGTAGAAGAGAAGACCACGATTGAAGTAGCTCTCGGCAAAGCTCGGATTCAGCTCGATCGCCTTCGTATAGTTCGCCATAGCACTAGCCGTATCTCCCGACTTGACGTAGAGATTGGCCAAGTTGTAGTAAGCATAGGCGAAGGTCGGAGCTAGCTCGATCACACGATTGAGATCGGTAAGAGGGGAATGAGCTACGAGACGGGACTGGACGGGGGTGACGGATGCCACCTCTGGGGTAGCTCCCGAAGTGCCCGTAGCCGAAGGACGAATCATCGGCGTGGGAGGTACGGGCTGAGGCTCAGCCTGACGACCCTGCTCTGCCGCACTCCTTCGTAGGGAAGCAAGAGCTCGTGCGAAGTAAGCAAGAGCAAACTGAGGATCCCGATCAATCGCTTCGCTGAGCGAAGCAATAGCCGCCTCTAGATCTTGAAGGAGGAGGTAATCCACACCCTTGAGGAAGGCATGCTGAGCTGTCTTCTCTGGATGCACTAGTAGCTGGGAGAGATGCTTGCGTACGTAGTCAACTTCCTTCGAAGAGAGCGTCCCACCTTGCTCCCTCATCAAGAGGCGAGGTGCATCCTTGTCCTGCTGCTGACGACGGAGGTTGAAGCGATCCAAAAGCTGGGCGAAATAGACCTGTCCTTGGTTGCCATCCTTATCGATCTCAGCGAAGTAGGAGAGGATGAGGTCACGGCGGGGGGTGATCTGCGTCTCTTGGTCTTGGATGCGACCTCGGATCTGACTGGTGTACTTGGGTTTATCCTTGACTGGCTCGGGAGCAGTCTCCACGAGCATGTTGTACTTCTCGATAGCTTCGTCCTCACGGCTACGCGTCTCCTTCCCTGGCTTGGTGGAGCGAGAGGAAGAGGCAGCCTTGTTCCGATACCCCTTACTATTCTGAAGGTCGAAGACATGGAGCTGGTCTCGAGCTGCACCCTTGGCATCGCCAAGTCGCTGACGCACCTCAGAGCGAGCGATGAATCCTTCGGAGAAGATCGGATAGCGGGTAAGCACTACATTCAGATCCTCTAGAGCGGAGCGAAGTGCTCCGAGACGCATCTGCAGCAGCGCTCTATTATACCGAGCGATGTAGTTATCTGGCTCGATCTGGAGCAGAGCATCCCAGTCCTTGATCGCTAGGCTATACTCCCCGACCTGTGAGCGAAGGAGCGCTCTATTGTTGAGCGCAGCACGATCCTTAGGCTCTAAGCGAAGCGCCTCTGTATAGTCGCTCATCGCCCCTCGGAGATCATTGAGATGATAGCGCATGATCGCACGATTGACATAGAGCGAAGCATCCCCTGCATCTAGGGCAAGGACTCGGTCAATGGCACGGATACTCGTGGGGTAGTCCTTGCGCTCGGCAGCGATCTGAGCACGTAGCAGATAAGCAGGGATATAAGTCGAGTCTTGGGCAAGGAGCACATCTACTTGCTTTGTCGCCGTGAGCGTATCCTTACGCTCTAGAGCCGACTGAGCAAGGACTCGATAGGCATCCTTGTTCTTGGGGTCGAACTGAAGCAGTTGGCTAGCGGCACTATCGGCAGCGGCATACTGCTTGTCTTGTAGCAGGGCGATGGAGAGATTGTACTGCAAGCCCACATCTCTCGGGGAGAGCTCAAGCCCCCGACGGAAGTCCGACACAGCCGAGCTATACTCCTTCTGCGAGAAGCGAGCGATCCCACGCAGGAGATAGGCTCGAGGGTAGATCGGGTTGCGATCCAGAGCCAAGGTAGCATCCTCCTCTGCACCCGCATAGTCATCGAGGTTGATCTTCGCCACAGCACGATAGAAGTAGGGCTCAGCCATCCAGGGGCGAAGCCCAATGATCTGATTGAAGTAGCCCATGGAGACGATGTAGTCATTGAAGTAGATCGCATTGCGCCCGATCGAGAGAGCCTGCTCGACATCTATCTGAGCCTTGAGCGAGGCCGTAGAGAGGAGGGAGCCTAAGGCTAGGATCAATAGCTTCTTCATGTATCGTCTATCGCTTGTAGGAGGGAGGAGGGAGAACTTAAGGTAGAGGGAAGTGCTCGTCGCTCAGGGGAGCGAACTATTTCTTCTTCTGAGGAGCGGTCACTACTCGGTAGTGTGCAGAGACCTTGCCCTTGAGCATATTGGCGAGCTTCCCCTTGATGAGCTGCTTGCGGATCGCAGCGATCTGGTCGATGAAGAGGATCCCCTCGATGTGGTCATACTCGTGCTGGATGACACGGGCAGCGAAGCCCGTGTACGTCTCACGGTGGGGCTGGAAGTCTGCATCCAGATACTCGATGGTGATCGTAGCGGGACGAGTGACCTTCTCATTGATCCCGGGGATGCTTAGGCAGCCTTCGTTCTCAGCGAGCGTATCCTCACTGCGCTCTACGATACGGGCATTGATGAAGGTCTGCTTGAGCCCCTTGCATTCGGGGAAGGTATCTGCCATCGGATCTGCATCGATGACGAAGAGACGTATAGCCCGACCGATCTGAGGTGCAGCCAGACCGATCCCGTCGGAGAAGTACATCGTCTCCCACATATTGGTGATCAAGTCCGAAAGGCCTTCGTACTCAGGGGTAATGTCTTGTCCTACCTCACGCAGGACGGGGTGACCATAGATATAAATAGGTAGTTTCATCTTTATCTTAGAAGGGATTAAATCTTAGTTACTTGAAAGGTAGGTTGATGCTCCCGAGGCCATCACGGCGCTCTAGGTAGCTCTGTAGGATGATCACGGCACTGATCTCATCGACCAGCCCCTTGTCTTGCTCTCGGCGCTTCTTCCCGATACCCGCCTCACGGATCGTCCGCTGAGCTAGCGCTGAGGTGAAGCGCTCATCCTGATATTCTAGAGGGATCTCTGGGAGGGCTTTACGGAGCTTCTCGACGAAGGGGCGGATGTACTTCATCGAGGCCGACTCTTGGTTGTTCATCTGCCGAGGATAACCGATGATGATAAGCTCCACAGGCTCTCGACTGACGTAGTCGGTGACGAACGAGAGCAACTGATGGGTAGGGATCGTCCCCAATCCTCCAGGTGTGATCTGCAGGGGATCGGTAGCTGCGACCCCACAGCGCTTCTGTCCGTAGTCAATAGCAAGTATTCTTCCCATAGGTATAAACAAAGGTACGGAAAACTCTCCGCCTCCTCGTCCCAGAGCGGATCTGGCAGGACACAAGGCTCCGATCATCGCCCCTCATTTTTAGAGCAGCGGAGCAGGTAGTCAAGCGAAGAGCGCATAGTGCCTCTCATCATAAGCCCCAGAGCGACACATCCCTTAAACGTAGCACATCCGCCCCAGCTGTATAGCGACAGGCCTTCGGGCATCCCCAAATAAAACCTACTGTGGGTCGGTCGACCGACCTACCGTGGGTCGTCGATGCGACCTACAGTAGGTTTTTTCGGCGACCTACCGTAGGTTTCTTTTTGGGGGTACAAGAGCCCTCGTAGAAAGGGGGCTAAAAGCGAGTGGGCAAACCCTCCCCTACCCCAGAGGGTAGACGAAGGAGCTTGCCCACAACAACTCCAATGAAAGAAGTTCGCTTTACCCTAAGGCTTAGATGTCGAAGGTCGCCGAGAGGTAGAGGCGGCGAGGACGGTTAGGCCCATAGATGTAGTCCGAAGCTCGTCCAGGACCCATATCGGTATCCTTCTGATAAGCATTGAGGAAGTTCTGTACCCCCGCATCCAGCGTGAGCTTCACCAGCGAAGTGAGGCTGATGGCATAGCTCACACGGAAGTCAAGGTCGACAAAGGGCTTGGCCTTGTGAAGGTAAGCCGACCCTGCATTCTGCCCACGGTAGCGCATACCATCACGCACGACATCGAAGTGTCCCTGAGCATCCAGCTCATTAGCTTGCAGATTGAGATCCCCTACTCCTTCGTAGGCCGTATGGGGCACATTCATCGAGCCCGTATAGGTGCCCGAGAGGACGAAGCTCAGAGCAGAGGTAGGACGGAGCGTAGCGGTCAGATAGCCGTAGAGATTAGGGGTACGCTCGTAGTCTCGTGTAGTGACCTTGGCCTGCGTAGGATTGTCTTCATCGGCATCGAAGAGCACCTTGTCCTGCCCGTAGAGGCTGCGCTGTAGGGTCACACCGCCCTGCAGGTCGAAGAGGCGCTGGTACGCCAGACGAGCCTCGAAGCTTAGGCCATAGACCTTGCTCATCCCGTCACGAGCGTTGATGATCGTGATGACCTTGCGCCCCGTCTTGGGGTCGAGGACACCGTCCTCGTTGTCTGGAGTGAACTTGTCTCGGATCCAGGTAGCGAAGCCTTCACCCATGAGGTTGAGCTGCCAGCCCTTCCCCAGCGTGGTGTACCAGTCGAAGGAAGCGCTGAGGCTACGAGAGCGCTCTTCCTTCAGATCCTTCGCTAGGACACGCTCCTTGGGTTCGCCACCCGCCAGCGTGACGTGCATCTCCTCATCGAAGAACTGAGGAGCACGGAAGCCTTCGCTGTAAGAGAGGCGCAGACTGAGGTCCTTCGTGGGATTGAAGCGCACGTTCGCTCTGGGGCTGAAGATGAGGAGCGGATCAATGCTCTTCTGCCCCCCTTGCGTCAGACGGACATAGTCGAAGCGCCCACCGAGGAGGAAGTTCCACCGGTCGGTCGAATACTCCAGCTGGTCGTACTGAGACCAAGTCGTCGTGACCTGATCGATGCCATGAGCACGGTAGCCACTCTTATCGTTGAGCGTCGAGTAAGCACCCTCAGCACCCACCGTCAGAGTAAGCGACTTGGGGAACTTGTGGACATAGGTACCACCCCCCTGGAAGTCAAAGCCCTTGGTCTCGCCATAGGCTGTCAGTGCCTTGAGGGCATCGTCATAGGCCTTCTGATACTCCTCGGCCTGCTGCTTCTCCTCGTCGGTGCCTTGGGCATTACCACGAGGGAGGTTGATCAGGGGCTTTAGGAGCTCATCGGCGTAGTCACCCCCACCATAGTAGCTCTTACGCAGGACCTTCTGCCCCGAAGCATAGAGACTGAAGCTGTCGTTGCCCTCAGCAGTCGTCTGGTCGAAGCGTAGGCTTCCCCCATCGACGAAGTGCTGGAGATACTCAGCGATACGAGCTTGGAAGGGTGCTTCACTTAGGCGATCACCACCACGACGATACTCGTGCATGGAGCGGTATTCAGCCGTCAGCTTGCCATAGATGCCCGTCTTGTAGTAGGCACGGAAGCCGAGAGCTCTATTCTTCAGTTCGGGAATATCGGTGAAGTCATCCCCATCGACATCCACGATCCCACGAGAGGAATGCTGACCGAAGATCATCGCAGCAGCACGGCGGTCTTCGCTGACCAGCGAACCATTGAACGAGGTCGTAGGCATCAGCGAGGTGTATGCCCCCTTATTCTGCTGGAAGGAAGTATAGCTCTGGCGAAGGCTAGCGGTATTGCGCAGAGGCTCTCTCGTGATCACATTGATCACCCCACCGACGGCATTAGCACCGAAGAGGGCTGATCCACCCCCACGTACCACCTCGACACGCTCGATCATAGAGGCAGGGATCTGCTCCAGACCATAAACGCCAGCAAGCGAGCTGAAGATAGGACGGCTATCGATGAGGATCTGAGAATAAGCCCCTTCAAGCCCGTTGATACGCACTTGGTTAAAGCCACAGTTCTGACAGTTGTCCTCGATGCGAAGACCTGGCTGGAAGCGGAGACCTTGGCTGAGGTTCTCCGAATTGGTCTTCTTGAAGATCTCCTGCGAGAGGACGGTGACCAAGCTGGGAGCGTGACGGCGAAGTGTCTCCTGACGGTTAGCAGAGACGACGACCCCATCCAGGTCAATACTCTGCTGCTGGAGATAGAGGTCTAGGTGGCGACTATGCCCAGCCTCAATCCCGACACGGCTCTCCTCCACCCCATAGCCTACGAGACGGGCTTGGATGGTATAAGAGCCCGGAGCAAGGCCTTGGATCGAGAAGGCTCCATGGACATCGGTAGTCGTACCGATCGTGGTCCCCTTGATGAGGACTTGGACATTGGGAAGGGCTTCGTGTGTCGAAGCGTCAACGACGGTGCCCACGATACTTCCCGTAGTCTTCGAGTGCTGCGCATGAGCTTGAGCTAGGACTCCCAGCAGGAGGCTCAAGAGCAGTGTCATACGGTAAAAAATACTCTTCATGACTAGTGTATAATTAGGATTTAAAAGAACAAACCGACGACGAGGACAAGGCGTAGTTCTTCCACGTAGTTCTCCCATAGGGAGCTCAAGGGAAGGACGTCTGCTAGGGGGAGAGATAGGCGAATATCTCTGGCTGGATCCCTCATGCCAGAAGGCATCTGATCCTGTTTCAGTCATGGCAAAGTTAAGCCCCACGACTGTATTTAGGGGTTTCTACCCATAGAATACCTAGAGATGGGGATATGTTCATCCCTGCTACAATCTAGAGAATAACAAAGGTCACGGCCTCCATCTCTACGGGGAGAGATGGAGGCCGTGACCTATATGTAACTAAGGATATTAAGGCCGTCCTTAGTCGAGCTTGCGCTGAGCTACGGAGTCCGAAGACTTGTCGTAGCCACGAGAGTGTCGTCTGCCGAAGAAGAAGGGAAGGAGGACGAGGAAGACCAAGATAGCCCCCAGCACGATGAGCCCCGTGATCCAAGCCTTACCTAAGTCAGCAGAGGTGATGGGGAGTTCGACACCCCACATCCCAAGGATATAGAAGACCAGTGTGGCCAAGAGAAGCAGCGAGATGATCCCGCCAAATACGTACTTCATAAGTCGGATCTGTGAGAGGGTTAGAGTTGGTCGAGAAGCTCTTGCTTCTTCTTGTCGTAGTCTTCCTGAGAGATGACTCCTTCACCAAGGAGGAGCTTGAGCTGGGTGAGGCGACGGAGCAGAGGATCATCCGAGCCAAGATCCGCCGTCTTCACCTGTGGAGCAGGAGCGGACTCTTCCTTATTCGCCTGAGTGATCTTCTTACCGATCTCCAGACCGAGCCCCATCTGGAGACCTGCAGCACCTAGACCACTTTCGTTGCGGGCGGCATCACGCAGAGCTTCGAGACGCTGCATCTCTTCGTAGCTGAGACCAGCCTCAGCAGCAGCAAGACTCTCCGTAGTGGCCTGTGCCACACGACCGATGCGTTCGGTCGTAGCGGGGTCGTAGTTCACACCACTGACGCGCATGTCTGTTAGCTCGATCCCCAGAGTTTCGAGGATGGGAACTAGAGCTGTGTAGAGCTCCTTGGAGAGCTCGGGCAGATGCCCGTTGATCTCGGTGAGGGGATACTGGTGCGTGTGGAGGATCGCAGCGATCTGCGGATAGGCACGCTCGATGAAGAGACTCTGTAGCTCCTCTACTCGGTACTCCCCACTACCAGCCCCGATGAACTGTGTGAAGAAATGCTCTGGATCACCGATGCGGAAGGCATAGACCCCATGCACACCCAGTTCGACAGGCACCTTGTAGACAGGATCGACCACGAGAATCGGTGTAGCCGTCCCCCAGGGGACATCGACGACCTGAGCCTTGCGGAAGAAGTAGATCTGAAGCTTGTGTTCGCTCTCGAAGCCTTGTCGGAGGCGCACCAGCGTAGTGAAGAAGGGATGGTTGTCTGTCTTGAGCTGGAAAGTACCCGACTCGGTCAAGACCTCTGCGACCTTACCCTCGTAGACGAGGAGTGCTCCTTGTCCAGGAGCGACGATGAGCTTACTCCCGTCCTTGATTTCATCAAGAGGGGAGGGGAAGCGATACCAGAGTTCGCCGGGACGTGGTTCATCCCACTGGATGACCTGAGCTAGCTGTCCTCTGAAAACATTAAATAGACCCATAGTGAGTAATCGTATGTGGGATTAAATATGCATTGTATTAGTCATTACCTTCGATGACCTTGTGGTAGTCCGTACTGCTCACGAACTTGCCTTCATTAGAGATCTGCCAGACCGTAGAGTAGGCTGCCAGCAGATAGCCTCCAGAGAAGCGAGCTACCGACGAGACCCGATCGAACTTAGCCTCATCTGCATCATCAGCAGAGAGACTCCAGAGCACCTTCCCTGTCCGAGCATCCAAGCACTGGAGCAAACGGATAGCATCGGGCGAGGCTGTAGGCTTGAAAGAAATGAGCAGTCGATCCTCTGACTGGTAGAGGATCGAGGGAGAGAAGTAGTGAGTACCAGGGGTAAGATCTTCATAGCCCTGCATACGAGACATCTCTACATGGTAGGGCAGGATGAAGACCTTGCGATAGGGTGAAGCATCCGTGAAGAGACCTGAGCCACCATAGTCCTTCCGCCAGCCGAAGTCTGGATCATAGTGAGGATAGCCCATCTGCTCAAGTGTACGATAGCGCACGAGCTGGATCTCTTGATTTTCGTAGTCAAAGGTCTCACTAGAGAAGGCGAAGTGAGTGACCACCTTCGGCGAAGGGAGCTTCGCAGTGAAGGCTGTATGTAGCGTCTTATCCGTGTAGAGCTTATCTGCCAAGGGATAGTAGAGGTAGCTCTTACCCAGATTCGTCATGATCTTCAGCCCATCACCTTTAGCTCGGTAAGCGAACTCCACTTGAGCAAAGCCTTCACTGAGTTCGGATCGATTGTAGTCCTCCCCGTGAATCTCCTTCACATCGAGGGTCGATCGGTCAAGACGATAAAGGCGCTTCTTATTGAAGATGAGATAGACATTCCCATCCTCAAACTGGTAGATATTCAGACTTGAGATGTCCCCCTTAAGGTCGGGTATCTCGATCGTCTTGAGGAGTAGCTTCTTCTCTCCATCATAGAGACGGACGAAGGCCTTAGCCTCCTTAGAGTTCGTCGTTGCAGGATGAGAAGAGCCACAGGCGACCACGATAGGGCGCCCTTCTGCGCTGGTGAAGGTTTGGACCGACTCTAGATCATAGGAGATACGCTCCTTCTCATCCTCCATACGACTAGAGCCCGATTCATACACACCATAGTTGGTCTGACCTCTGGAGGAACTTGAGAATAAGCCTCCAAAAACAGAAACAATAAAGAAGAAGCAAACCACACCCCCGACAGCAGCAAAGGCCTGCTTGGGGTGCTTAGTCACATACTCAACGAGAGTATCAATGGGATCTGAGGCTGTCTCGTGCTTGTGGTGGATGGTGATATCATCCGAGTCAAGGAAGAACTCCGTCGAGCAGCTATCACAGCGATAGTGATCCTCACGAATCAGCGTGGCGCGCGTGCTGCCACACTGGGGACATTTCAGAGCTTTGATGTGCTTGGGCATACTAGGTATGAGCTATGCAAAGAGCAGTAAATACGTGTAATTGCAAACGATTTTTAACCCCCATTTAGTATCGTACAAAGGTAAATCTATACGAAGAGTAGAGGGGGGGCGGGATAGAGTTATTGGATTAGGAGCCTTCGACGAGTTTGTGGTAGTCCGTACCCTCGGAGAGCTTACCATCGTTGGAGAGTACCCACGCTTGTGAGTAGCGCACCAGTAGATAGCCACCAGAGAAGCGTGCTACATCTGGATTAGTTTCGAACTGATTTTCTTCATCAGAGCAACTCCATAGCACCTTACCCGTCCGAGCATCTAGGCATCGGAAGATTCGCTTAGCATCAGGGGCAGCTCGGGGCTTGAAAGAGATGAGCACTCGGTCAGCCGACTCATCAAGGACCTCGGGAGAGAAGTAGTAGGCCCCTGGGGTAAAGTCTTCGTAGCTCTGCAGACGAGAGAGCATTGCGCCTTCGCGTGAGACAAAGATCTTGGCAGGATAGGGCCTAGCGTCATCACGATCCCAGCCAAACTTCGGAGTGTAGCGAGGATAACCGACTTGCTCCAGAGTGCGATAACGCACGAGCTGTATCTGCTGCTCCTTGTCGAAAGACTTCTGCTCCGAGAAAGTGAAGTGGGTAACAACCTTAGCTGCGGGGAGCTCATCCTGAGAGGCATAAAAAGCCGTCTTATAGGGGTAGAGCTTATTGGCAATGGGATAATAGACGAAGCTCTGCCCCATATTCGTCATGATCTGCAGCGCATCCCCATGATCGGCATAGTAGAAGTTCACCTCAGCGAAACCCTCACTGAACTCTGGCAGCTTATAGTCTGCACCACTAATCTCCTTCACATCAAGTGTCGAGCAGTCGACACTATAAAGACGCTTCACACTGAGGATAAAGTAAAACTTCCCATCCCCAAACTGGTGCGCCTTCGTCAAAGTGATATTTCCCTTCACATCAGGAAGGTCGACCTTCTTCAGAAGCTTCTTGGTCTCTCCATCAAAGAAACGTACGAAGACCTTGGTCTCATCCGAGCTCCCGCTTGAGCCCATTGATCGATGAGAGCCACAGAGCATGACGATGGGGCGCCCTGCGGTACTGGTAAAGGCAGCAAGTCGCTCAAGACCGTAGGACGTACGCACCTTACTATGGTTATTGTCCCTTACAGAGTTCTTCGAGGTGATAGCACCGATGACACCCATGAGTGAGAAGAAGACGAACAACCCTAGGGCTATGAGGGCGCTACGCTTGGTATTCGCCGTGACCGCATTCCAGAGGAAGGTCATGGGATTCGAGGAGTCAGACACCGTCTCGATCTTGTGATGGATAGTGATGTCATCCGAGTCGAGGAAGAACTCCGTCGAGCAACTGTCACAACGGTAGTGATCCTCTCGAAGCTGTGTGGCGCGCGTGCTGCCACACTGGGGACATTTCAGAGCTTTGATATGCTTGGGCATCCTAAGTATAAGCT
>NZ_CALHVI010000011.1 GCF_938039215.1 uncultured Porphyromonas sp. | reverse complement strand
TTGATGGCTCCAGCGCAGCTGCTTATGTATGGGGATCACCTTCCCCAAGCGATATGTATCATCACCCCATACATGGGACCTGTAAGTGAGCCATTCATGGGTCGGTCGAGTACCCCATTCATGGGTCACCTCGGTGACCCATGAATGGGTAGTATACGGGAGCTATGGATGGGGGTAAGGAAAGATATAGATGGGGGAAACGTTAGAGGGTAGACCTTCGGCGGCGTAGAGGGCAGGAGGAAATCTCCCTCTGCGGATGGTGAAGGTGAACCAGCTCTCGCCGTAAGGTGTTGTAAGGTTGCATGATTAAGACCATTCGATCCCTTTATCACAAGACGAAGCCCCTATCTTCTCTTGATCTACCTCTTCCGACAGAGCTCTTCACCTTCCCACTGGGGTTGACCTTCGCATTGCTCTTCGCTCCACTTACCGCTTGGGTAGGTGTAGCTGGGACGCTGGCGCTCTGTGTGGCGGGGCTCTTCGCTCTCAGAGGACTTGCGGCCAATAGATCGATCATGCACCGCTCGCTCTTTGTGCTCGGGCTCTGGGGAATACTTCTACTCTTCGCCTCCGAGACACTCATCGGCCATCCGCTCGGAGTGCAGTCCCTTCTGCTGATATCCTATCTCGTCAGCAGCATCGTGGTAGCCCTCTATCGCTTCGTCGACGCTCGAAGAGAATATCCGAAGCAATGCCTCTGCATCCGAGGACGTATCTTGAGAGCCGAGCGCCTGCGCTTCGAGCGTATCCTCGTGGTCTTCTCCTTCATCGCTCTTATCTTCATCGGTCTTTGCACGATGCTTTGCCCCGTGCATTGGCGTATACTGCTCTATGCCGCATCAGCTTTCGTCGTCGTCTTCACTTGGTCGGTCTACGCCGTAGAATGTGCACATCTCGTCTGGGTAAAGAAGCGTCTGGAACGTGAAGTATGGATCCCCGTGCTCAATGATCAGCAGCAGCCCGTCGGACGTGTCTCCATGACGACCCCAGAGCCAAGCGAAGGGCGACTGCCCGTCGTGCGTCTGATCGCCACTTCTCGGGATATGATCTATCTGGAACAAGCGCATGAAGCTCGCCTTCCTCAGACAGCAGGCTACGATACTCCCTTCGTAGCTTGGCTGACCGAAGGCTACCGCCCTGACCAGGTAGCTCAAGAACTCATCGACCTACGCTTCTGCGGTATCCGACGCGCTAGGCCTCGCTTCCTCCTTCACTATCATGAGACGATAGCAGGGCAAGACCTTAGCGTCTATCTCTTCGCTGTCGACATCGCCGATCCTAGTCAACTGCTCGTCGACTGTCTCCCCATCAAGGGACGATGGTGGCCGATCGAGCATCTGGCATCAGAGCTCGAGACAGGAGCCTTTGCACGCTACCTCATCGCCGAATACCCTTATCTGGAGCAGACGATTCTGTTAGCGCACCGCCTTCGCTCCTCTTCCCCTTCTCATCCCTAAGACCTTATGAATACGCCCCAAGGGAAGCTCTATCTCATCCCTGTACCCATTGCGGAGGTCGAACACAACCAGTGTCTGCCCGAGCTGAATAGAGCCTTACTGCCCACTATCCGTCACTATATCGTGGAGAATGTCCGCTCTGCTCGGCGCTTCCTCAAAGCTGCAGACCGAAGTATCGACATCGACAGCTTGACCTTCTACGAGCTCAATAAGCATACGCCAGAAGGAAGTATCGAGAGCTTCCTCACTCCCATTGCTTCGGGCGAAGATATCGGGATCATCTCTGAGGCAGGTTGTCCTGCCGTTGCAGATCCCGGAGCGGATGTTGTAGCGATCGCTCAGCGCAAAGGAATAGAAGTGATCCCGCTGGTAGGCCCTAGTTCGATCCTCCTTGCCTTGATGGGCTCGGGCTTTAATGGTCAAGGATTCGCCTTCTCAGGCTATCTTCCGATCGAAGATGCTAAGCGTCAGCAGGCGATGAAGGAACTAGAGCACCGTGTTCGCTCTCGTGGTGAGACGCAGATCTTCATCGAAACCCCTTACCGCAACGTGCAACTCGTGGAGCAACTCATTCGACACTGCTCGCCCGATCTTAAGCTTTGCATTGCCTCGGGACTCACTTCCGAGCATGCCATCCTTCAGACGAAGAAGCTTTCCTCTTGGCGAGGACACATCCCTGATATTCATAAGGTGCCGACGATCTTCCTCCTTGGTCGCTAGCAAGAGAAGTCCCCGATAGACTATGCCACTCACTACCCCACTACCGACAGGCTTCAGCGAGCAGATCCATGAGCTCCTCCCCGACGAAGCTCCTGCACTTCTCCGTGCCCTTGACGAAGAGCCCTCGGTATCTATCCGCCTCAATGCTCGTAAGACACGGGAGATAGAGCTATCCCTTCCTCTAGGAGATGCCATTCCTTGGTCCAAACCTTGGGGCTACTACCTTGATCAGCGTCCGTCGTTCACCGCAGATCCCCTCTGGCATGCAGGCTGTTACTACGTGCAGGAAGCTTCTTCGATGCTGCTCAGCCTTGTGAAGCCCCTCTTAGGTGAGGATCCCCTTACCGCCTTAGACCTCTGTGCCGCTCCAGGAGGCAAGAGTACCCTCCTCCTTGATCTCCTTCCCGAGGGGAGTGTTCTTGTAAGTAACGAGCTCATACGCTCTCGAGCACAGATCCTCGCCGAGAACATCCAGAAGTGGGGATCTACACAGTCCATCGTCACTTCTACAGAGCCCCGAGCTCTCGGCAAGCTTCGGTCGACCTTTGACTTCATACTTGTCGATGCTCCTTGCTCTGGTGAGGGGATGCTGCGCAAGGACGAGGAGGCTCGCCGTCAGTGGTCTCCCAGTCTCGTAGCGCAGTGTGCTCGTCAGCAACGGGAGATCCTCGAAGACATTTGGCCTGCACTTCGTCCAGGAGGTATCTTGGTTTATAGCACGTGTACATTCAATCGGGATGAGAACGAAGCTATGGTCAGCTACCTCGTCGAAGAGTTCGGCGCAGAGCCACTGGCATTACCTGACTGCCCTAATGAAATCACCCCCTCTGCGCTGAGCTCCTATCCCTGCTATCGGATGATGCCTCATCGAGTGCGAGGTGAAGGTCTCTTCCTCTGTGTCCTACGTAAGTCCGAGGACGAAGCACCTGCAAAGGGGAAGTCTTCTAAAGGAAAAGGCCGAGGAAGTGCCAAAGTTCCCGCAGAAGTACTTGCTTGGATCACCGAAGACCTAGGCCAAGACCTCATCCTCCAGCAGGTAGGAGACGACCAACTTGTAGCTTATTCGCCGTCGGTCTCGTCGCTGGTCGAACAGCTACAAGCGCAGAAGATCCCCATCCTTACTTCGGGGATACCTCTGGCAGAAGTAAAGGGCAAGAGCTTTCTTCCGCAGCCTGCCCTAGCACTGAGTTTGGCGCTAGCCAAAGAAGCCTTCCCTCGTGTAGAAGTATCTCAAGAGACGGCGATACGTTATTTGGCTCGTGAAGCGATCTTGCTTCCGGAGACGACACCGAAAGGGTTTGTTCTGATCTGCTACGGAGGACAAGCGCTGGGCTTCGTCAAGCACCTCGGCAACCGATCCAACAATCTCTATCCTCAGGCTTGGCGTATTCGCCATCCAGAGTTGGTGCTGGCCTCGCTGGCCGAAGAGAAGTAGGAGCCATGTCTCAACCATTCGTACTCCAGAGCTTCAAGATCTCACAGGAACGAGCTGCTCAACGTGTCGGGACAGATGCCCTTGTTCTCGGCGCTTGGTCCTTTGAGCATCCTTTGCCTCAAGGGGCGCGTCTCCTCGATGTGGGGACGGGTACGGGCATAGTTGCTCTGATGCTTGCCCAACGTTTCCCAGAAGCCTCCGTCGAAGCGTGGGAAGTGGAAGCGAATGCGCTTCTTGATGCCGAAGAGAATTTCCGCACTTCTCCCTTTGCCTCTCGTCTCAAGCTCCGAGCGCAGGACTATATGGAGGCGCTTGCAAGTGAAGTAGCGCCCTTCGATCTCATTATTTCCAATCCGCCCTACTATACGGAGGGCATTCTCCCCGAAGATCATCGCCTCAGCCTTGCACGTCATGTGGCGGAAGGGTTGTCGCCGACGGTGCTTCTTCGCACGGCAGCATCGCTCCTCACAACCCAAGGTGCTCTGGCGCTCATCACGCCAAGCGCATCGCTTGAACAACTACGACGAGAGGCCGTAGAATCAGGTTGGCGACTCGCTGAACTAGTTACCATCTTCTCTAAGCCCCATCAAGAAGTGCGGGTACTGACGCTTTGGTGCCGTCTCTCTTCAAGTTCGGCTTACATTCCGACGAAGCGTTCGACCCTCATACTCCAAGATGCCTCAGGACTACCCTCCGCATCCTACCGCAAGTGGGTCAAAGACTTCCTACTCTAAAGGGGAACCAGCCCCCTCCATACCACCCCTCTCTTCATCCCCATTCATAGCTCCCGTATACTACCCATTCATGGGTCGCCGAGGTGACCCATGAATGGGGTACCTAACTGACCCATGAATGGGTCACTTACAGGTCCCATGCCTGGGGAAGGGTTAGAGCCACTGCAGAGGGGAGCCTATATGAAGAGCTGTGAACCTTTGCAAAACACCTCGGTTTATAAGGCAAACAATCCGTTTATTCATCCATCTAACGATTAACTCAGACAACATGCAGAAAGCATTTATTTCCTTCCTCGAGTGCGCAAGCAACCTCGGAAGTATCGGCCGTAAACTCATCCGTGTAGCCATCCTAATCATCTTCGTGTGGATCGGCGGCTTGAAGTTCGCTAACTACGAAGCCAATGGGATCATCCCCTTCGTTGCCAATAGCCCCCTGATGAGCTTCTTCCTCAAGGACGCTAATAATAAGGTCACCAACGACGAAGGTAAAACCGTCAAGGCCTACACCCTCAACAAGGTGCCCGAAGGACAGTACAATCAAGCCAAGCACGATTGGCATGTCGAGAACCGTACCTACCTCTTCTCCCACGGCCTAGGTATACTGATCATGACCATCGGTATCTTGGTCTTCCTCGGGCTCTTCTCGCCCTACCTCGGCATCGTAGGCGAACTGCTCTGCATCATCATGACCATCGGGACGCTGACCTTCCTGATCACCACGCCCGAAACGTGGGTACACGCTTCGCCAGAAGCCTTGGCTGCCGGCGAATGGGCCGACGGCTTCCCCTTCCTCTCTGGTGCTGGCCGCCTCGTCATCAAGGATACAGCGATCCTAGCTGGCGCTATCGTCTTGCTCTCCGAATCTGCATCGAAGATCCTCGCTCGACTGAAGAAGTAAGCCTTCTTCCTTCAGCCCGAGAGATCTACCGAAGATCCATAGAAGCGAGTCTGAGCCTATGTGAGCTCAGACTCGCTTCTCTTTTGTCCCCCAATGCGGGAAGGTGCCTTCGGAGCAGAAGCCAAGCACTTGATCGAGATAATGCTTATTCGTATCTTAGCAGAAGAATTTAGCAACCCTCCTAAGCAGTCCGCTCCCCAAGCCGTCTGATGGAGTCCACCTCATAAGCGAAATCTAGCATGAGTTATCTCAAGTTCGACCGAAGGCTGATGGCTAATCTTGATGAGTCCACCCAACGAGAGTACATTCGTACCAATCGTAAGGGCGCTTATTCTTGCTCAAGTATTGTCGGCTGCAATACCCGCAAGTACCACGGCCTCCTCGTCATCCCCGTCCCCTCCCTCAGTGCTAATAACCACGTCTTACTCTCTAGCCTTGATCTGACCATCATCCAGCATGGTGTCCCCTTCAACGTAGGAATACACGAATACGAAGGCGATACCTTCAGCCCCAAAGGCCACAAGTACATCAGAGAGTACAATGTGGATGTCGTATCTTCTACGACTTACCGTGTCGGTGGCGTGATCCTCGAGAAGCAATTCCTATTCTGCCACTACACCAATAGAGCGATCACCCGCTATACGCTACTTGAAGCGCACAGCCGAACGACCTTACGTCTGTCGCCTTTCCTTGCCTTCCGTGACGTGAAGATGCTCACCCACCGCAATGATCAGATCAATGGCGACTACGGTGTAGCACATTCGGGCGTGACCTTCTGCCTCTACCCTGGCTACCCAACGCTATATCTTCAGGTCTCCAAAAAGCATGAATTCGTCTCCGATCCCCATTGGAACGAGAAGAACGAATATATCAAGGAGCGAGAGCGTGGCTATGAATACACAGAGGACCTCTATGTACCAGGCTACTTCGATGTAGATATTGAGGTAGGCGAATCAGTCTACTTCTCCGCAGGTATCGAAGAAGCCGATCCCGCTTCTCTTGCACAGCTCTTCGACGAAGAAGTAGCGATGCGCATCACCAAGGACGACTTCCGAAGCTGTCTGCTGAATGCAGCACTCCAATTCTATTACCGCCCCGATGCCACACACGGCTATCTGCTGGCGGGATATCCTTGGTTCGGGGTGCGAGCTCGAGATCTCTTCATCGCCCTGCCAGGCTGTACCATCTACGCCGATGCGCCAGAGCGCTTCTATCGTATCATGGATACCGTGCTCCCCGAGATGCGGGCCTTCATGAATCAGATAAGTCTCTCCACAGAAATCCGAGATATAAACGAAGGGGACGTAGGTCTTTGGGCGATCTGGGCTCTGCAACAGTATGCTCGTTGGTCTACTACTGCCGACATGGTCAGCAGATACGGAGACTTCCTCAACGAGCTCATCCACTACTACCTCAAGAATATTCACCCCAACCTCCGCATCGATCACACAGGGCTCTGCTACATCACCGGCGATGGGAAACCTCTATCTTGGATGGATGCGAAGATCAACGGGCAGGCAGTCATCCCTCGAGAAGGCTATCTGGTCGAAGTGAATGCCCTCTGGTATAATGCTCTTTGCTTCTACAAGGACGTGATGCCTAGCCAGTGGACAGATGAGATGGAGGATCTACTTGAACTTGTGAAGGAGAGCTTCTGCAGCACCTTCATCAATGAGCATGGTTACCTCTTCGACTATGTCAACCCACATCACACGAAGCGTGACTGGAGCGTGCGCCCGAACATGATCTTCGCCACATCGCTACCCTATTCACCGCTTCCCAAGGCTACCCGTCGCTCCGTCATCGAGATCATCACCCGAGAGCTACGTACACCTAAGGGTCTGCGCTCCCTTAGCCCCAAGAGCGATGGCTACCAGCCCCAATGCCAAGGGACACAGCTACAGCGTGAGCAGGCCTATTATAATGGTTCTGTCTGGCCTTGGCTCCTAGGTCCCTACTTCGAAGCTTGTCTGAAGCTCTACGGACGTAGTGCTATCTCCTTCATCGAACGTACCCTGATCGGGATGGAAGAGGAACTTCAGCAGCATGGTGTAGGCACTATCAGCGAACTATTCGACGGAAATCCTCCCTTCAAGGGGCGTGGTGCTATCTCCTTCGCCATGAGTGTCGGGGAGATCCTCCGATCGCTGGAACTATTGAAGGTGGCGAAAAGCAAATACGATACACAAACCCTTCCCATAATTAGATACGAATGAAAGCACTTATGTTTGGGTGGGAGTTCCCCCCACATATTCTTGGAGGTCTAGGTACAGCTAGCTATGGCCTGACTAAGGGGATGGCAGCTCAAGGAGATATGGAGACGACCTTCGTCATTCCCCGTCCTTCAGGGGACGAGGATACAAGTTTCCTTCGTATCATCGGTGCTGGAGACACCCCCGTAGTCTATCGTGATGTGAACTATGACTATGTGCGTGATCGTCTTGCTGGGAAGATGACTCCTGAGCTGTATTACCATTTGAGAGATCACATCTATGCTGACTTCTCCCACTTCGGGACGAATGACCTCGGATGCTTTGAATTCTCTGGGAAGTATCCAGACAACCTCCTCGAGGAGATCAATAACTATTCGATCGTCGCTGGGGTGATCGCTCGTTCAGAGTCCTTCGACATCATCCACTCTCATGACTGGCTGACTTACCCCGCAGGTATTCATGCCAAGCAAGTCACAGGGAAGCCTCTGGTCGTACACGTTCATGCTACCGACTTCGACCGTAGCCGCGGGAATGTCAATCCTACGGTCTTCGGTATCGAGATGGATGGGATGAACCACGCAGACCACATCATCACAGTCAGTGACTTGACCCGCCGTACGGTGATCGAGAAATATCATCAGGATCCAGCGAAAGTCACCACAGTACACAATGCTGTCACCCCGCTTGCTCCTTCGATCCTCGCCCTCCCCGACCGCCGTGGGGTGAAGGACAAGGTAGTCACCTTCCTTGGGCGTATCACCATGCAGAAGGGCTGTGAATACTTCGTCGAAGCTGCGGCTAAGGTGCTTGAGCGTACCAAAGGTGTGCGCTTCATCATGGCAGGGAGCGGAGATATGATGGATGCTATGATCCGCCTTGCTGCTGAGCGCAATATCTCTGACCGCTTCCACTTCACGGGTTTCATGAAGGGACAGCAAGTCTATGAAGTCTTCAAAGCAAGTGATGTCTATGTGATGCCTTCCGTCTCAGAGCCCTTCGGTATCTCTCCCCTCGAAGCCATGCAGTGTGGAGTCCCCTCCATCATCTCCTATCAGTCAGGCTGTGCCGAGATCCTCAACTATGCCGTCAAGGTGGACTATTGGGATATCGATGCCATGGCCGATGCGATCTATGCCCTGATCACCTACCCAGAGATGCATGCCTTCCTCAAGGAAGAAGGTCTTCGTGAAGTCAATAGCATCACTTGGGAAGCTGCAGGCCGTAAGGTTCGAGCTATCTACGACCGCTATGTCCGCTAATCACTACTCTACTATACACCACATATTATGAAAAAGATCTGTCTCTGCTTCCAGATTCACCAGCCTTATCGTCTCCGTCGATACCGCTTCTTCGATATAGGGAACTCGCACTACTATACCGATGACTACCTCAATGAGGAAGTCTTCGAGCGCATCGCTGATACCTGCTATATTCCTGCCAATAGAATGCTCCTAGAGCTTCTGAAGGCTTACCCAGACTTCTCGGTTAGCTTCTCCATCTCTGGGCTTGCCATTGAGCAGATGGAGTACTACAAGCCCGAACTCATCGAAAGCTTCAAGGAGCTCGTTGCTACGGGGCGTGTAGAACTAATTGCTGAGCCTTACGCACATTCACTAGCCTCGCTATTTGACCCCGTAGAGTTCCGCAGTCAGGTACGTATGCAGCAGGCTAAGCTTCGTGAGCTCTTCGGAGTCGAGCACTCTCGTGTCCTCTGCAATACCGAGCTGATCTATTCCGATGAGATTGCAGCTGAGATCGCCGCCATGGGCTATGAAGGTATCATCACTGAGGGAGCAAAGCACATCCTCGGATGGAAGAGCCCAAACTATCTCTACGAAGCAGTCTCTGCTCCTAAGACCAAGCTACTCCTTCGGAATGCTCAGCTCTCAGAGCTCATCACCAAGCACTTCTCTGACTACGGATCACCCGAGTATCCTGTCACGGCCGACAAGCTCCTTGGGCGAGTCAAGTGGCTTCCAGAAGACGAGCACTTCACCCTGCTCTACATGAACTATGAAGTCTTAGGCTCTATGAATAGATCTGAAACGGGTATCTTCGAGTTCTTCAAGGCTCTTCCTCGGTTAGCTCCAAGCTACGATGTCAGCTTCACCACTCCTTCTGGTCTGCTTGATGAGCATAAGACCGTTGCTCCTCTCTCGGTAGCCTATCCCATCAGTTGGGCTGGCGAAGAAAAGAGTACCAATGAATGGACGGGAAATATCCTACAGCAGGGAGCTATCGAGAAGCTTCGTATGTGGGGTGAGCGTGTACATGCACTTGATGATCGCCGTCTGCTCCAAGATTGGCTCTACCTTCAGAGTGCAGACCACTTCTACTATATGAATACCATCAACTGGGGAGGTCATCCCTTCAGCCCCTACACCTCTCCCTATGATGCTTTCAACAACTACATGAACGTCTTGAGTGACCTACTCCTCCGTGTCGAAGAGCAGGCACCAAGTAGCATCGAGACGGAGGAGCTCAACTCCTACCAGCAGACCATCCATGCTCAGGATGAGCGTATCGCTCTCCTCGAGAAAGAACTATCTAAACTGAAAGCAGCGAAGGGGTAATTTCCCCTTCGCTCTAAATACATATCCCTATGTCTAAGGATCTCCATCTGGAGAATATAAGGCGAGAGTATTCCTCTAGGAGCTTGAGCCGGAAGGATCTACCTAAGGATCCCCTAGATCTGGCTAGCTCTTGGATCGATCAAGCTATCACGGCTCAGGTCAATGAGCCAACAGCCGTCATCGTCGGGACAGCAACACCTGATGGGCACCCCAGTATGCGTACCGTCCTCTTGAAGGAAGTACTTGCTGGGAAGTTCGTCTTCTATTCCAACTACGACAGCCGTAAGGGTCGACAGATCGCAGCTAATCCCCATGTAGCTCTAACCTTCCTCTGGCACGAACTGGAGCGTCAGATTCATGTAGAGGGGACGATCAAGCACCTCTCTCCCGAGGAGAGTGATGCCTACTTCGCTATGCGCCCCTACAAGAGTCGTGTAGGAGCACGTATCTCTCCACAAAGCCAGCCTATCCCATCACGAGAGTACATCATGATGCGCTTTGCTGCAGAGAGCCTTCGCTTCGTTGGGCGAGAAGTTCCTCGTCCAGAGAACTGGGGAGGCTTCGCTGTGACCCCCACACGGATAGAGTTTTGGCAAGGGCGAGATAGTCGTCTGCATGACCGCTTCCTCTATGAGCTCGAAGAGGATGGATCTTGGAGCATTCACCGCTTAGCCCCCTAAGCTTAGAGAGATTGATGTCAGAGCGAGCCAACTACATCCAGACCTTCCTCGACTATCTGAGCTACGAAGCGGATGCCTCTCCACTGACGGTCTACACCTACCAAGCGGATCTACAGAGCTACTTAGCCTACGTCGAAGATCGTCTAGGCGAAGCATTCGTCCCATCGGAGGGAGACCTAGACTTAGTCCGAGGATGGCTATCGCACAAGATGGATCAAGGAATCAAGGCTTCTACCGTGGGAAGATGCCTCACCTCGCTCAAAAGCTACTACCGCTATCTCCTAAAGACGGAGCGTATCAAATCCAATCCCATTCAAGCACTACGCCCACCCAAAGCAGCTAAGCCTCTACCCGTATATGTCCCTACGGAGGAGATGGATCAGATGCTTAGCCCTGAGATCGATGAGCATGACTGGCGAGCGGTACGAGACCGTCTCATTCTGACGATGCTCTACGAGTGCGGGCTACGACGCTCAGAGCTCGTTGGCCTCAAGGACCAAGCCGTAGATACCCAAGAGCGCCAACTCAAAGTCTTGGGTAAAGGGAGAAAAGAGCGTATCGTCCCCTTTGGAGAAGGGCTTGCCTCTTCGATCGAAGCATGGCGACATCTACGCACCTCCATCTTCGGTCACACAGAGAGCTTCTTGGTCAATAGTGAGGGGAAAGCTATGACACCTCGAGCCGTCTATGCCGTTGCCCACGAAGCTCTATCTACAGTCCCTAACCTCGCTCGTCGTGGGGCTCACGTCCTACGCCACACCTTTGCTACTGACATGCTCAATTCGGGAGCTGATCTCATGCTTCTCAAAGAGCTCCTTGGGCATAACTCGGTCTCTACTACTGTACGCTACACACACACTTCCTTCGAGCAACTAAAGAAGCTCTACGCCGCCCATCCCCGAGCAGCACACACACCTCGAGAGAAGGACACGGACGATGACTGATACCCCTTGCCCCAAGGATGCTCACCAAACGCCTTATGATCTCCTTGCGCACCCTCGTTCTCACGCTCCTTTTCCTTTGTCTAAATATCCCTGCCTTACTTCAAGCACAATCATGGCAAGCAGACTTCTCTTCAGAGGGTGCTCCCTCCGAAGAAGTATGGCGCTATGATCGCACCTCCTTCGTCATTCATGAGGGTTGGCTCCAACTCCAAGCTCCGGAGCCTGAGACTACAGGACAAGCAACCCTTATGACGAATGTCCACCTCCCGTCATCTCCCGTGTGGGCGGGACGAGTACGTCTCGACCTTCAGCCCACAAGTCGCAACTTCGCCTACCTACTCCTAGCTGCAAGTAAGGTAATTGACTCCAACACGTTTGAGTACATTGCCCTAGACTTTGGGGGCTACCACCGAGGCAGTATTGCGCTTGTTCGGCTTGAACTCTCCCGCCAGTCCTCGGCATCTCATCCACAGATTACCTACCGTCGCTTAGGGTCTAGTCTGATCGTAAGCAAGGAGCTCCTATCGCAAGGGCACACCTATGACTACAAGGTAGCCTACACACCCTCATCAGGCTGGGAGTTATCTCTACGTGATGCAACTCGAGGGAAAGCCTTAGAATTAGAGGGCACTAATGAAACGTACCTTCCCAAGCTAGCTAGCAAGAACACCTTCGGGCTGTGCTGCACCTACACCATGCGTCACACCAAGGACTGGGCATTTAGAGATCTAAGGATCTATCCCCTGGGAGAGAGTAATCCCAACGAAGGCGAAACTCCCAAGCCTCCCCACGATCCTAATGAAGGAGAGCAGTCAGGCCCTACCCTCCTTCTCTCTGAGGTCATGCCCCACCCCAAAGCCAAGTGTCCCGAGTATATCGAGCTATACAATGTAGCAGATACGGACTGTGAACTCTCGGACTTTCTCCTTGCCATCGGCCGTGATGAGCATTCCTACCGAACTATTGCCCTTCCTCAGCAGACTGTCCCTGCCAAAGACTACATCGTCCTAACCAAAGATCCCGAAGCACTAGCCTCCACCTACCCTCATGCCCCTCGGGAGAGGTTCGTCCAAGTTACCCTTCCTCGCTTACTGAATAAGTCTGGTCTCATAGCGCTTGCTAAAGGAGAAGATCAGGTCATTGACCTCCTCCATTACAGCGAAGCCCTTCTTCCTCGTGGACTTAAGAGCAAGGCGGGAATAGCCCTAGAGCGCAAGGACTACACGATGATCAAAGAAGAGGGGAACTGGAAGGCAGCTTCTGCTTCTTCGGGCTATGCCACCCCTGGGATGCCTAACTCGCTGGAGGCAGCATCTGATACCTCCTCAGACAAGAGAGCGCGCACCACCCTAGCAGACTTACTCCAGACACTCGAAACTTCCTCCCAAGCGACATGCACCTTCGGCGTATATACGATGGCAGGGACGCTCCTTGCTCGAGGAAGTTCTTTAGCTAAAGACTCTTGGCTGATGAACCTGCGCCAGACTCCCCTAGAATCACTACGTCTACTTGTTCGTTCGGCATCCGGTCCTTTTGTTCTGCATGTGACCCTAAACACCAAGGACGGGGAAGAGATCGAGAAAAGCCTAGTCTTCCGCCTCCCGACGAACTAGCATTCCCTTCCACAGTTGCATTTTATCCCTTTTATCCTCGGTAAAAGGTGGGCTCTTCGACAGCTCTCCTTTCCCCCAAAACAACCCTACCGTAGATCGTCGAAAAAACCTACAGTAGGTTTTGATGACGACCTACCGTAGGTCGCAAGAGCGACCCACAGTAGGTCGTTTTTATACACCTCTGGAACTCACCCCATACCCTGCATAACTACGGGGTGAGAAATCGGACATTCATCTTCATTCGATACCCCCCTTGGGTTACTTGATTTGTATGGTATAAACCCCTAAATTTGCTCCATACAATTAGTGGTAACGCAAGTACTCAGCCCAAGTGATATAATCCAACCTTAATCCAACGGACACCATGCCAGAGCTAACCATCGCACACACCCGAGAAGATGGAAGCATCCAGACCCTCCCCGAACATATAGAAGGTGTAGCCCGCCACTGTGCCCACTTCCTAGAGCAAGCTGGTTTACCCGACCTCGCTCCCCTAGGGAGGCTACTGGCCCAGCTCCATGATGCGGGGAAGGCTCAGCCGGCCTTCCAGCGCTACATCCTAGGGAAGAGTGACCAAAAAGCTCCGCATAGTGGTGCGGGGGCGCTTCTAGCTACCAAACTTCTACCATCCCTTCCCAAGGGGCACCCACTCAAACGCTCTCGTATCGCTCAGCTACTCGCCTATGCCATCAGCGGACACCACCGAGGACTATACGACTATGCAGAACTACAGAATAAACTTGATGATATAGGGACTAAGGATCACTGTAAAAAGGCAGAAGGGGATCTCTCTGAACTTATATCAGAGATCCAAAACTGGGTCAAAGAGCACGGAGCGAGAACAGAAGCCTATCTTCGGAAGCTTGCGAGTCGAGTAGAAGAAGAGGAGCAAGCCCAAGCCTTGATCCGACTACTCTTCTCCTGCCTCGTGGATGCTGACTTCCTCGACACCGAAGCCTTCATGGACGAAGAGCGAAAAGAGCGCCGTCAGGAGGCTACCAACGGATATGCCCCCCTCGAGCTCCTGAGGGATCGGCTGACGAAGCACATGGAGGGTTTCTCGACAAAGGGCAAGATCAACGAGGCTCGTAGAGCCTTCCTCAACCAATGCCGAGCACATGGACAGTCCTGCCCGAAGGGCTATTACTCGCTCTTCCTCCCCACAGGTGGCGGGAAGACGCTCTCCTCAATGGCTTGGGCGCTGGAGACTGCCCTAAAGCACGAAGCTAAACGTATCATCTACGTCATCCCCTATACCTCGATCATCACCCAGACAGCAGGGATCTTCCGTGAGATCTTCGGGGAGGAGAATGTACTGGAGCATCACTCAGATATCTCCTTCTCAGGGGGTGAAACCTCCCAAGAGGCAGAGCGCTACGAGCGCACCCGTCTACTAGCGGAGAACTGGGACGCTCCCATCATCGTGACGACAAACGTACAATTCTTCGAGAGCCTCTTCTCCCATAAGGTATCCCGAAGCAGAAAGGTGCACAGCATAGCGAACTCCGTTGTGGTCTTCGACGAGGTACAGATGTTCCCGACCGAGTTTCTGCATCCGATGCTTCGCCTCCTCGAGGATCTAAGGTGGATCTACGGCACACAGCTCCTCTTCTGCTCGGCTACACTCCCTCCCTTCGATAAGGACCATAGTAGCTCCTTCAAGAGAGTGAATGACTTCCATCAGCTCAACGAAGATATCCAGCCGATCGTCCCCGAAGACCCCGAGCTCTTCAAGGTATTCGACCGAGTCGTCTACCACCTTGAGGAGAAGAAGTACACGACGAAGGAGCTAGCCGAAGAGCTAGCTCAGCACGACACTGCCCTCTGTATCGTCAATTCCCGCCGAGATGCCTCACAGCTCTACCAAGCACTGCTTGAGACGGGGAAAGAGACACAGGATCTCATCCACCTGTCTCGCAATATGTGCTCGGCTCATCTGAAGGAGCGCATCGCAGAGATACGTCAGCGCCTGAAGGCGGGCACCCCTACGATCGTCATCAGCACTCAGCTGATAGAGGCGGGGGTGGATATAGACCTCCCCATCGTCTACCGTGCCATGAGTGGCCTTGACTCCATCGTCCAAGCAGGTGGGCGCTGTAATAGAGAAGGGAAGCGCCCAGCTCCTGGTGAAGTCTATGTCTTCTCCCTAAGTGATGGAGGTAAAGCCGTCGGTGCTACAGCCGAAGGGCAGAATGCGACACGTTTCCTGCTAGACAACAACAAGGAGCATACCCGATCCAGCATGCCTCTGGAGCTCATCGAAGCGTACTACCTGCGCTACTACGCCTCTATCAAGAGCTTTGATGAAAAGAATATCAAAGAGGACCTCTATAGCGAAGAGTCTGAAGATTGGGAATTCGACTTCGAGAAAGCCTCTGTAAAGTTCAAACTCATTGAGGATATGGACCATGATCTCTTCGTCCCCTACGCTAGAGGGAAGGATCTTATAGAAGAGCTGCAGAGACAAACCCTGCGCCTCGACCGCCAGACGATGAGGGAGCTCCAGCAGTACCATGTATCGATCTCTAAAGGGAAATATAAGGAGCTCAAGGATGATCGTCTTCTCTCCGAGGTCGTGGTCAATAGGGATACGAAGCAGACGATCCTCGTGCTGGCACCTCAAGGCTACGATGAGGCTCTTGGTGTCTGCACTGCAAATCCCCTCCTTGACGAGCCTCTCTTCGGCTAAACAAACAAATACTAAAATACATATACAGTAACTATGGATAAGACAAACCCTAAACTCTATTGCTTAGAGATACGTGGTGACTTTGCCTGCTTCACACGCCCCGAGCTCAAGGTCGAGCGTGTCAGCTACGATGTCATCACTCCCTCGGCAGCACGCAACATCTTCCAGTGCATCTTGTGGAAGCCAGCTATCCAATGGCATGTCCGCAGGATCGAGGTACTCAAGCCCATCCGACGTACCTCCATCCGTCGCAATGAGGTAGGATCCACGATGAGCCACAGGGCAAAGAAGCCACTTTTCATCGAGGAGAATCGTCAGCAACGCACAGCCTATATCCTCCGTGATGTAGCCTACCGCATCTATGCCGAGATGGAGTTCATCCCCTTGGAGAAGCGTAGCGAAAAAGAGCGAAATGAATGTAAGGATCGCAAAGCTGAAACTCCCACAAAGTATATTAAAATTTTCCTTAGAAGAGCTCATAAGGGTCAATGCTTTACACAGCCCTACCTCGGTTGCCGAGAGTTCTCCTGTTCTTTTAAGTACGTTCCACAAGGCCGAGAGCGAGATCGACCTATTGAAGAATCAAGAGACCTAGGAATCATGCTCTTCGATATGGACTTTGAGAAGAAACCTCTTTCTCCTCCCCCTCTCTTCTTCCATGCCCAGATGGTAAATGGCGTAATCGAAGTTCCTCATAAATCAAGTAAGGAGATACTCAGATGATACTCAAAGCACTTCATGACTACTACCATGCGCTGGTCGCACTAGGGAAGAAAGAGGCCGCCCCATTCGGGATGGATTGGGTGAGGATCTCATTCATAATTGTCATCGACAAGGATGGTACATTTAAACACACTGAAACTACTGAGTCAGCATACCTGCTTCCCTCTGATAAGACTCGTACAAGAGCTATCGTCTCATACATATTATGGGATAAATCATCCTATGTTTTAGGATTACCAGCAAGTAAGGAGACCCATATAAAAGAGAAGTTCGAATCCTTCCAAGAAGAAATCCGAAAGATATACAAAGAGTTCCCTAAAAACGATGGCTTTAGGGCCATATACCGATTCTATGAGAAGAAACAGTACTTAGTAGCTCTAGAGGATAAAGCCCTGAAAAAGGCAAAAGGAGCCTGGATAGCATTCCGCCTAAGTACGACATCAGATCCTCATCAACTCATAGGCAGTGATGAGGATGCTCAACAATACAGAATCTCCGATGAGAGTAACAGAGTTAGCATAGGTGCGTGCTGCATGATTACAGGGAAGCGAGAGAGTATTGCTAAGACCCATAAGGGGATCAAAATCAGCGGAGACAATCCACCTCTCATTAGTTTCCAGACCGACTCAGGGTATGATTCTTATGGTAAAGAACAAGGGGCTAATGCCCCTATATCAGAAAGAGCCTCTGATGCCATAGCTAAGGGGCTCAACATACTTCTCGAGTGGGGAAGAAACACAAACTATAAGATTGGAGATACCACTTTCGTATTCTGGAGTACTCTACAGAAGGATGAACTTCTCACGGCTTTCAAGGCAACGACTTTCACAGGGGTGCCCTCTGAAAGTGATTTTGATGACGAAGAGAAGACTACTTCATCATCATCCGATAAGCCTAAAAAGAAGCAAAATCCCGAAAAGAATGTTCGGGTACTAAGACGAGCTTTAGAGGTCGTACGTGGATATCAATCCTACATGGACAAGGATCTCCCTGATCGCTTCTACATCTTGGGGTTGACACCGAACAGGAGTCGCCTCAGTGTAAAGCTATGGATGGAGGGAACAGTCCGCGAGATCGTAAGTAATACGCTACAACATCTCGAGGATATGAACATCGTCAACCGCGATGGACTTGGAGATGAGCTTAACCCTCCACTACGTCCATTTAAATTGATATTTAAAGCAATTCTTTCTATTCCTTCAGGTAAGAAGGTGTCTGATATTAGCTATCCCCCGCATATCGTACAGAGCCTACTCGAGAGTATCGTCAAGGGATTACCCTATCCCGTCACTATTCAAAATGCCTGTCTCGAGCGTATTCGTCATGAACGATCAAAGAAGGATGAGAAGGGAGGACGACTTTCGCCCATCACAGAGATGAGAGTTGCTTTACTTAAGGCCTCCTTCAACAGAAAGCATAGAAATAATGACAACATCAAGAAACTAACTATGGCACTAGACCCAACCAACGACACCCCAGCTTACCTTGCTGGGCGACTCTTCTTCATCTTAGAGGATATCCAGAAGCAAGCCATTAGCTATGACATTAACTCCAGCATAGCTGATCGCCACTTTATCCGAGCCGCAGGCGATCCTAATGTCGTCTTTGGTGAGCTCCTAGGAAAGGCAAACTATCATCTACGTAAGCTCGAACGAAGCAGTGGCAAACCTCACTTTGCAAGGACGGAAATCGAAGCTATTCTCGACTTACTTCCTAAAGAAGTCATCTCACAAAGGGATACTCAGGGAGGGATAAAGCACGGGCTTGATGAAGAGAGTCTATTTGCCATAGGCTACTATCATCAGAGAGCAGAATATCGTAGACGTAGAGCCGAGAACAGGGAAAAGAAAGACGCAGAAAAGAACCAGCATCACACGGGTAGTGGATCAGAGGATTAGTCTAAAGGTCTACCCCCTAGTAAACGACATTCAATCAACTATAAGACATAAGAATCATGGGAACAGAAGCTATCAAAAACAGGTATGACTTCATCTACCTCTTCGATGTACAAGATGGTAACCCCAACGGGGATCCAGATGGAGACAACGCACCTCGTACAGACGATGAGACGGGACAAGGACTCGTCACCGACGTCTGCATCAAACGCAAAATCCGGAACTATGTAGAGGTACTAAGAGACGCTAGTTACTCTACAGAAAATCCTCGTTTTACTTCCGAGAGACTGGCATGCCTTAAGATGTTCGTCCGAGAAAAGGCAGTCCTCAACAGGACCATAATAGAAGAGTTCGATGCAGCCAATAAAGATGCTCCTAGCAAGACAAAAGAAGACGCAATCGAGAGAGCTAGGAAGCGAATGTGTAAGTACTACTATGATGTCCGGACGTTTGGGGCTGTAATGAGTACAGGTAAGGAAAAGGAGGACTCTAAAGATAGTAATTCAGAAGAAGGTGGCGAAGAAGAACAGAAACCCAAGAGCAGGAAGGATAAGGATAAAGAAACTCCTAAAATAAAGAAAACAGCAGGCCAGGTACGTGGAGCTGTTCAGCTGACCTTTGCTCGCTCCATCGATCCAATCAGACCCTTCGAACATGGGATTCATCGTATGGCTGTAGCTTCAGAGGAAGAATCCCAAAAACAGAATGGAGACAATCAGACCTTTGGGCGTAAGGCTACCGTACCCTACGGGCTGTACCGTGCTCATGGCTTCATCTCTGCGGCACTGGCTCGTGAGACGACATTCAGCGAAGACGATCTAGACCTGCTCTGGGAGGCGCTGAAGAATATGTTTGACCTCGACCGCTCTGCCGCCCGTGGGCTCATGGCTGCGCGTCGACTCATTGTCTTCAAGCACGATAGTGACCTAGGCAATGCTCCCGCCCACAAGCTCTTTGAGCTGGTGAAGGTAGAAGCAAAGGATCCCAGCCGTCCTACCCGCTCCTTCAGCGACTACGAGATCACTGTCGATGAGAGCAAGCTTCCCAAGGGAGTCCAGCTACTCGACCTCATCTAGCGCATCATGTACACCGAGGAAGAGATGCTCCCCCTCTCAGGCATCCAGCACTATGCCTTCTGCCCGAGACAGTGGTACCTCATCCATGTGGAGCAACTCTGGGAGGAAAATCATCTGACGGCCGAAGGTCACCTACTTCATGAGAAGGTGCATCAGCCCGAGGAGAGTGGGCGGCGAGGCGATGTCATCACCCTTCGCTCTGTCCCCCTAGCCTCCCCCTCACTTGGCCTCTATGGATACTCCGATGCTGTGGAGCTACACCCAGCATCGGAGTCCCAAGGGGCTCACTTCCATCACCCCAAGTACCCAGGAGACTGGGAAGCTATACCGATCGAGTACAAGCGGGGGCGTCCCAAGCGAACGAATGCCGACAAGCTACAGCTCTGCGCCGAAGCGATCTGTCTCGAGGAAGCCTATGGCATACACATTCCCCGAGGATACCTCTTCTACGGAGAGACGAAGCATCGGGAGGAAGTTGCCTTCGACATTGAGCTTCGCACCGAGACCCTACAGATGGCTGTCGAGATGCACCGCTTATACAAAGACGGGGCAAGTATCCCTCCACGCTATGCTGCATGCTGTCGCTCCTGCTCCCTACTAGATCTCTGCATGCCCCAGATGAATCAAGGAGAGCGAGCTTCGGACTACCTCAGTCGCTATCACCTCCTTGACTAGCCCCCAAGCTAAGGTCATCAGCAGCACACATCACGAAGCGCCCATCAGCCTCTAGAGGGCATAACTTCATCCAAGCAAAGGCGCACACCTCCAGCTCTTCTCCCCTTAGATCATCCCCTCCAATGGGTGCCCATACATGGGTTCCACTTTCGACCCATGAATGGGGTCCTCGACCGACCCATGAATGGGTCACTTAAGGGAGGCATACATGGGGTACTTTTGGAGGGAACCTATCCCCCTTAAGAGCATCGAAGAAATTCCACTGACCTGCTAAGAGATGAAACACCTACTGAACACGCTCTATATTCTTACCGCCAATGCCTACATCGTCAAAGATGGAGAGAATATCGTCGTCCGAATCAACGATGAAGAGACGCTACGTGTGCCGATCCACAACCTCGAGAGCATCCTCTGCTTCTCATATTTAGGTGCTTCACCCGGAGCCATGTCGCTCTGCGTACAGCATGGGGTGAAGCTCTCCTTCCTATCCCCAACGGGGAAGTATATCGGTTCACTCGAAGGACCGATCAAAGGGAATGTACTCCTAAGACGGGAGCAATACCGTCTGGCAGATGACGATATACTCTCGTCTCATCTGGCTTCGATCTTCATTGCGGGGAAGATAGCGAACCATCGGAGTGTCTTAGCCCGCTTTTGTCGGGACCACCATCCCTCGCACGAGGTAGAGAGCGAGATCGAGGAGGCTCGGGCACTACTCAGACAGCAGCAACATAAGCTATTGAAGCAGACCTCACGCTTGGGCGTCATGGGGGTGGAAGGCTATGCTGCGAATATCTACTTCGGTCTATTCCAGCACCTAATCCTCAACAAAGAGTTCACCTTCTCTGGACGAAGCAAACATCCCCCCAAAGATGAAGTGAATGCCTTACTCTCCTTCTTCTACACCCTGCTGACGCATGATGTGCGTGCGGCCCTCGAGACGGTGGGGCTGGATGCCTACGTGGGTTTCCTTCACGTAGATCGACCAGGGAGACCTGGCCTGGCTCTCGATCTCATGGAGGAGATGCGTGCCTACCTAGTCGATCGCTTTATCCTATCGATCATCAACAAAAGGCAGGTCGAGCGAAGTGACTTCATCCCACAGGGAGAGAAGGGGTTTCTTCTCAAAGAGGATGCTCGCAAGCGCCTCATCGGCCTCTGGCAAAAGCGAAAGAAGGATGAGATCACCCATCCATTCCTCAAGGAGAAGATGCCCCTAGGCCTGCTCCCGTATATCCAAGCGCTCCTCTTAGCCAGACACCTACGAGGGGACTTAGATGAGTATTCTGTATTCCTAATGATCTGAGCAAAAGATGTATATCCTCGTCACCTACGATGTCACCACAGCGACTCCTTCGGGCGCTAAACGCCTTCGCCAAGTAGCGCGCATCTGCAAGAACTACGGTCAACGGGTCCAAGCTTCGGTCTTCGAATGTTTGGTCGATCCAGCACAGCTCGTAAGCCTCCGCCATGAGCTCCTCTCCGTGATCGATGATCAAGAGGATAGTCTTCGGATCTACCAGCTAGACAAGCACTACCAACGGCAGATCCACGTCTATGGCAAAGTCACCTCCTTCGAGATCGAAGGGGAGCTCATCGTCTAGTCTCCACTACCCAAGCCTCTTCCAAAACTCCTACAGACCTCTCCCAACTCACATTCTCCGTAAGTCCCCAAGCACATCCACGCAAGCCTCCAGCGAACCCCAAGCGAACAGTTATTTCCAGCATCATCCGCAGGCACTGGTTATCAAGCACATAGACAAGACCAAAGCAATAAGCGTAGCCCCGACCTTCAGAGCAACACCGCCAGTCGCAGATTACTCTTGTTTATCCGCCCTATAATACGCAACTTTGCACCACACTGTCGCACCCCTCCCGGGGTGCGTGAATTGAAACCTGATGACTGCTTGGGACACCTTCAAGGAGCTCGGTCGCACCCCTCCCGGGGTGCGTGAATTGAAACCGAAGAAGACACTGGGCGGGTGTGCACCAAGGCCAGTCGCACCCCTCCCGGGGTGCGTGAATTGAAACTCTGTTAAAGCGGTAGTAACGACCTCAGAAATATGTCGCACCCCTCCCGGGGTGCGTGAATTGAAACTCACCAGCCACGGCCGTGATCACCCTGAACGAGTTAGTCGCACCCCTCCCGGGGTGCGTGAATTGAAACTTGGTGAGCTCGCCCGACAGCTCTACCTTGATCTGGTCGCACCCCTCCCGGGGTGCGTGAATTGAAACTACCCAGCCGTGGGCGACAAGTACGCTGTCTTCGGTCGCACCCCTCCCGGGGTGCGTGAATTGAAACGTAGCTTTGCTGAGGGTAAAACAGGCTACAGCAGGTCGCACCCCTCCCGGGGTGCGTGAATTGAAACGTCGTTGCTGGGGGAGGTGGCGGAGGTCAGTCCTCGTCGCACCCCTCCCGGGGTGCGTGAATTGAAACGCTCCAGACGCACAGACCCACTCTTAGCTCCCCAGTCGCACCCCTCCCGGGGTGCGTGAATTGAAACTTGCAAATACACGGTGTCTCGCAGGGTGCGGTCTCGTCGCACCCCTCCCGGGGTGCGTGAATTGAAACTGCGCTCCGCCGATAGCTCTGTTGAGCTCCTTAGTCGCACCCCTCCCGGGGTGCGTGAATTGAAACGTGATCTCACCCCCAGTGAAGTCAATCGTCACGCTGTCGCACCCCTCCCGGGGTGCGTGAATTGAAACGTCGACCGAGATAGCGGGCAGAGGCGGATGAAGCCGTCGCACCCCTCCCGGGGTGCGTGAGTTGAAACTCCACTTCGCCCCGAAGTATAGACTTGTAGGCATGTCGCACCCCTCCCGGGGTGCGTGAATTGAAACATTCACCTACCGACCTCGACGTGGAGGTCGCCCAGGTCGCACCCCTCCCGGGGTGCGTGAATTGAAACTCGCCCAGCCCCTTGAGAGCACCTCCTTGACGTAGTCGCACCCCTCCCGGGGTGCGTGAATTGAAACGCTAGCACAAGGCACCACAGTCGGCTATTGTGCCGGTCGCACCCCTCCCGGGGTGCGTGAATTGAAACTGATAGGTTGATGGTGTCCATTGATTCTTATCCCCGTCGCACCCCTCCCGGGGTGCGTGAATTGAAACATCCCAGAGGCCTCTGAAGATTCGGACTTCCTGAGGTCGCACCCCTCCCGGGGTGCGTGAATTGAAACGTCTCCATAGGGGAGCAAAACATATAAAAACATGTCGCACCCCTCCCGGGGTGCGTGAATTGAAACGTCGTCTGCGCCTCCGCCACGGAGGACGCTGCAATACGTCGCACCCCTCCCGGGGTGCGTGAATTGAAACTTATCAGCGTCGCAGAGGATCTACTGGCTCTTGGGTCGCACCCCTCCCGGGGTGCGTGAATTGAAACTGAAGGGACTACTCCTGTAAAATAGTCCTTAGCCGTCGCACCCCTCCCGGGGTGCGTGAATTGAAACTTGGGAATGTCCCAGAATACTAAATGAACTTTTTAGTCGCACCCCTCCCGGGGTGCGTGAATTGAAACGGCCTAGTTGTCCTATCCGGCTTGAGTTGCAGCGGTCGCACCCCTCCCGGGGTGCGTGAATTGAAACGTCTATCATAGGCCACCATGCAAGAGGGTGTACGGTCGCACCCCTCCCGGGGTGCGTGAATTGAAACACTATGTCTTCGTGCGGTTAGCTTCGTCTTGGCAGTCGCACCCCTCCCGGGGTGCGTGAATTGAAACGCTGACACCTATCTATCCATAGATAGGTACATGTAGTCGCACCCCTCCCGGGGTGCGTGAATTGAAACTACACATGTGAGAATGGCCGGCTAGTCCTATTCGTCGCACCCCTCCCGGGGTGCGTGAATTGAAACGTCTTTTATAGGTAGCCTTTTCTTCTTCGCACTTGTCGCACCCCTCCCGGGGTGCGTGAATTGAAACACCATAACCAACTGAAAGAAAACGTAACAACTAAGTCGCACCCCTCCCGGGGTGCGTGAATTGAAACGCTCGGGAGTCAAGCGGGAGAACGACAGCAAGGCGTCGCACCCCTCCCGGGGTGCGTGAATTGAAACCTACACCTCACCAAGTAAGCGATACCCCCACAACAAGTCGCACCCCTCCCGGGGTGCGTGAATTGAAACGTATTGGTGGCGCTCAGTCGGATCTGAAGGATCTAGTCGCACCCCTCCCGGGGTGCGTGAATTGAAACATTACGTAGACCACGAGGGGCCGAGCCCGCCCCGGTCGCACCCCTCCCGGGGTGCGTGAATTGAAACATATGCCTAATCGTTCTTATATCAAGCGTACTCAACGTCGCACCCCTCCCGGGGTGCGTGAATTGAAACCATCGTGGCGTGAGGTAGAGGAAGCACACGGCAGCGTCGCACCCCTCCCGGGGTGCGTGAATTGAAACTCGCGCTTATAAGCGTGAGCCGCTCGATGCGGTGTCGCACCCCTCCCGGGGTGCGTGAATTGAAACAAGCACGGGATTAAGGTCTACGAGAGTATCTACAGTCGCACCCCTCCCGGGGTGCGTGAATTGAAACGGCAAGGAGATGGGTAACGCCTTCCAGGAGGCTTACGTCGCACCCACCCAAACTATTAGGAGTTGAAACAGCGTCACTACGAGGTATAAACAAAAGCCCCCTTTCTCTGAGCAATCAAAGATTAAAGGTCAATCACACAGATACCATCTAGATCCCCCAAAGAATATCCTGAAACATCAGGACTTCAGCTGACCGAGCTCCCCAAAGATCATATGGCCCATTTTTCAATGACTAGCCTTGCTGTAGAGCTATGCACATAGAGGCTAAGGACTTTAAATTGAAGCATATTCTATATATTTGCAGTGTAGTAACATTCTTTAACCCCCAATAATTGTAAAGCTCATGAATAGAATATTGCGATTGGCGGCTTTAGCTCTTGTACCTTTCTTCGCCTTGTCCTGCTGCAAGAAGGGCGATGATGAGCCTCAGCCCGAGAATAAGACGGAAAAATTTGATAAGATCCTCGCTGACGAGGACGGTCAGCGTGCAGCTGCAGCTCCTATTGCGTTCTCCCTCCCCGAAGGAAAGGAGTTTACGATCCAGGTGAAGGGTGTGGGTGAACTAACCCTAGTCGGTGCGTATACTACTGAAAAAAAAGATGTCTACAAGACCGGTAAGTCAGGGAATGTAGGGATCGAGGGAAGCCTCGAAGTGCTGGATCTAGTCAGTGATGATATCACTAGCCTCAGAGTTCAGAAGAGCTCTCCTGCCCTGAAGAAACTAATCCTACTCACAGAGGGCTATGGGAATGCCAATCTACAGAGTGTCACTCTCGACAATGCTCCTAACTTGAGTTACCTCTGGCTCGCTGGACATGAACTGGCCTCTCTTGATCTGACAAAGCAGGAGAAGCTCACTCAGCTTGGTCTTGGGAGCTGGGGAGGACAGGACTATAACCCTCTCTTCCCTGGGAAGGAGCGTTCAAGCGATTATAAGAAGGTTCTTTTACCTACAAATAACGTAGTCGAGTACATGTCTACACGTTCGCCTCTAACGAACGAATCCATTGACATCGACAACCTCCCCAAGCTGAAGACTTTCATTGCTCAGTCTCCCAAGTTCACTAAGGTATCTTTCGCTAAGAGTAGAGATATTGAGACGATTGGGATCATAAGACCATCTGCAGGGAAGTCCTTCGAAATCAATATTGAGGATAAGCCTAAGCTTGAGGATATCTCGCTCAATGAAACAAGGCACTTGCTCTTCAAGGTACACAATGCTCCTAAGCTCCTTGGGAGCAAGAGCAACCTCCGAAAAGTCGCAGCTGAAAGCGTAGATCTCGCTGGTATCCCAGCCCAAGAGCTCACTAAGATTCTCTCCAAGTTCCTAGGAGCCAGAGTCGCTAGTATCTCCGTAGCTGGTCAAGATATTGTCGCCCTAGACCTCGCCAAGTTCACTGCTCTCAAAAAGCTTACTCTCAAGTCTACGGGGCTCAATGAAGATGCACTCGTAGGCATTGTTGAGGCTCTACCTAGCACGGGCGGAGTGCTCATCATCGAGGCTTCTCGTGCAACAGCAAAGGTCAGGACTGCTCTTGAGAATAAGGGTTGGACTACCGCTGAGAACTAATCCTGTAGGTTATTCCTACATCTTCCTCTAGCTTCGCCTCCTTGGTCGCTCGATGAGCCCAGGGAGGCGAAGCCGTTTTCTTTAGCTAAAAGTCTTATCTTTGTTCAAAGTAAAATTTTGACTTTCACATACATCCAAAGACATATGGAACAAGACACTTTTTTAGCACAAGTCCGAGCTAAAGCTCAAGGTTGGCTCACCCCAGGCTATGATAGCCAGACACGTGCCGAAGTACAGCACCTGCTTGATGCCGAAGACTCTACGGAACTCGTTGAATCCTTCTACAAGGATCTCGAGTTCGGCACGGGGGGGCTTCGTGGTATCATGGGCGTAGGCTCTAATCGCATGAATCGCTACACCGTAGGGGCAGCTACTCAAGGTCTAGCTAACTACCTCAAGCAAGAGTTCGCCTCTCTCCCTGAGATCTCCGTGGCTATCGGGCATGACTGCCGTAATAACAGCGATGTCTTCGCTCGTATTGCCGCCGAAGTCTTCTCTGCTAATGGGATCAAGGTCTATCTCTTCGAAAGCCTCCGTCCTACGCCAGAAGTTTCCTTCGCTATCCGTGAACTCGGCTGCCAGAGTGGTGTCATGATCACGGCTTCGCACAATCCTAAGGAGTACAACGGCTATAAGGCTTATTGGTCCGATGGGGCTCAGATGCTCGCTCCTCACGATCGCAATACGATCATCGAGGTGAACAAGATCACGAAGGCTGAGGACATCAACTTCTCGGCTCGCCCAGAGCTCATCCACACGCTGGGGGAAGAATTCGACAAGCTCTTCATCGAGCGTGTAGCTACCCTATCTGCGCCTCAGAAGGATTCGATTGCTCGCCATCACGACATTAAGATCGTCTATACCCCTATCCACGGGACGGGCGTACGCATCATCCCTGAAGCTCTGCGAGCCATTGGCTTCACGAACATCATCAACGTCCCAGAGCAGGATGTCGTCAGTGGTGACTTCCCTACCGTTTACTCGCCCAACCCCGAAGAGCCAGCCGCACTGGAGCTTGCTCTGGCACGTGCCGAAGCTACTGGGGCTGACCTCGTGCTGGCTTCTGACCCCGATGCCGACCGCATCGGAGTAGCCGTGCGCAATGAAGAGGGCAAGATGGTCCTCATCAACGGGAACGAGATCTGCGCTCTGCTGACTTACTACGCCATCATGAGCCGCAAGGAGTCGGGTCTTCTTCAGAGTCAGGACTACGTGGTCAAGACGATCGTGACGACGGAACTCATTCGAGCCATCGCCGAGAAGAATCACGTGACGCTCTTCGACTGCTACACCGGATTCAAGTGGATCGCCGACGTGATCCGCAAGAACGAGGGCAAGCTCAACTACATCGGTGGGGGCGAAGAGAGCTACGGCTTCCTGCGCGAAGACTTCATCCGTGACAAGAGCTCCGTCTCGGCTTGCTGTATGTTCGCCGAACTTGCGGCATGGGCGGCGGATCGTTCGCTTTCGATCTACCAGCTCCTGCAGCAGGTCTTCCTCGAATACGGTCTGTACAAGGAGCAGGGCGTGAGTGTCGTCCGCAAGGGTAAGACGGGCGCAGAGGAGATCGAAGCGATGATGAAGAACTTCCGTGAGAACCCGCTGAAGACGCTCGCTGGCAGCCCTGTGGTCGAAGTCCTCGACTACGCTAAGCTCCAAGGCATCTGGCTCGACAAGGGGGAAGTCTTCACGCTCGACATGCCTACGACGAGCAACGTACTGCAGTACAAGACGGCAGACGGGACGAAGGTCTCTATCCGCCCATCGGGGACGGAGCCCAAGATCAAGTTCTACATCGGCGTACGTGGCAAGGCTTCCTCGAAGGAAGAGCTACCTGCAGCTGAGTCCGCTTGTCTTGCGAAGATCGCAGTCATTCGTCAGGAACTAGGCATCTAGTCCAGGCTCTCTTGCTCAAGAAATTCTCCAGCGCACTACCTCCCAAGTAGCAGGATGCCCTCTGGCATCCCTCTTGGGAGGTAGTGCCGTATCCAATAGTCCGACCACGCATGAATATCTACCTCTGCCCTTCCCCCGAGCTCTATCCGCTGTATCATCGCCCCGATAGCACCGTGATCATCGTCGACATCTTCCGAGCATCGACGACGATGGTAGCGGCGTTTGCCCACGGGGCGAAGGGGATCCTAGCCGTTGCGACGACCGAAGAGGCGGAGCTCGAAGGGAAGCGCCTGGGAGCGCTCATTGCAGCCGAGCGCAATATCGTCCGCTGTCCCTTCGCCCAGCTAGGCAATGATCCTGCGGAATACACGACGGAGCTCGTCGCTGGGCGAGAAATCGTCTTCACGACGACCAACGGCACTCGGGCGCTCACCATCGCTCAGGAGCAGGGGGCGAAGGAGATCCTTGTCGGAGCGCTTACGAACCTCCGAGCGACGATCGAATACTGCCAAAGCCAAGGGCGGGAAGTCGTCATCCTCGCTGCGGGCTGGAAGGGGCAGGTCTCGATGGAAGACTTCCTTTATGCGGGGGCTTTTGCGCTTCAGTCTGGGGGAGAAGCCTCGGATGACTGCGCACGCATGGCTCGGGATCTGTGGAAGGAGCACGCCCGCACCTTCGAGGAGCGTCTCAGCTACATCCGCACTTCGGAGCACTTCGCTCGCCTACTTGGCGCTGGCTACGAAGATGCCGTGCCCTACTGCATGAGCCTAGATCTCTTTGACATCGTCCTTCGTCTGGAGTCGGGTTGGCTAAGGCCGCACTTCCTTCGTCAGGAGTGAACAACCGCAGGCGTAAGCAAGTTTCTAAGACAAAGATCATTCACCCGCCTTCCTTTGTGGGGGCTCTAAAGACAATACAAACTAATGGCAACAGTCACACTCAAGAACAGCATCACCATCCACCTCGGTGGCGAACTCCCTGCAGTAGGCACCATCGCTCCCAACTTTGGCGGGGTCAAGACCGACCTGAGCGAACTTCATCTCGAAGACTTCCGTGGTCAGCGTGTCGTCCTCAACATCTTCCCCAGCGTAGACACGGGAGTCTGCGCCGCCAGCGTCCGTCGCTTCAATGCCGAAGCTTCGAAGCTGGACAACACCGTCGTCCTCTGCATCTCGAAGGACCTGCCCTTCGCACTGGCTCGCTTCTGCGGGGCTGAAGGTCTCGACAAGGTCATCTCCGTCTCCTCCTTCCGTCACAACTGTCTCTCGGAGCACTACGGCCTCCAGCAGCAGGACGGCCCACTGGCGGGTCTCTTCGCTCGTGCCGTCGTCGTCGTCGATGAGGCAGGGAAGATCCTTTACACCGAGCTCGTGCCCGAGATCACCGAGGAGCCCAACTACGAAGCAGCCCTCGCAGCTCTGAAGTAGGAAGCGCTCTGCTTTCGCCTCCTTAGGAAGGAGCTCCTTAGTCCCAACGGCGGGCTAAGGAGCTCCTTCTTTTTTGTCCTCCTCTAGGGGAAGGCTCCTCTTCCTCTAAACAAGGCCTGGGGCTGTCAACCCGCAGGCGAACTAACATCTTCGCCTGTCCACCGCCCCCTCTTTGGGCGCAATCGCACCCTGCTCCACACCCCGCATTCCCAGCGGGTTTGGAAGGGGTAAAATTTCCGTATATAAGAAAATTTATTTCCGCATATACGGA
>NZ_CALHVI010000010.1 GCF_938039215.1 uncultured Porphyromonas sp. | reverse complement strand
AATTTATTTCCTTGCGGAAGAAAATTTATTTCCTTGCGGAAGAAAATTTATTTCCCTGCGGAAGGAAATTTATCGCCTTGCGGAAAGGGAAAAATTGCCCTGCGGAAGCAGTGAAATTTTCGTACGTAAGAAAATTTATTTCTGTACGTACGAAAATATTTTTTCTTACGTACGGAAATTTATTTCCGTGCGCACAAAAATCTTCCGCCTTGCCCCGAGCGGTCATTCGCTCCGGGCAAGGCGGATCAATTGGAGGCGGAAAGAGAGAGAGCGGGACGACCGACCTTCCTCCTAAACTTCGCCCTAGAAGGGATAGCCGATGGCGAAGTTGAAGGCCAGCAGTTGCTTCGGCTCTTGGTAGGAGATCACCCACGGACGGCCGTTCTCGACCTGCGGATCGTAGACCTTCGCCCCAACGTCGAAGCGCAGCACGAAGTAATCAAAGTCCCAACGCAAACCCAGCCCCGACGACAAGGCGATCTCTTTGTAGAAACGCTCCCACTGGAAGTCGCCTTGAGGCTGATTCTCGTAGGGGCGCATCGTCCAGATGTTCCCCGCGTCTGCGAAGAGCGCCAGCTGCAGCGAGCCAAGGACCTTCATCCGATACTCGGCATTGAGCTCGACCTTGATATCCCCCACTTGGTCGAAGATCGAACGGCTGGCAGAGCGGGGCATGCTCCCCGGGCCCAGCGTGCGGGCAGCCCAACCTCGAAGGCTATTGGCCCCGCCGGCGAAGTAGCGCAGGTCGACGGGCACGTACTGGCTATTGCCGTAGGGATAAGCCACCGCCAAGCCAAGGTGATAGGCGAAGGCATTCCCTTCGCCGAGCTTGCGCAGACCGCTGTAGTCGGCTTCGGCCTTGACGAACTGTGCGAAGTTCGTCCCGAAAAGGCGGTACGCACCGTATTCGTCCCGCTGACGGCCCAGCGCCGACGAGAGCCCGTAGAGCAAGTTCCCCGAGGACTGGAAGAAGAGGCGGAGGTTGTGCACCCACGGCGAAGTGGCCCTGCGGTAATCGTTCAGCGAATTGTAGCGGAAGAGGTAGGAAGCACCGAGGACGAACTGGTCTCGGTAGTTGAGGATCTGCGTGATCAAAGGCATCGACCGACGGAAGTCCTCGTTGATGTAGCCGAAGTGCAGGAAGTTGATGTCGATGACCTTGAGGTGGTGGCGGTAGGCAGGCGTGTAGTGACTGTGCCAGCTATAGCCCCATTCCAGTGAGAAGACATCACGACTGAATTCTGGGCGACGGTGATGATCGTAGCTCATCTGCAGGTTCGTCGTCGACTGGATCGTCGAAGGCCCCTTCGAGCCCACAAGCGGGAAGAGGAGCTTGGGGAAGGTCAAGCCCACTTCCGCCCCGTAGTTCAGATGCTCGTTGCGCCGACTCCTCAGGCTCTCGTAGCCCCCACGCAGCTGCAGACGTAGGACTTCTCCTCCGTGGAAGAGGTTAGCGTTCTGGAAGTTCAAGGACGAACTTACACCGAGGCTTCCCGAGGAATTTGTCCCGACGATGTCGCCCCCGATGCTCTTCGTCTTCGCCGAGGTAGCGCTGATGTCGCAGTCCAGAAGCGTCGAGTCGCCCGAGAGCGTGTCCACGTGGTACTGGATCGATACGCCCTGAAGCGAAGACAGTTCGCTCAGCGCTGCGTAGGTCGACGAAGTATGCTGCGACGAATAGAGCTGCCCTGGGCGGATCCAGATGCGACGTGCCAACTCACTCGGACGAATGTAATGATCGGGGTCGAGGCCGAAGCTAATCCCCGCCCGCTCGGCCTCGTAGCTAGGAAGGCTTCCCTCCCGATGGGGCCGTTGCTTCATCTGCACCCGACCGATGCGATAGACCTCGTTGGGAGCGGAGATCACACTGCGTACCCACACGTCCGAAGCCACGAGCGTATCCAGCTCGAAGTGCACGCTGTCCGCCGTGAAGGTGTAGTAGCCTCGGTTTCGGAAGATCTGCGAGATACGCTCCTGCTCCAGCTGCATGGCTCGGGGCGAGAGGATCGCTCCCGAATGCAGATAGGAGCGGTAGCGTTCGCCACGGAAGAGGCGCTTCTCCCGAAGCGTGTCCTGCGGATGAAGCAGCGGACGGAGCGTCGTGTCGCTAAGCGCTTCCTCGAAGTGCCCTACCTTGAGCCGACTGCCTGGCGTGATGACGTAGGTCAGACGGGCACGCTTGGAGCGGGTAGTATCTACTTGGAGCTCGGTCTTGGCCTTAAGGTAGCCGAGGTTGTACATAGCGGCGGAGAGGTTCGCTCGCCCGAACTCCGCTTCCTCTGCATTGTACAGCACGGGCGGGTCGCCCCACTTACGTAGCTGTCGGCTCACGAAGCTATTGCTCTTCGGGTTGCTGAGGTTATAGACGAAGAGCGTCCAGTCGAAGAGCCCGAGGAGCTTCGTATTCGGCTGCTGGGGCAGGAAGGTGGTTAGGTCCCCAAGTTGCTCCAGCTCGGCGGGCGGGAGCGAGTCCACACGGATAGACACCTTGGAGAGGAGATAGCTCCCCGGCTCCACGTGCCTCGTCGTCGAGCAGGAGGCTAGGAGGAGGAGCCCCCCCAGTATAAGCGCACTTCTAGTCTTCTTCATTCGTAGTCCAAATCTTCCAAGCTTCATCGGCTTGGATATGTAGCATCTCGAGCCCGTCCTTCGTCCGTGCACCCCGCTCGGAGGCTCGGCTTAGGAAGGTCGTAGGCGAAGGGTTGTAGATGAGATCGTAGCAGATATGTTCCGCCCCCAGCGCTTCGTAGGGCAAGGGAAGCGAGTCACCCAGCCGAAGTCCCACGGGGGTAGCATTGATCCAGAGCTTTGTCCGCCGAGCCTCCTCGAGGGTCAAGTCCCCGTAGCTCATCTGTCCCGAGCGTGGTGTACGGCTCACCTGACGGTAGCTGATCCCCAGCAGGTCCAGCCCACGAAGGACGGCCGAGGCTGCCCCACCCGTCCCGAAGACCCAAGCTTCGGGGTGCTCCCCCCGAAGAAGCTGAGCAAGCGACCGACGGAAGCCCTCGACATCGGTATTGTGCGCCTTGAGGATGGGCTTCCCTTCGGGGGTGCGTCGCACGGAGAGGACGTTCGCCGCCCCAAGGAGCTTCACCTCATCCGAGCAGTCTCCGACGTAGCGAAGCACCTCCCGCTTGTAGGGCAGGGTGACATTGAGCCCTCTGAGATCGGGGTTCGCTTCGAGCAGCTGGGGGAGCTCTTCGATCCGCTCCAGCTCATAGAGCTCATACGAAGCATCGATCCCTTCGCGCTCAAAGAACGCACGGAAGTAGCTCGGAGAAAAAGAATGCTCCAGCGGTCGCCCTATCAGTCCGTAGGTATAACGTGCCATCTCTCTATGCTCAGATACCCTAGTCTCTGCGCCCCTTGGCCTGCAGGATCGTGATCGGATTGTGGCTGTCGACGGCTAGGCGAGTCTCGTAGGTAATAGCCCAGCCGATCTCGGCTATAGAGTCACGGAAGAGCTGGAGCGTCTCCTCGGAGACGGAATTGAAGACGATGATCCCGTCTTCGCCCATCAGTTCGGCAAGGCGTGCGACGAACTCAGGTAGCCTCCCCCCATGCCCCCCGATGAAGGCGGCCTCTGGACGAGGAAGGCTTTCTAAAGGCTGGGAGAGGAAGTCCCCAATATGGTAGTCGATCCCTGGAGCATGGAAGCGCCGGCTATTCGTCTCCATGAGCTCTGAGCCCTCTTCCCGTACTTCAAAAGCCGTCACCGTGAGATGAGGATAGCGGAGCTTAGCCTCGATGGAGACAGAGCCCGTGCAGAAGCCGACATCCCAGAAGCTCCGTCTTTGCTCCAGCTCCAGCAGGCTAAGGCTCACGAGGCGGATAGGCATCTTCGTGATCATATTCACCCGTCCATTCAGAGGGAAGAAGTCCAGTTCCTTGAGCCCGATAGGAGCATCATAGGGCTGAGGCTCTACCGCTTCGATGATCAGGCAATTGGGATGAGGGAAGTCCTTCGTGATGACTTCCTCAAGGGGAAGCGAATAAGTCTCTTCCCGCTCACCTCCGAGGCGTACCCCCACGTGCATCTGATAGGCAGTATAGCCGTAGTCAAGCATACGCTTAGCGATGGTAGCAGGCGTATTCTTCCGATCTGTCAGCACCCCTACCTTGTGCGCCCGCTCGATCAAGGCTCGGTCGAACTCATGCCAAGGTCGTCCCGTCAGCGAAACAACACGCATATCATGGTACGGCAAGCGAAGGGCGTGCGCCAGCATCTGTAGCGAACTGAAGGAGGGGAAGGTCTTCGTGACTCTTCCCTCGAACTCACGCATCAGCGTCGTCGTGAACCCGAAGAAGAGCGGGTCCCCCGAAGCGAAGACGAGGACAGGCTCATCATAGTGTCGATACTGCGCATATACATCGCTCAGCGGGACAACAATATCGATCCATACGGCTCCCTCGGGTAGGAGCTCCCCGACAAGCTCTCTATGGCGACGGCCTCCAGAGAAGATGCGATGCTCCGAGATCAGTCTCTGTACTTCTTCGGGGAAGAGGGGGCTCTTCTCATCGTTCATACCTATGACGACGAAGGAGAGCCCTTTAGCGTGGGAATTATATTCGTTCAAAAGTCTTGTATTGCTTGATTGATTATAGAGAGCAAAATTACAACAAATAAGGGCGAGCTCGGCTAAGCACACTACTCCTTACTTGCCCCATCTTGAGGTTTAGGTACCCATTCATGGGTCGGTCGAGGACCCCATGAATGGGTCGATCGGGTGACCCATGTATGGGTCTATATACGGTACTATACATGGGTACACTTCTCACACCATAGAGGCTCAAGGCAGGAGCGTATCTGACTGCACCTTTCCGCAGGAGAAGGAGGGGCGAGCTGTCACTCAGATGAGTCGATGGACTCGGGAGTAGTAGGGCGAACGAAGCGACGCACCGATGAGGCTTCCGTGGAAGGGATGGGAGTAGAGAAGTTCGCCCGAAGGTCTCGGATCGTCCGCTGGAGCCCCGAGAGCCCTGCCCGCTTGACAGCTGTGCCGGCGAAGAGGGCTAGATACTCCTCTTCGGTCATACTCTCCAGTTGCTCTGGGGAGAGAGAAAGAAGTGCTTCCCGAGGGGTATAGTCAGCGACCTTCGTCGGGCGAGCATAGCGATTCCACGGGCAACATTGCTGGCAGGCATCACAGCCATAGACCCGCCGTCCCATGCGCTCTCGTAGCTCTTCGGGGATCTCCCCCTTCTGCTCAATGGTCAGGTAACTGATGCAGCGCCGAGCGTCCAACTTCCCTGGGGCAAGGAAGGCCTCCGTAGGACAAGCCTGCTGACAGCGCTCACACCGCCCGCAGAGATTACGCATCGGAGTATCGTAGGGGAGCTCTATATCTACCAGCAGTTCGCCGAGGAAGAAGTAACTCCCTGCTCGTGGGATGATCAGCAGGCTATTCTTCCCTCGCCAGCCTAGCCCTGCCTGCTCCGCCCAGTAACGCTCCATGATCGGAGCGGAGTCCGAGAAGGCTCGTCCCTCGACCTTGAGGCCTAGCTCCTCCCGCATATAGCTAAGGAGGCTGTCGAGGCGCTTCTTGACCACCTTATGATAGTCTCGCCCGTAGGCGTAGTAAGCGAACTGTGGAGCCTCAGGATCTTGCTTCGTCTCTGGATAGTAGTTCATCGCCACGAGGATGAGCGACTTCGTCCCAGGGAGCAGTAGCCGAGGATCTGAACGAAGCTCTCTATTACGAGCGAGGTAATCCATATCCCCATGATAGCCTGTGTCTACCCAGTGATCATATTCCTGCATGATCTCCTCGGGTACAGCCCCAGCTTCGGCTATCCCACAAGCAGAGAAGCCGAGGCGGTAAGCCTCGGCTTTGATCTCAGTCACGATGTCGTGTAGGGGATGTTGCTCCAATGGGATGGACGCTTCGGATCTAGGAGAGCTCCTAGCCTAACTATTGCGGAAGACCCACGAAGAGCGATAGGAGGGATGCTCCTTCACCAGCGTATTTAGGTAGGCATAAGCCTCTGCTGACGAAGGGAAGGAAGTAAGGCACAGACGGATCGTGCGCCCATGAGGGGAGTGGAGTGCCACTAAGTTAGCCTCTGGGAAGGCTTCCTGCACCCCAGTGAGGTAGCCTTGTATGCGCTCCTCTGTACGCTCGGTAGCTAGGACGATATAGTAGCGACCATCCTGCTCTGTGGACCAGCTGAGTCCGCCCTTGGTCTGCTCCTCTGCACGAGGCTCAGCAATGACTTCCTGCTCTCCGAAGAGCTGACGTGCCGCCTCAATGGAGGGAGTAAATCCAGCTTGATAGTGTGCAGTCGTCTCGACCCGATTACCCCAAGGAAGTAGCGCAAGGATCGTGAAAATCACTACGGCTGCATAGCCTAGAGCACGCTTGGAGAGGCGCAGAGAGATATAGCGCCCATCACGCTCCGAGCGAGAGCGACGTACACTCTTAGTTGTCTTTGCTTGGGAGGGAAGTTCGGGGAGAGAGAGGGGGGCATAGCCGTAAGAAGCCGACTGGGTAGCTAGAGCGTGAGCACTAGGCACGAAGCTAAGCTGTCCCTCCTGAGAGAGGATGAGCTCGCCGATACCCGAGAGTTCATAGTGCCCCTGCTTGATCAGACTCAGACGGAGCTGACGCACTTCCTCCTCTAGGATGAGACGAGCACGTCTAAGAGAGAGCCCTAAGAGCTCGGCATAGCGACCCTCCAAGAGGCCATCACTGTGTCCTAGAGCTTGGTTGAAGTGGAGCTCTGCAGAGGGAGGATAAGCGAGTCGCTTAGTAGGATCATAGTTAGCAGGGAGCTTCTCTCTGATGAACCCTCCTAGCTGGGGGACCACCACATATTGGTGGCGCAGGAGGAGGTAGGAGATCTGCTCGGCGAGGCGACTATTCATTATCTTCTTCGGCTTATTACTTAAATCGTAGCACAAAGATAGCCATAAATAGCATAATCACCCCAGATATAGGCCGTTGGGAAGCGCTATATCTAAGGCTGTAGATCCAGACGATAGCCTCCCGTAGCGAGCCGTATGGCACGCACAAGGAGCTTACGGGGGAGTGTGCGATGGTTCGAACTTGGATTATAGAGGACTTCCAGCAGATCGGAGGACGAGCTGGGACGGACAGAGAGCGAAGAGCACCACGTGGGGTCAAAGTCCGTATTGTCAATGAGGACATCGAAGTAGCCACTCTCCACCTCACCCGTAGAAGCTAGTCGGTCGTAGTAGAGCTGGATCGTCTGCGGGGTGCAGTAGCGATCACGTAGAGCCTTGAGTTCCTCCTTGAGGGTCGGCTTCATGGCTAGATAAGCAGAGATATAGCGCTTATAGAAGGAGAGGACGAAGGCAGAAGGGCTTGATTCGTCGACCCGATCAACAGAAGCAAAGGGATTACTTAGGAGGCGATCTCCATAGGCCGTCTCATGCCAAGGGGGGGTGATGAAGTCAATGAGGTACTTCGTCCCTACCTTCTTCACCCGAAGGGGGATCGCTTGGTAGCCCTCCCCTTCTCCGAAGGATACTTGATACCAGTCTTGGCCTAGGCTACGGATCTTGAGCGTATGCTCCACCCCAGAGGCAATATCTTGAGAGCGAAGGATCGGATCAAGGTCCGTCATAGCACGCACTCGCTCTAGCTTTGCCTTAGCCTCTGGAGTCACATGAGCAAGGATAAGCGAATCCACCTGCTCGGGCTCATACATGCGGTCAAAGGAGCGGATATACTCCATATAGAAGCGATGGAGTGTCGTCTCCGCTGTGACTGATTGCTTTCGGGATACGCTACTCTTGTGTGCAGAGGCACGCTTGGTCTTCTGTGCGAAGCCCGTAGAGGAAGAGAAGATGCTGAGAAGGAGGAGTAGACAAAAGGTAGATAATCGCTTGACCATCGGGGATGATTGCTTAGAGAAGTGATACCATGCGTAGGGACATCCACAGAGAGAGCCTACACTAGGACAACGTTCCGATCATCCCAAAGCGTATAGCATCACTCACTCTCTGCCTCCCAAGGACAGAGCAATGCCTCAGCAGAGTCAATGAGGATGAAGAGCCCCACCCCAAGCAAACTCAAGAGCACAATGCCCCCATACATATCTAGATAATTGATACGCATCCAAGCATCCGAGATGTAGTAGCCTAGCCCCTCGGTCGTGCCATAAGTCTCTGTCACAAAGAGTACCGAGATAGCCGTACCGATAGCGATACGCAGAGCGGAGAGGGCTGCAGGCAAAGCAGCTGGGAGGAGGAGATGACGCAGAAGGCCCAGCGTCCCAGTACCCAGAGAGCGGGTGACAGCGAAGTGCTCCCGAGGGATACCTAGGAGCGCATCACGCATGGATACCGAGAGCTGGAAGAGGATGATGAGGACGATCATCACGACCTTGGTGACCTCACCGAGTCCCCCGAGGAGCATGACGACGGGAAGGAGGGCGAGCTTAGGGATCGGGTAGGAGAAATAGATGAAGGTAGAGAGCACCCGTCCTACACGAGGGTAGAGCATCATCACCAGAGCGATCACCGAGGCAAGGAGCGTAGCGATCAAGATCCCCCACCCGATACGCTGTAGGCTCACTACGGCATGAGTGAGCAGACTAGAGCCATCCATCCGAAGTAGATGCGCATATACTGTCCAAGGTGCAGGTAGCACCTCGGAGGCGATCATGTAATAGCCTCCCAGCCAAAGGACATGGAGGATGATGGCTCCGAGGAGGAGCTGTATGAGATGACGACTAAAGGGCTTCATCAAGGGTACGTAACTTAGCCTCTAAATCCTGCCTCGAGGCACCTCGATAGTCTCCGATAAGGGTGCCGGGTGTTCCCCCAAGGAGAAGGGTACGCTGGGCGAGGGTCGTAGCTTCCTCGGGGCTGTGTGTAACACAGAGGGTTGGGACGGGATAGCGAGCCCAGAGCTCTAGGAATAGCTGACGCGAACGCTCTGCAGTCGCCACATCGAGCGCCGAGAAAGCTTCATCGAGAAGCAGTAGGTCTGGCTGCATGATGAAGGCTCGAGCGAGGGCGACACGCTGGCGCTGACCACCGCTCAGCTGGTGCGGGTAGCGATCAAGGAGGTCAAGGAGTCCCAAAGTCTCCAAGATCTCATGCTGGAGCTCGGGAGAGACACTCCGCTTACCCAGAGCTGCGGGAAGGAGGATATTGCTCCCTACCCTCTTCCAGGGGAAGAGCCCATACTGCTGAGGTACGAGAGCGATCTGATGCATCCGTGGGTTGATGGGTAGATCATCGAGGAGGAGATGGCCACTTGTCGGGGTGACGATACCCGAGAGACAGTGTAGGAGCGTAGACTTACCACTCCCCGAAGGTCCTGTGATCGTGACGATCTCCCTCCCCATAGAAAAAGTAATACCCACCAGCGCTTCGGTAGATCGGCGCCGATGAGTATAGCTTACAGAGAGCTGTGAGACCTGAAGGAGATGGGGCTCTGTCATCCGTCACTGGGGAGCGGTTAGCTCCAGCTATTGGGTAGGTAGAGCGGAGATAAGCCCTTCTGCCATATAGGTAGATGGGACGAGCTCCTTCTCCTTCATCCACTCGAGGATAGGCATTAGATCCTCAGTCTGAGGAGTCGTTACCTTAGTGTAGGTGGGGAGAGGGATGCGCATGGCTAGCTCCTTAGGTACTCCGAGGAGCTGCTCCAGAGCACCCGCCCATGAGGAGCGAGGATGCGACTGCATGTAGTCAATAGCTTGGTTGTAGCCCGAGACGAAGGAGCGGACAGCTTCCTCCTTAGAGGTGAGCGCCGATCGCTGGAAGAGGAGGCCCGTGATCCCGACCGTAAGAGCTCGAGGCACATCGATCGCTAGAAGCCCCTTAGACTCACCGATGCTCGCAAAGGGCTCGGGGAGGATGGCAGCATCTAGTTCTCCCGAGCGAAGCATCTCCAGACGGATGGGTATCTTCTGCACCTCGACACGAGTATAGGCAAAGGGCTTACTATGAGCATCCACTAGGCTACGCTCCGTAGCATAGTCGATGAGGGTATTCGATGAGAGCCCCACACGCTTGCCCCGCAGATCAGAGACCTGATCAAGATCCTCGTCCCGCCCAAAGACGAGGCGGAAGCTCCCCTGACATGCGATAGGTAGGGAGACCTCCAGCCCCTTGGAGTGCAGGAGCATGGCCCCCATGTAGTCCGTGACCGAAGCATCCACTGCACCTGTCTGAAGGGCGGCATCACGCTCCATAGGAGAGGCAAAGCGTACGATCTCTATGGGCATAGAGAAGAAGCCCTGCTGCTCTGCTATGGCTATCGGGAGGTAATCAACAGAGGGCATCACACCGATGGAGAGTCTTGTCTTATCGGAGGAAGCAGCCTTCCCCTTCTTGGCACAAGCTTCGGAGAGGAAGAGTGCCCCAGCAATGAGGGCGAGACCTAGACCGAGCCATAGGCTAGTCCGGTGCTTTCTTCTTTTCATATCTAGTCTTTAGATTTTGATTTCTTCTGCTCCAACCTTGTATAGTAGCGGCAATAGGAGCTTAGGCCACACTCCGAGCAATGAGGTCGGCGAGCCGTGCAGACATAGCGACCGTGGAGGATCAGCCAATGATGCGCCTTGGGGATAAGCGACTCAGGGATGTACTTGATGAGGGTAAGTTCGGTCTGAAGCGGAGTCTTAGAGTTCGTCGTGAGACCGATCCTATTGGAGACACGGAAGACATGGGTATCGACCGCCATCGTAGGACGGTGGTAGATGACCGAAGCGATGACATTAGCTGTCTTGCGTCCCACACCAGGGAGCTTCATCAGAGCTTCACGCTCCTCAGGCACCTCCCCTTGGTGGTCTTCGACGAGCTTCTGAGAGGTAGCGACGAGGTAGCCTGCCTTGGAGCGTGGGTAGCTCACACTACGTATCAGCTCGAAGATATCATCTACCTCGGCTCGTGCCATGATCTCTGCCGTCGGATACTGACGGAAGAGACGGGGCGTGATCATATTGACCCTCTTGTCCGTGCACTGAGCAGAGAGGATGACCGCAACAAGGAGTTCAAAGGGGGTGGTATAGTCTAGCTCGGTCTCGGCCACAGGCATGTGTTCCTCGAACCATGCGATCACCCCTTCGTAGCGCTCTTTGCGGGTCACGATCCTAGGGCTTAGTGTGCAGCCTTGAACTGCTCAAGGAAACGAACGTCATTCTCCGAGAAGAGACGTAGGTCACTGACTCGATACTTGAGGTTCGTGATGCGCTCTACGCCCATACCGAGGGCATAGCCACTGTACTTACGGCTATCGATCCCGCAATTCTCTAGGACATTCGGATCGACCATACCGCAGCCGAGGATCTCTACCCAGCCTGTATGCTTACAGAAGTTACAGCCCTTACCGCCACAGATATTACAAGAGATATCCATCTCAGCAGAAGGCTCTGTGAAGGGGAAATACGAGGGACGTAGACGGATCTTGGTATCGGAGCCGAACATCTCTTGGGCGAAGTACAGAAGTACCTGCTTCAGATCAGCGAACGACACATTCTGATCCACATAGAGTGCCTCTACCTGATGGAAGAAGCAGTGTGCACGGTAGGAGATCGCCTCATTGCGATAGACTCGTCCTGGGCAGATGATGCGGATCGGAGGCTCAGAGGCGAGCATCGTACGCGTCTGTACCGAAGAGGTATGTGTGCGAAGGAGTGTACCTGGGACATTCTTCACGAAGAAGGTATCCTGCATATCACGTGCGGGATGGTCTTCGGCGAAGTTGAGCGATGAGAAGACATGCCAGTCATCCTCGATCTCTGGACCTTCGGCGATAGAGAAGCCTAGACGAGCGAAGATCGAGCAGATCTCCTGCTGGACGATCGTCAGCGGATGACGTGTACCCAGAGGGGCAGGATAGACCGTACGTGACCAGTCGATCCCCTCTTCGGATGAATCACCACCGGCGGAGAGCGAAGCACGTAGCTCGTTGATCTTATCCGTAGCTAAGGTCTTGAGTGCATTGAGAAGTTGGCCTACCTGTCGCTTCTCTTCGTTGGGGACAGACTTGAACTCATCGAAGAGCTGAGAGACGAGCCCCTTCTTACTGATATACTTGATACGGAGATCTTCGACCTCTTGCTCGGTGCGTGCGGTGAGCGCCTGCAGCTCGGTCGTCAGCTGTTGTATTCTTTGTTGCATGAACTAAGTTCCCTTGGATTTAGGTGCGTAAAGTTAGCGAATTCCTCTCACTCACCATTTAGCCGAAGGTCGTCAAGCTCCAGAATAGGGAGCCATCGGAGCAAGCAAATCGAAGGAACGTAGAGGAGACTTGACTACCCACTATAGGTCGTCCATGCGACCCATCATGGGTCATCGTGGTTACCCATCATGGGTCACCCGAGCGACCCATGAATGGGTCCCTTTAGACCTCGATCATGGGCAGATGGTCAGCGGATAAGAGCGTATTAGGCGTAAAAGTCGTTTCTTTGTACTAATAAACAATAGTCATCATAAGAAGAACTCAATGAATCACTTCAAACGTGTCCTACTCAAGCTCAGTGGCGAGTCGCTCATGGGGGCTAAGCAGTATGGTATTGATACAGATCGGCTATCCGACTATGCTCGAGATATCCAGGCAGCTGTAGAGATGGGTATCCAAGTCGCTATCGTCATCGGAGGAGGTAATATCTTCCGTGGCCTCAGTGGTGCAGCCGATGGCTTCGACCGAGTACAGGGCGACCAGATGGGGATGCTTGCTACCGTCATCAATAGCCTTGCCCTAGGCTCTCGCCTCACCTCGCTAGGGGTGAAGAACCGTGTCCTCACTGCTATCCGCATGGAGCCCATCGGCGAATTCTACTCCAAGCGTCGGGCAGTCGATGCCCTCGAGGCAGGGGAGGTCGTCATCCTCTCTGGAGGTACGGGGAACCCCTTCTTCACGACCGACACGGGCTCATCCCTGCGTGGGATCGAAATCGAAGCCGATGTGATGCTCAAGGGGACACGCGTCGATGGTATCTATACCGCTGACCCCGAGAAGGACCCCACGGCCACTAAGTTCGACCGCATTACTTATGATGAGATCTACCACCGAGGACTGAAGGTCATGGACCTGACGGCTACCACGATGTGCCGTGAGAACAACCTCCCGATCATCGTCTTCGACATGGATACTCCAGGCAACCTCATCAAAGTCCTTCGAGGAGAGTCGATCGGCACCTACGTGGGCTTCTAGAGCATCCAAGCACAAACAATCCCAACCTAAAATATAATAGACAACAATTCTCTATGAGTGAACTAAAAGGGCTGATCGCTGAGGCTGGTGCCCAAATGGAAAAGACCGTTGAGCATCTCGAAGAAGCCTTAGCACGAGTACGTGCGGGCAAGGCCAATGTAAAGATCCTAGATGGGATCATGGTCGAGTACTACGGGAGCTTAGTTCCCCTGACTCAGGTGGGTACCGTCACGATCCCTGATGCCAAGAGCATCGTCATCACCCCATGGGAAAAGGGGATCATCCGAGACATCGAGCGTGCGATCATCAACTCCCCTCTCGGCATTACTCCCGAGAACAACGGGGAGCTTATCCGCCTCGGCATCCCCCCTCTGACGGAAGACCGTCGTCGTGAACTCGTCAAGCAGGTCAAGGCCGATGCTGAGACCGCTAAGGTCAGCGTCCGCAATGCTCGCCGTGATACCAACGATGCGATCAAGAAGAGCATCAAGACGGACAACACCCCCGAGGATGTAGCCAAGGATGCAGAAGCCGAGGTGCAGAAGCTCCACGACCGATACATCAAGAAGATCGACGAACTCTTCTCTGCCAAGGAGAAGGAGATCATGACTGTCTAGTCTCCGCCTCTACTTGACTACAATCATTAAGCTATAGCATCCTTGACCGGCTTAGTCATCAAGAACACGGGTAGCCACTACATCGTCCTCACTGAGGATGGTGTAGAGCGCTCGTGTCTAGCCAAAGGCAATCTCCGTCTGAGAGGCTTTCGCTCCACCAACCCCATCGTCGTAGGAGACCACGTAGAGGTCACCCTCAGCGAAGGGAAGGGCGAGGAGGAGGCGCACTACATCCGTGATATCCTTCCCCGTAAGAACTATATCATCCGTCGTGCAGCCAACCTCTCCAAGGAGTCCCATATCCTAGCAGCCAACATCGATGCCTCGCTCCTCATCTGCACGGTAGCAGCCCCAGAGACGAGTACGACCTTCATTGATCGTTTCCTTGCCACAGCAGAGGCCTATCGTGTACCGACGGAGCTTGTCTTCAACAAGATCGACCTCTATCCTCCCGAGGCTACCGAGTACATGGAGGAGCTCATCCAGCTCTACACGAGTATCGGCTACCCTTGCCACCGAGTCTCAGCGACTACGGGCGAAGGTGTAGGAGACTTGATCGATCACCTCAAGGGGAAGATCACCCTCTTCAGTGGTCACTCGGGTGTCGGGAAGAGCACGCTGATCAACCAGCTCATCCCTGGAGTGGAGCTCCGTACGGGAGCGATCTCACTGGCTCACTTCAAGGGGATGCACACCACCACCTTCTCACAGATGATCCCTCTCCCCTATGCAGAGGGTGGCTATCTCATAGACACCCCTGGGATCAAGGGCTTTGGGATGCTAGAGATGGATGAGGCCGAGGTATCCCACTACTTCCCCGAGCTCTTCGAGATCAGCAAGGCATGTCGCTTCGGCAACTGCACCCATACCCACGAGCCGGGCTGTGCGGTACGAGAGGCCGTAGACGAAGGGCGCATCGCCCCCTCTCGCTATGTCAGCTACCTCGGTATCCTAGAGGATAAGGAGGGTGGCAAATATCGGCCCGAATACAAGTAACAGATACGCTGTGAAGCTCCCCCGATCGAAACATCTAGTAGTATGCCTGCTCGGTGTACTCTCTGTCCTTCCCAGCCTGGCTTGCCGAGGCAGGGGAAAGGCCTATGCTCAGGAGCGTAGAGATAGTGCCCTCATCCAAGAAGATAGAGCGAATGACACGCTCCACCTTGTCTTTGCGGGCGACATCATGACCCATGGCCCGCAGATACGTGCAGCCCTCGGCAAAGAGGGTCAATATGACTTCACCCCCTCCTTCACCCTCGTCAAACCCCTCATAGAGCAGGCAGACCTAGCGATAGGCAACCTCGAGACGACGTTTGGGGGGAAGCCCTACAGTGGCTACCCTATGTTCTCCTCCCCCGAGGCTTTCGGTACTGCACTGCGGGAGGCTGGCTTCGATGTGCTGACGACGGCCAATAATCACAGCTGCGACCGAGGACGCTTCGGAGTAATCAATACTATTGATGTCCTTGACAGCCTAGGGATAGCTACCACGGGGAGCTACCGCACGAAAGAAGAGCGCACGAGTCGCACTCCACTCCTCGTGACAGTCAAGGGAGTGAAGCTAGCCATCCTAGCCTACACCTACGGCACCAATGGGCTACCCATCCCTCATCCTGCACTTGTCGATACGATCAGCCGAGATCAGATCGCCCGTGACCTCCAGAGAGCAGACAGCCTCGGTGCCGACTACAAGATCGTACAGATACACTGGGGCAATGAGTATGAGCGCCTGCCCAATAAGAGGCAGATGGATCTGGCTCAGTGGCTCACCGACCAAGGGGTACATGCCATCATCGGGAGCCATCCGCATGTAGTCCAGGAGAGTGCCTTCCTCAAGAGGCGAAATACCCAACAGGACTCCACATTCGTTGTTTATTCGATGGGGAACTTCATCAGCAACCAGATCACTCCTCCTGGGACCCGTGGTGGGATGCTCCTCTCCCTAGACCTCATACGAGACAGAGCCAAGGGTAGCTGGACGACCCTCCCCCACTATCAGTATGTCTTCGTCGAGAAGCGTAGCCCCAAGGGAGAGGCTATCTATCGCCTTCGCCCCATACAGCTATCCGACTCGAGCTATGTGGACCTAGCCCATCGGGAGGCAGTTGACCTGCAGGCACTCCAGCGATACTATCGCTCGATCACCTTAGCACCCTAGGTCTCGACTCCATCCCCTTCTCTCTTCACTGATTTTATTCCACTTATCCTATGAATAGATTCACTCTTCGCCTAGCTACCCTCTTCACCTCAGGACTACTCCTCCTCTCTAGCTGTGGGACGGTCCCCATCACAGGTCGTCGTCAGCTCAACCTCGTGTCCGATGGGGAGATCTTAGCTGCGAGTGCTACACAATATCGTCAGTTCATAAGCAAGTCTCAGCTCAGCAACAACGGTACCTACAATGCTAAGGTTACACAGGTGGGTCGCCGACTTGCAGCAGCAACCAATGCCTTCCTCAAGCAGAACGGCTATGAGTCAATGCTCTCCTCGCTCAGCTGGGAGTTCAACGTCGTCGATAGTAAGCAAGTCAATGCCTTCTGTATGCCTGGAGGGAAGATCGTCGTCTATACAGGGCTACTCAACCTCGTAGGCAATGGTGCCCATTCGGATGATGAACTCGCTGCCGTCATGGGACACGAGCTAAGTCATGCCCTAGCTAAGCATGCCAACGAACGTATCAGCAACCAGATGCTCGTCCAAGCTGGAGGTCAGATCCTAGGAGCTGCCGTAGGATCACGCTCCCAGATGCTTGGCTCGCTCATCAACCAAGCCTATGGCATCGGAGCTCAAGTCGGAGTCATGCTCCCCTTCGGACGCAAGCAGGAGTACGAAGCGGACAAGATGGGTCTCGTCCTAATGGCTATGGCTGGATACGACCCTCGCTATGCAGTAAGCTTCTGGCAGAAGATGGCTCAGTCCAAGGGTGGGAGCCAGACCAATGAGCTCCTAAGTACCCACCCCAGCGATGCGAACCGCATCAAGGCAATCGAGGCCTATCTACCTACAGCCCTCCAGTACTACCAAGGTGGTAGCTCCACCCAGAGTAGAAGTACTTCTACCTCTACCCCTGCAACAAAGAAAAAGAGCTCGACCCGTGAGGTACGTGCCAATGAGATCGGAAGCTACCTCGACAGACGCTAAGCCATAGCACTAAGGACCTATCATTGTACCACCAAGACCCATGTCGTGGGATCCTCATCCTACCGACATGGGTCTCCTTCATAAACCTATGAGTAAATATATCTGGAGTGACGAAGATCTAGCCAAACTAAAACAGCTCATCCTAGAGCAGGACAAGATCGTCATCTTCCCCCACACGGGACCCGATGGAGATGCCCTCGGTAGTACTCTAGCTTGGGCTGGACTCCTACGAACGGCTCACCCCGAGGCTTCGGTGCATGTCATCAGCCCCGATCCCATAGAGAACTACCTCGCTTGGCTCCCTTCCCTTAACGAGCTTGTCATCTTCCCCCAAGAGGAAGAGCGTAGCCTCCAGCTCATCGCAGAGGCAAACCTCATCTTCCATCTAGACCACAATCAGATCAGTCGTCTGCGCTACCCTCGCCTCGTCGAAGCTGCTACCAGCACTCAGGCTCATCGTGTACTCATCGACCATCATCTCGATCCAGAGGAGGGCTTCGATCTAATCTTCAGCTATCCTAATGCCTCTGCCACCAGCGAGCTCATACATGCACTCGCACTGGCTCTCGGCTGGAGATCTGCTATCACCCCCGATCTAGCTACCCTCCTACTCACTGGGATTATCACCGATACGGGGCGCTTCATGTATAGCCATCTCTCCCCCGAGCTCTTCATAGCCACTTCTGATCTACTTGCTCTACATGCGGACTACCCCCACGTGATCGACCGCCTCTCCTACCACAATCCCGAGGTACAGATACGTCTTCAGGGCTATGTCCTAGACCAAAAGCTGGAGCTCTACCCCGAGCTACGAGCCGCCTGCATCACGCTGACCCAAGAGGAGCTCCGTCGCTTCGGGGCATCCAAGGGCGATACCGAAGGGCTGGTCAATATCCCGCTCACGATCGAAGGCATCGACTGCTGTTGCTTCATCCGAGAAGACAAGACCCAGATCAAGCTCTCCTTCCGATCTACGGGAGACTTCCCTGCCAATCGTATCGCCAGCGAAGGCTTCGGAGGTGGTGGACACCTCAACGCCGCAGGTGCTGAGCATCAAGGCACAATAGAAGAGGCCAAAAATATCTATCTTTGCCAGCTAGGGAGATTTAACTCCTCCAAGGAGAGCAAACACTCCTAAGATAAGATAGCCTCATCATCAAGTAGCATACTCCATAATCACAATGAATAGACTCTTCTCTCATCGTATCACCCTCGTCCTCTTGCTACTCATCCCACTACTCGCTCTAGGTAGCTGCAAGAAGAATCGTACCGTCAAGCCCCTCTCACAGCTCAAGAAGGAGCAGCGACGTGCCATAGATCGTCTGATCAAGGAATCCTCATTCAGAATCGTCAACCGAGGTGATGAGACCCTCCCCGAGACTATTGACCCCAATGTCTTCTACAAGCTCTCCAATGGGCTCTACCTCCGTGTCATCGACAAGGGTGGCGCACGCCCCGAGGTCGGTAAGACCGTCGTAGCAGTAGAGATCAAAGGCTACTTCTTCAATGACTCGCAGGCGAAGGGTGCAGAGTTCGACAACATAAGCGAAGCAGGGGTTCGTCCTCTTCTCTTCCGCTATATCTCCCAGTACAGTAGCGATGGGACGGTGCACTACAGCCCGATCCACGATGGAGGACTAAGTACAGCCTACGACAACCTTATCTGTGAAGGTGTAGCCTTCCCTATGTCCCTCCTTGGTAACGGAGCTGTAGTAGAGCTCATCATCCCCTTCGAACTCGGTCCATCACAGAACTATACCGCAGGGAATAGCATCTACGTACAGAGAGCTTCGTACGTCTTCTACGAAAAGCCTAAGCAATAATCCATATATATGACACTCATCAAATCCATCTCAGGCATCCGAGGCACCATAGGGGGGCACGTGTCCGATGGGCTCAATCCCGTCAGCACGGCTCAGTTCACTGCCGCCTATGCTGAGTTTATCAGGAAGCACACGGGGAAGTCACGTCCCCTGATCGTAGTAGGTAGAGATGCCCGTATCTCTGGCATCATGGTCAACCGTATCGTCACAGGCACGCTCATCGGTATGGGCTGCGATGTCATCGATATTGGTCTAGCTACGACACCGACGACTGAGATGGCTGTCACGGGGAAAGAGGCCGATGGAGGGATCATCCTCACGGCGAGCCACAACCCCAAGCAGTGGAATGCGCTGAAGCTACTCAACGGACGAGGAGTGTTCCTCAGCGATGCTGACGGTAAGGAGATCCTCCGTCTAGCAGAGCATCAGGACTTTGACTTCGCTGAGGTCGATGAGATCGGTACGCTCCTGAGCGAAGAGAGCTACCTTGATGATCATATCCAAGCTGTCCTAGCCCTACCCGCAGTCGATGTCGAAGCTATCCGTAGAGCGAACTTCCGTGTAGCCTTCGATAGCGTCAACTCTGTGGGAGGGATCGCTCTCCCTGCACTCTTCAAGGCTTTGGGTGTTGATCATGTCACAGCACTCAATGCAGAGCCTACGGGACACTTCGCACATAACCCCGAGCCTCTACCCGAGCACCTCGTCGATATCTGCTCCGCCATCGGGACGAGCCAAGTAGATGTAGGCTTCGTAGTCGACCCTGATGTAGACCGTCTAGCGATCATCGATGAGCGGGGTACGTTCTTCGGAGAGGAATATACCCTCGTAGCGGTAGCAGACTACCTTCTCTCACTCAATGGCGGAGGGAATACGGTATCAAACCTCAGCTCGACCCGTGCCCTAAGAGATGTGACAGAGCGTCATGGAGGCTCCTACACAGCAGCAGCCGTCGGTGAGGTCAATGTCGTCACTAAGATGAAGGAGACCGGAGCCCTTATCGGAGGAGAAGGGAATGGTGGAGTGATCTACCCTGAGCTTCACTATGGTCGTGATGCCCTCGTAGGCATCGCTCTCTTCCTCTCACTCCTAGCTAAGAGCGGGAAGAAGGTCAGTGAGCTCCGAGCTAGCTACCCAGACTACTACATGAGCAAGCAGCGTGTCGATCTACCAGCAGGTGTCGATACAGAAGCTCTACTCACCCGTCTTGCCCAAGAATATCAAGACAAGGGTACGATCAACCTCATCGATGGGGTGAAGATCGACCTACCTACTCAGTGGGTGCATGTACGCAGAAGTAATACAGAGCCCATCATCCGTATCTACACCGAAGCTCCCTCTACTGAGGAAGCTCAGGCTCTAGCCGACGAATTCAAGGCTACCCTCCTCTCTTATCTCGACTAAGAGATCGAAGCCCAAAGCCCCCATAGGGATGCGAGCTATCAGAAACCAGCTCTCCCCTCTTGAGGCTTTGGGCTCTCTACTTTAGAGATGCCCCCAGCTCTTAGATGGGGCACCGATCTATGGAGCAGTCTCCATACTTACTTGATCATCTTGAGCAAAGGCAGGACTGAAATGACTAGTCCTCAGCTCCACCTACGAGGATCAAGACGCATCATTTCCTACCACAACAAACGGTTTATCATATTCATTGGCACGAAAGAAGAAAGAGCTTCCTCTCCTAGAGAGAGTATCCATCACAGGTCTTGCAAGTGAAGGGAAAGCCCTGACGCATGTCGAGGGCAAGGTCCTCTTTGTACCCTTTGCTGCACCTGGTGACATCTGTGACATCCAGATCACGAAGAAGAAGAACAGCTTCATGGAGGGTAAGATCGCACGTCTCACGACTCCATCCCCCCAGCGCATCACTCCCATCTGCTCCCACTTCACCGTCTGTGGGGGATGTAAGTGGCAGCACCTCCCCTACTCTCTTCAGCTGGAGAGTAAGGCTCAAGTCGTCCGTGATGCCCTAGAGCGCATCGGGAAGGTACCCGTCGGTGAATATCTCCCCATCCTAGGCTCGAAGCAAACGGAGCGCTACCGCAACAAGCTGGAGTTCACCTTCAGTCACAAGCGTTGGCTCTTCCCCGAGGAGATGGATCGTATTCATGCGCTTCCCACACCTCCCTCTGCGAGTGAGCTATCGGGACTTGGGTATCACCTCCCTGGGATGTTCGACAAGGTGCTAGATATCGACATCTGTCATCTGGGCGCTACGATCATGGATGAGATCCGCCTCTTCGTTCGTGACTACTGCCTAGCCCGACCCGAAGCCTATCCTTACTTCGATCTACGTAAGCAGGAGGGGCTCATGCGTACCCTGATGCTACGCACCACCTCCACGGGTGAGACGATGGTCGTAGTAGTCTTCTTCCGTGAGGATGAAGAGGCTCGTACGGCTCTACTTACAGCGATCCAAAAGCGCTTCCCTGAGATCACCTCCCTGCTCTATGTCATCAACGGCAAGTGCAATGATACGATCGGCGACCAAGAGATCCATTGCTTCTATGGGCGAGACTATATCGAGGAGGAGATGGAGGGACTACGCTTCCGTATCGGCCCCAAGTCCTTCTACCAGACCAATAGCCTTCAGGCCTATGAGCTCTACAAGGTAGCTCGGGAGTTCGCCGAACTTACAGGCTCAGAGCGTGTCTATGACCTCTATACGGGGACGGGGACGATCGCCAACTTCGTCGCTCGCCAGTGTAGCTCGGTCGTCGGGATCGAATACGTACCCGAGGCGATCGAAGATGCCCGAATCAATAGCACGGTCAATCAGATCGACAACACGCTCTTCTATGCAGGCGACATGAAGGATATTCTGACCGAAGACTTCATCGCTCAGCACGGAGCACCCGATGTCATCATCACCGACCCGCCTCGTGCAGGGATGCACGAAGATGTCATCACGACGATCCTCAGGGCTGCGCCACGACGTATCGTCTATGTCAGCTGCAATCCTGCGACTCAAGCTCGTGACCTACAGCTCCTGACCGCCTCAGGGATGTATCAGGTGACGAAGTCTCGTGCGGTGGACATGTTCCCCCACACGCATCATATAGAGAACGTAGTACAGCTCGTTCGTCTCTAGCCCCTCACCCTTCATCTACGGCTATCCTATGATCCAAAGATTCCTATCCAGACTTCCTCGTCCGACCCTCTTCTTGGCCTTAGAGATAGCTGTAGCTCTGGGGACTGGCTATCTCCTTAGACTCCGCACTCGGCAGGCCACTGAGCAGGAGCTCGAAGCTCAACGTATGCGCCTACCCGACACCCTTCGTGTCGTGACGCTCTCGGGTGCTACGACCTTCTTCACCTACCGAGATGAGCCCATGGGCTATCAGTATGAGCTCATCCAGCTCTTCGCACGTAGCCGTCGCCTGCCGATGAAGCTCTATGTCACCCACAGCATGGAGGAAGCAGAGGAGATGGTCGAGCGAGGGCGAGTCGATCTCTGTATCACACCCCATGCGGTGACGCACTCTGCTAAGGAGCGCTTCCGCTTCGCTGGACCAGAGAGCCTCTCGGGACTAGTCCTCGTACAGCGTCGAGAGACAGCAGGGGATAGTGTCCCCTATCTGAGGGATGTGACGGGGCTACTTGGTCAGGAGGTGACTGTCCTCTCGGGCTCTCGTGCCGAAGGGCGTATGGAGCGCCTTGAGGAGCAACTTGGGGGTAAGATCCGCCTGCGAGTCATCGACGCAGATACGGTCAATACCGAGGACCTCATCGCTCAAGTTGCCTCCCGAGAGATCAACTATACCATCGCTGACGAAGACCTAGCTAAGCTCACCAAGACCTACTATCCAGGGATCGACATCTCGCTGGAAGTGGGCTTTGCCCAGCGACTACGCTGGTTCACCTCCTCGGAGGCTATTGGGCTAGCTGAAGCGCTAGACCAATGGGCTAAAGACATCCCAGAGGATGAGAGCTTCCGCCAGATCTATAAGCGCTACTTTGAGCTCAGCAAGGTGGCACCCGAAGAGGAGCTACCAGCCCCCTCTCCTAAACAAGGACGCTCAGAGCGAGGACGTGGGAAGCAACCTTCCTCCCCCACAGAGTCCCCAGCCACCCACACCCATGGAAGCTTCCCCCAAGGGAGCTACGGGATCTCATCCTTCGACAAACTCTTCGAGCGAGAAGCGCAGCGTATCGGTTGGCCTTGGCAGGTACTCGCCTCCATCGCTTATCAAGAGTCAAACTTCCGTCCAGAGGTCGTCGGCTGGTCTGGGGCAAGAGGGCTCATGGGCATCATGCCTCGCACGGGTAAGATCTATGGGGCGAACACCAAACAGCTCCTCGACCCTGCTGTATCGGTACGTGTCGCCGTAGACTGTCTCCGCTCCATCGATGCGCTCTTCATCAACCAGATCACCAATCGAGAGGAGCGCATCAAGGTCACCCTTGCCGCCTACAACGCTGGTCCTGCACACCTACAAGATGCCATACGTCTAGCTCAGAAGTACGGCTATGCCTCTGACAAATGGGAAGGAGGTATCGAGACCGCTCTCCGACTCAAGAGCGAAGCTAAGTACTACAATGATCCCGTCTGCCGTGCTGGTTACCTCAGAGGCAAGGGCGTAGCAGGCTATGTCCAGCAGGTCATAGCACGCTACCACAACTACCAGAGCCGAAGCAACTAGTAGCTCCACACACATACCACCTCTACGAGACAGCACTGCTATCTCTAGCTCCACAGGCCCTATGAAGAAATACCTCCGACACCTTGGCTTAGCCCTTAGCCTCTCGGCTTATCTTGGACTAAGCGCCCAGCAAGCACCATCCACCTTTTACGTAGATCTCGTCAGTCCGCTTGTCGGCACGCAGAGTGACTTCACCCTAAGCTCGGGGAATACCTACCCCATCATCTCCCGCCCCTGGGGGATGAATAGCTGGACCCCTCAGACGGGCAAGATGGGGGATGGCTGGCAGTATAGCTATCAAGCGACGAAGATCCGAGGCTTCAAGCAGACCCACCAGCCTAGCCCTTGGATCAACGACTATGGGCAGTTCTCCCTCCTCCCCCAAACGGGGAAGAAGCCCCTCTTCGATGAAGAGAAGCGAGCCTCATGGTTCAGCCACAAGGCCGAAGAGGCACGACCCTATGCCTATGAAGTCTATCTAGCGGACTACGACACACGTGTACGCTTCGCCCCGACGGAGCGTGCTGCAGTCTTCGAGGTCGAGTTCTCTAAGCAAGCGTCTGCTGAGGAGCGATGGATCCTCATCGATGCCTTTGATTCGGGCTCGGAGCTCCAGCAGAAGGATCCCCATACCCTCGTAGGCATCAGTCGTAAGAATAGTGGAGGTGTGCCTCGAGGCTTCGCCAATTACTTCGTCGTACGCTTCACCCAGCCTATCCGCTCGGTGCTCCGAGAGCAAAGGACAGGCAAGGGAGGGAGACATGCCCTCCTAGCTGTCAATCTCAGCGAGAGCAAGGAGCCCACGACGACCTTCTACATCGCCTCTTCATTCATCAGTCCCGAGCAGGCGATGACCAACCTTCAGGAAGTCAATCATCGCTCCTATGCCGAGGTACGAGCCGAGGGGAGAGCCGTGTGGGAGAAGGAGCTGAGTCGCATCTCTGTCACCGACTCCGAGGAGCGCATGAAGACCTTCTACAGCTGTCTCTATCGCTCTCTGCTCTTCCCTCGTCGCTTCTATGAGATCAGCCCCAAGGGCGAGGTACTCCACTACAGCCCCTACAGCGGGGAGGTACGTGCAGGCTATCTCTATACGGACACGGGCTATTGGGATACCTTCCGTGCCCTCATGCCCCTCATCCACCTCGTCTATCCTGAGGAGGGAGCGAAGATGGCAGAAGGGCTGATGAATGCTTATCGGGAAAGTGGCTTCTTCCCCGAATGGGCAAGCCCTGGACACCGTGACTGCATGGTGGGGAACAATTCGGCCTCCGTCATCACCGATGCTTATCTCAAGGGGCTGGGGAAGATCGATCCCAAGGAACTCATCCAAGCCCTCCTCCATGGAGCGAACAATGAGCATCCGACGATCCGCTCCACAGGTAGACTCGGCTACAAGTACTACAATGCTCTGGGCTACATCCCCTCAGATGTCGGGATCAATGAGCATGCTGCACGCAGCCTCGAATATGCCTATGACGACTGGTGCATCCTCCAAGCCCTGAAGAAGGCTGGAGCAAGAGAAGCTGACCTAGCTCTCTATCGCCAGCGAGCACTCAACTATCAGAAACTCTACGACCCCAGCCTAGGCTGGATGCGTGGGCGCAAGAAGGATGGGAGCTTCCAGAGCCCCTTCTCGGTCTTCAAGTGGGGGGATGCCTTCACCGAAGGTAATTCGCTACACTACAGTTGGTCCGTCTTCCATGATATCCAAGGGCTCATCGACCTGATGGGGGGAGACAAGACCTTCACTCAGAAGCTAGATAGCATCTTCACGCTCCCTCCCGTCTTCGATGATAGCTACTACGGCTTCGTCATCCATGAGATCCGAGAGATGCAGATCATGGATATGGGCAACTATGCCCACGGCAATCAGCCCATCCAGCACATGATCTACCTCTATAACTATGCTGCAGAGCCGTGGAAGACCCAGCACTGGGTACGTCGAGTTATGGATAAGCTCTACTCGGATCGTCCTGATGGCTACTGTGGTGACGAGGACAATGGGCAGACCTCTGCTTGGTATGTCTTCTCTGCTCTGGGCTTCTACCCCGTCACCCCAGCTCTGGGACAATATGCCATCGGCACGCCCTACTTCCGTGAGGTACGGCTACGACTCTCCGAGGGGCGAGAGCTTCTCATTAAGGCCTCCGAAACGAAGCATCCCTATATCCAATCGCTTCATTTCAATGGCAAGAGCTGGGATAAAACCTATCTTGACTACACGGAGCTACTAAAGGGGGGGACGCTCTCCTTCAAGCTCGGAGACCAGCCCTCACGCTGGGGGACACAGCGTGACGCTCGACCCTACTCCTTCTCCCAAGCCTTGAGTCAGTAGGACTACCCATTCATGGGTCCCTCGAGGGCCCCATTCATAGGTGACAAAGGCGACCCATGCATGGGTCGCCTTTGTCACCTATGAATGGGGTCTATTTTTATGCCATGGGAGCCCCCTACAGAGGAGTATAAACTTACGGAAGGTATAGGTATAGCGGATCAGTCCACCAGCTCTGGGGGAAAGGCCACCAGATAGACACGCTTCGTAGCTCGGGTAAGGGCGGTATAGATCCAGCGCACCATATTCCTATCCTCGGGGAGGTACCCGACTAGGCTAAGGTCAACGAAGACACAAGACCACTGCCCCCCTTGCGCCTTGTGGGCTGTGACCGCATAACCATACTTGACCTCAAGTGCCCCCCAGAAGGGATCTCGGCGGATCGCCCGTCTGCGGTCGGTGAGCGAAGGGATGTCTGCGTAGTCGGCTGCTATCTGCTCGAAGAGCTGCTGACGCTGCTCCTGCGTGCGCTGTGGTGTGGGCTCCTCAAGGCAGGAGAGCAGGAGACGCACCTCCAGCTCTTCATCCCGATCAGGTAGGTAGATCGTAGCATCTGCGAAGTGGAGCCCATACTCATAATAGTGTCGCCCAAGTCGCTGCACCTCGATCGTCTCCCCATTGGCGATGAAGTCGGAGTGATCTCGTCGCTTGGTATAGTGATAGTTGTTGCGGGCTACGATGAGTCGCTCCCCACGTACTACCGCCTCCTCTTCGTAGTAGAGGACAGCAGATCGGATGGCATGGTTGCACTCCAGTGCCTTCTTGTTGGAGGGGCAGATGACTAGGCACTCCTCCATCCCATAGCGCCGATAGGCCTCATCTATGGTATTGATAAACTCGCCAGGATCTACGGCGAAGATCCCACGCCATCCTTCGGTCTCAAGATGGATCGGGAGAAGCTCCTCGGGATCAAGGTCGGCTGAGTCCTCGAGGAGTTCACGGAGTTGGGTCGCATTGTGTAGGATGCCTCCCTTCTTCTGACGCACGACCTCACGTAGCTCCGTGCCATAGACCCCGAGCCCGTAGCGAGAGGTGAGCACCTCGGCATTTAGGGCATCACTCAGCGGAGTCCCTACGGGAGGGAGCTGAGCGGTATCCCCTACGAGGATCAGCTTACTCTCATCTGCTGACCACACATAGGCAAGGAGATCATCCAGGAGATTGCCCGAACCAAAAGGGGTTACTTCTCCCGTATCGCCCGAGATCATCGATGCTTCGTCCACGATGAAGAGTGTAGGTCGCCCTCCCGAAGCTCGCCCTAGCTGGAAGCTCCCGCCCTCCTCCTGCAGCTGAGTCGAAGCCCTATATATAGTACGATGGATGGTCGAAGCCTGACGACCCGTCGCTCCCGTAAGCACCTTAGCAGCTCGCCCCGTAGAGGCCATGAGCTCTACATGTAGTCCCGCCTTGGTAGCCGCCTCCGTGATGGAGCGAAGGAGGTAGGTCTTCCCCGTACCTGCATAGCCAGTAAGGAGATAGAGGGCATAGGGTGAGGGCTCTTCGAGGTAATCAAGGAGGCTAAGGAGGGCTTCCCGCTGGTCACTCGTGAGGGTCTCTTGAGGGAGTGCACGGAGGTTGCTGATGAGGGCGGTATACGGCATGTAATAATAATTTCTATCTTTGTCCATGTGAAGTTACTGATTTTAGCCTGTATAGAGATGTACTCTCGGAGCTTCACCATAAGACACGTCTAACTGCAAAATACTACATAGATCAACGATGAAAAAAGTTATCCTCGCATTAGTAGCCTTGGCCGTAGTGGCACTTGCCTACATCACGATCCAGAGCGTGCTGGCACCAGTAACCTTCGACAAGAAGCAGAAGAAGATTGAGGCAGAGCTCCAGAAGCAGCTCAAGAAGATCGCAAGCCTTGAAGAAGCCTACAAGAGCGTCTACGACAAGTACGCCAACAAGGAGGAGCTGATCGACTTCGTACAGAATGGTCGTGTATTCTACATCCGTGCAGAGGGCGACTACACCAGCGCCATGCGTGATCAAGGACTGAGCGAAGAAGATGCAGCTCGTCGTGGTCTGATCCGTCGTGACACCATCTGGGTCGCTGCTAAGGATACCCTCCTCAACGATGGGACCGACCTGGCTAAGCTCTTCATCATCCCCAACAACCCCGACTCCTCTATTCAGGTAGTAGCTAGCTCGATCGAGCAGGAAGTTGGTGAGACGAAGATCCAGATGCCCGTCTTCCAGGCTTCTGCTTCCTACGAAAGCTACCTCAATCCTCTGAACAACCCACGTCGTGTCCGTGAGAAGGTCGAAGCTGCTCGTGCTAAGACCAACGCTTACCCTGGCCTTCGTGTGGGTTCGCTCACCGAAGCTAAGACGAACGGTAACTGGGAGTAATGGCTCCATCTATCCCACTCACTGCAGCTACGGCTGCATCCTACAGCTTGTCCATCCGAACGCTTTCGGGTGGACTTGCTTTTTGTATCTACAGCGAGGGACCTTCGCCCCACATCCTTCGCCAAGGTCTACTAGAAGCCTCAGCTGGAAGTTCGTCGGTCTATGCGATGCTGCAGGAGCTCTACTATGAGCATGAATTCCTCAGCTACCCCTTCCGCCGTGTCACCCTCTACTATGAGCCCGAGGAGGCAACGCTTGCACCTTCGGAACTCCTCCTAGACGGTCAGGACGAACTCTGGATCTCCCCCCACTCGGAGGAGCATCAGAGTAACTCATCGGGCGCTCCAGCCAAGAGCTACCAACGCTATGCCCTACCCGATGAGACGAAGACCTTCGTCCTCTCGTGGTCGAGGGAGGCCCTCCAGTTCCTCCGCCGCACACTCCTGATCATCGAGCCTCTTCCCTACTTTGCTCCCACCCTAGAGGAGCGTAGAGATAGGGGGCGATCGGAGCATGGTCGTGAGCTCCTCCTACTCCTACGTGAGGGGGCGATCGATCTCTTCCTCCTCTCCGAGGGCGAACTTCTAGGCTACAACAGCTTCGCTATCGTATCAAGTCACGAGGCTAAGGTCCTGGCAGGCGAAGCGGTCTTCTACGCCTTCAGCTTCTGGCGACACTTTGCCCTCGAGGGAAGTGCTGATCGGGTCACCATCGGCTATCCCGAGGAAGGGAGGGAGGCATCGACTCGTCTCCTCAAGGCAGCAGCCCATGAAACGGGAGAGCTCCTCTCGCCCTACATCGCCCAGATCACCCAGCTTAGCTATCGGAGCCTTCCTCAGGCTCCCGAAGTTCCCAACCCCACAGCAGTCTAGAGCCCATGCGTATCATTGGTGGTAAGTACAAGCGTCGTCGCTTCGATGTCCCGAAGAGCTTCAATGCTCGCCCGACGACGGACTTTGCTAAGGAGAACCTCTTCAATGTCCTCCAGCACTACATTGACCTAGAGGACTGCTCGGCGCTGGACCTCTTCAGCGGAACGGGAAGTATCGCCGTGGAGCTCCTCTCTCGTGGCTGTCAGCGAGTGCTCGCCCTAGAGCAGCGAAGGGAGCATGCACTCTTCATCCGCTCCGTAGCTCGTGAGCTCAAGGAGGAGCAGAGTCTACAGGTACTGCAGGCAGATGTCTTTCGCTACCTTACCTCCTCCAAGGGGGGGAAGCCGCTTTTTGACTTCATCTTCGCCGATCCTCCCTACAAGCTCAAGGAGATCGCAGAGCTTCCCGAGCTCATCCTCTCCTCTGGGTTACTGAAGGAGGAGGGTGTCCTCGTCGTAGAGCATCCTGCTAACTATGACTTCTCCGAGCTTCCCTACTTCAGCGAGCACCGCATCTACGGGTCGGTGAACTTCTCGATCTTCGTGCTCAGCGACGCAAGCGAGGAGAACGAAGAAGAGTAACCCCACGAACGAAGATGGGTGCTACCTACCTTGACCCAGCCGAGGAGCGGAAGCTCTTAGAGCTCCTTGCTCTACGGTCCGTAGGCATAGCTCCCCGCAAGCTCTTGGAGCTCTTTGCCCCTAGAGAGGAGCATCCGCTCGAGCTTCCCTTAGGGCTTCCGACGGGCTTAGACTGCTACAGCGACGAGATAGAGCGAGCCCTTCCTCAGGCAGAGGAAGAGCTCGCTCTTTGTCGTCAAGCGGGGATCAGCATCCTCCCCTTCTTCTCCCCCTCCTACCCGAAGGCTCTCGAGACACTCGGACGCTCTCGCCCCGTCCTCCTCTATGCTCTGGGCAGGCTTGAGCTCCTTGACACTGCCGAACGCATCACCATCGTGGGGACACGTAGCCCCAGCCCCGAGGGAGAAAGGGCGGCCTATAAGCTAGCTTACCAGCGAGCGACAAAGGGCGAGACGATCATCAGTGGTCTGGCCCTAGGCTGTGATGCAGCGGCTCACCGAGGAGCCCTAGAGGCTGGGGGCAGGACGATCGCCGTCCTTGCTACGGGGCTTGACAAGGTGCATCCCGAGGCACATCGTGCGCTCCAAGCCGAGCTCGTGGATCAAGGCGGTCTTCTCCTATCCGAATATCCTCTGGGCACTCCCGTGAGCAAGCAGCGCTTGATCGCCCGTGACCGCCTGCAAGCTGCCCTCGGAGCGACCCTTCTCGTCATCGAATGCGGGGCAAAGAGTGGCACGATGCATACCGTCCGCTTCGCCGAGCGATGCCACCGTCCGATCTACGCACTCCCACCACAAAGCGACCACCTTCCCTCGCAAGAAGGGAATAGATTGCTCCTCCGCTCAGGCCGTGCTACCCCCTGGGAAGAGCGCGGTATATAGGCAGGGAAATTTCCGTATATGCGAAAATAAATTTCTGCATATGCGAAAAAAAATTTCCGTATATACGGAAAAATATTTCTGCATATACGGAAATTTTCCTCCGCATATACGCCGATAAACTTTCGCATATACGCTGCGAAATCGCCTTATATATTCGTACATTCCTCTGAGGCAACAGCACCTCCCCAAAGAAGCTGAGGAGCTTCCCCCAAAAGCCCTTTTCTCCCCCCTTCGAAGCATAGTCATCCTGAGCCTTTTAGACAAAAAGAGCGCTCCCCGCATCCAGCTTGGAGAGCCGAATGCGGGGAGCGCCGATGAAAGAATGTAGCGGGAGCTATGCCTTCGCTTAAGCTTCGATAGCAGCGATACCTGGGAGCTTCTTGCCCTCGATCGCTTCGAGGAGAGCACCACCACCCGTGGAGACGTAGGAGACCTTGTCTGCGTAGCCGAACTTGTTCACACAAGCTACGCTGTCACCACCACCGACGAGGGAGAAGGCTCCATTAGCCGTAGCTTCGGCAATAGCTTCGGCGACAGCACGAGAGCCATCGGCGAAGTTGTCCATCTCGAAGACACCCGTAGGACCATTCCAGAGGATCGTCTTAGAGCCAAGGATCACCTCACGATAAGCACGGATGCTGTCGGGGCCAATGTCCATACCGATCCAGCCCGCAGGGATGTTATCGTTCTGAGCGAAGTCGGTCTTAGCATCGTTGCTGAAGGCATCGGCGATCTTCGAGTCGGTAGAGAGCACGAGGTTCACACCATTGGCCTTAGCCTTAGCTACGATCTCACGAGCTAGGTCGAGCTTATCATCTTCGCAGAGGGAGTTACCGATGTTGCCACCAGCAGCCTTAGCGAAGGTATAAGTCATAGCACCGGTGAGGATGAGGTTGTCTACCTTACCGAGGAGGTTCTCGATGATATCGATCTTCGAGGAGACCTTAGACCCACCCATGATAGCAGTGAAGGGGCGACGGATATCCTGCATGACCTTGTTCACAGCATCGACTTCCTTACCCATGAGGTAGCCAAAGAGCTTGTGATCTGCATCGAAGTAAGCAGCGATGAGTGCCGTAGAAGCGTGCGCACGGTGAGCCGTACCGAAGGCATCATTGACGTAGACATCAGCTAGAGCAGCAAGCTTCTTCGTGAATTCCTTCTGGCTCTCCTTGACTGCCTTCTTAGCTGCAGCCTTCTCTTCTTCGGAAGCATCCTCAGCTAGACCACGGGGCTTACCTTCCTCTTCTGCGTAGAAGCGGAGGTTCTCCAGCAGGAGAGCTTCCCCTGGCTTGAGGCTCTGAGCGAGCTCACGAGCTTCGTCACCGATGCAGTCGGGAGCGAACTTCACCTCTACACCCAGCAGCTGGGATACGTGTGCGAGGATATGGCGAAGGGAGAACTTGTCTTCGACCTTCTTAGGGCGACCTAGGTGCGAACCGATGATGACCGAGCCCCCATCGGCAAGGATCTTCTTCAGGGTAGGCAGTGCTGCGCGGATACGCGTGTCATCGGTGATATGGAAGTCTGCATCGAGGGGGACATTGAAGTCCACACGAACGAAAGCCTTCTTACCAGCGAAATTGAACTGATCAATCGTCATAGTACTGAGTAATCTTAGCTGTTTAATACATTACCTGTGAATTGCATACAAAAGTACGTAATAATGAGCACTTATCAGCATTTTGCAGCATTTTGTCCAAGTAAGCCCCCCGATGGAGACGAATCCCTATGCTACACTACGAAGAGCCCGATAGCGGGGCAGAAGAGATAGCCATCCACAGAGGGCATTTTCACAGGCCTAGCACAAGGCAAAAAAACGACCTACCGTAGGTCGTCTTCAAAACCTACGGTAGGTCGCCTTACCGATCCACGGTAGGTCGTCGATGCGACCTACCGTAGGTCACCTAGACGGTGTCCCTGAGGTGCTCCTATCCGCCAGTCAGAAGCCTTGAAGGAAAGCCCATATTCGCCTAGATCTCTAGGTGTGCGACTCGCCCGCATCGAGGCAGGTGACCAAGCCCTGCTCCGAAAAGTTTAAGTACTTTTGCTGGGGCTAATTGCATCTCCAGAGTAGAGCGGAGCACCCTCCGCCACGAAAGCAGCACTGAGGATGCTAGCTCTAGGCTACGGGGGAGCGACTGATTTTAAGCCCTTTACAGAAGTACCCAAAGAAGAATTATACAGGTATCTTAGGCTAATCTTGCCCAACCTATACATTATATAATAGGAGGTGGTTACCGACTGAGACATCCTCCTCATCATTTCGATCAAAGAAGAAGTAGTTAAGACTTAGTGGACTATTTACACCGCACTCATAGTGCCCTCATCATGCAGGGGAAGCCAGGTCTGCAGCGAGCACTCATGGAGGAAATTGACTGGAACGATCGCATCATCGGGATCCGAGGATCTCGAGGGGTCGGCAAGACTACTTTCCTCTTAGACTATGCCCGTCGCTACTACGCTCCGAATGCACCCGAATGCCTCTACATCAACCTGAACCAATTCAGCTTCACGGTCACTCGTCTAGCTGACTTCGCAGGAGAGTTTGTGCGACAAGGGGGACGTACGCTCCTCTTGGATCAAGTCTTCAAGTACCCGAACTGGATGGCGGAGTTCAAGGAGTGCTACCACAAGTACCCTGAGCTTCGCATCGTCTTCACCGCCTCGGCCGTGATGAACCTAGAGGAGGAGGATCCCGAACTTGCCTCCCTCGCCTCGATCTATCACCTAGCTGGCTTCTCGCTCCGAGAGTTCATGCAGCTGGACAATGGCTTGATACTGCCCGCCCTCTCACTCGAGGACATCATGGAGCATACGGATGAAGTCCTTGGCGACATCTTCTCTTCGATCAATCCCGTCCTATGGATGGATCGCTATCTAGAGTACGGCTACTACCCCTTCCACCTAGAGCCTCGGCTCTATTCGGAGAACCTCCTCAAGACGCTCAACATGACACTTGAGGTAGACCTCCTCTTCATCAAGCAGCTCGAGCAGCGCCTCCTGCATAAGCTCCGTAAGCTCATCTTCATCCTTGCCCAGCGACCAGCCCTACAGATGCTCAATGTCTCACAGCTCTCTTCGGAGATAGAGACCTCTCGAAGCACTGTGATGAACTATATCCGCTATCTCTCCGACGCTCGTGTCCTGCGCTCTATCTACCGAGCCGAAGACACCGAATCGGGTAAGCCTGCGATCGCCTACTTAGGTAATCCCAACCTCTACCATCTCCTTGGTCAAGAGGCCTGCGATCGATCTGAGCTCCTGAGGACCTTTGTCTTCAACCAGCTCAGCAAGGGGCATGATGCCCGCCTGAGCACTCGCTCATCACTTGCGCTCTTTGAGATCGACGGGAAGTACCCCGTACAGATCGAGGAAGAGCTCACTGGCCGCTACCGTAGCGACCGCTATTACATCCTTGAGCAGGGCGATCTCTCCCGCGAAAAGACCGTCCCTGTCTGGCTCTTCGGCTTCCTATACTAAGGATAGCCTCTAACTCTTCAATTATTACCCCCACCTCAAGTAATTCTCATGGCGACAAGAATAGAGTCCCCAACATCCCAAGCTGGTAGTGCAAGCCTTAACGGAGCAGTCCTCCGTGGTGTGGCTATCTCTGCTATTGCGCTCCATAATTACTGCCACTGGCTCAAAGGTGCTGTCCTAGAGAATGAGTTCAACTACTCTCAGAAGCATGCAGATGCAGCCCTACGCTACCTAAGCCATCCAGATGGCTACCTACCGATGCAGTTCTTTTCTTTTCTTGGGCACTATGGGGTTGTACTCTTCGTTTTCCTCAGCGCCTATGGGCTTGAGAAGAAATATGGGCAGAGCTCTAGCAAGGTCCCCGCTCTACCCTTTATCTGGAATCACTATCTGAAGCTTCTATCCATGCTTCTGGTTGGGTATATCGGATTTATCCTGCTCAACTTGAGGATCTACATGTTTGATTTTTCTTGGGGCTTTATCTTGGATGCGCTAAGCCAAATCACTATGGTGAGCAATATCACTAGTGACATATTTAGTCCCCAGTTCCTAGGTCCATACTGGTACTTTGGTCTCACATTACAGCTCTATGTCCTATATCGCCTTCTACTGTTTAGGAAGCCCTGGGCTATATGTGTAGGCTTCATGTTACTGAGCTGGCTCGTCCAGACAGTATGTGATCCTATGGGACAGACCCTATACTATCTCAAGATCAATAGCCTTGGGCATATCTTCACCTTTGGCCTAGGCATACTCTACGCTCGTTATGGGCGAGAACTCTCCAAGAGCAACTATACTGTGATCTGCGTGATCTCTGCCTTGCTTATCTGGTTCACGGGGCTGTGGTTCCAATCTTGGCTATGGACCCCACTTTTCGTCTGTGTGTTTGGACTGTCGCTTATAAAGCTGTTCCCAGCTTGGCTCAGCAAACCTTTTGCTTGGATCGGGGGAATATCAGCAGCTCTCTTCGTCAGTCACCCCCTTGTGCGAAAGGTCTGCATGAATCTCAATGACAAGTATGACCTAGGGGCATACACAGGACTTCTTATATATATCATCTCCGCACTAGTGGTCGCTGTCATCTTCCAGAAGATCATCGACAAGGTGAGCCCCTACATCATGAAGTTCTCAAAGCACTAGCATGCACCACCCAAGCTAAGGAATCTGACTAGGGTGCCCCGATAGACGTGAAATTATGTACCTTTGAGTGTGTAGCGGGGAAACCATAGGTTTGCTCCCTCACCTAACAACTCACGAACAAGACACAAGCAAGCGATATGGACATCAACGAAGAACGCCTACACCACCCAGAGAACGATCCTGCTTATCTAGGACTGAAGGTCAATCAAGGAGTGGGGGCTCAGCCCATGGTCAATCCCAACCTGAGACGCATAGCACGTCGCAACTATACGGTAGACGAATTCGTCGAAGGGATCCTCCGCTCCGATATCACCTGCTTGAGCCAGGCAGTCACGCTCGTAGAGAGTAATCGTCCCGACCATCAAGCCATCGCCCAGCAGATCATCGAGCGCTGCCTCCCTTACTCAGGGAAGTCCATGCGTGTAGGTATCACGGGGGTACCAGGCGCGGGTAAGAGCACATCAATCGACACCTTCGGGATGCACCTCGTCAAGCAAGGAAGACGACTAGCCGTCTTGGCCATCGACCCTAGTAGCGAACGCTCTGGTGGGAGTATCCTCGGGGATAAAACCCGTATGGAGCAGCTCTCTAGAGAGAAGAGTGCCTTCATTCGTCCTAGTCCTACGGCAGGCTCTCTCGGTGGAGTAGCACGCAAGACCAGAGAGACGATTATTCTCTGCGAAGCTGCAGGCTTTGATACGATCTTTGTCGAGACCGTAGGGGTCGGACAGAGCGAAACAGCCGTGCATTCGATGGTCGACTTCTTCCTACTCATCCAGCTTGCAGGGACTGGAGATGAACTTCAGGGTATCAAACGTGGGATCATGGAGATGGCCGATGCGATCGTCATCAACAAGGCGGATGGAGACAACATTGACAAGGCTAATCTAGCAGCCTCTCACTTCCGCAATGCCCTCCACCTATTCCCCCCTACAGAGTCCGGCTGGCGACCCAAAGTGCTGACTTACTCGGGCTTCTATGGGCTTGGCATCAAGGAGATCTGGGATATGATCGACGAGTACCGACACTTCGCCCTTGACTCTGGTTACTTCGAGGAGAAGCGACAGCGTCAGACAAAGTGGTGGATGTATGAGAGCATCAACGAAGCTCTGAAGAACTCCTTCTACCAAAACCCTGAAGTACAGGCCCTCCGCCCAATCATCGAGGGAGAGATCCTCTCAGACAAGCTCTCCTCCTTCGTCGGGGCTCAGCGTCTGCTTGACTCATACTTCAAGGCGATCACTGATAAGAAATAGATACGCTCCCAGATAAACTTAGAGCCCCCTATAGCACAGTGCTGTAGGGGGCTCTTTCTCCTTGTATATTCAAAGATTTACCGTATATTTGCAGGGCAAAAGAATGATATTCATACAATTAAAATATTTCATCAACTATGACGAAAGCAGAAGTGGTGAGCGACATCGCCAAGACCACAGGGGTCGATAAGGAGACCACTTTAGCTGTGGTAGAGGCGTTCATGGAGTCTGTCAAGGACTCTCTAGTCCGAGGGGAAAACGTCTATCTGCGTGGCTTCGGGAGCTTCATCATCAAGGAGCGTGCGGAGAAGACAGCTCGTAACATCTCTAAGAAGACTACGATCATCATCCCCAAGCGCCGCATCCCTGCCTTCAAGCCCTCTAAGCTCTTCGCTTCGAAGGTCAAGTAGTGGACAAGAACTATAGTAAGTAATCATATAATCAACAAGCAGCTATGCCAAGCGGAAAGAAAAGAAAGCGCCATAAGATGGCTACGCACAAGCGTAAGAAAAGACTCAAGAAGAATCGACATAAGAAGAAGTAATGTCAACATGCACTAAGGGGTAAGGGCGGTTCACAAGACAGGCACCTTGCCCCTTGCATGCTTTTTATGCGCCCTTCATATTTACTCCATTATCAACGAATCGCTAAGTGAACAGTGAACTCATCGTCGATGTCTCTGCCAAAGAGATCTCGATGGCTCTACTCGAAGACCAACGACTAGTAGAGCTTCAGCGTGAGCGTCGAGACTTGGCCTTCGCCGTCGGAGATATTTACCTCGGACGAGTCAAGAAGGTCATGCCTGGTCTCAACGCTGCATTCGTCGATGTAGGATATAAGAAGGATGCTTTTCTTCACTACCTAGATCTGGGGATGATCTACCAGGCTCAGCAGCGCTTCCTAGAGCAGATCGAGAAGACTAAAGCTGTCCCAGCCCTCAGTAAAATCCCTACCTTCCCAGACCTACCCAAGGACGGGAAGATCGCAGACTACCTCAAAGCAGGACAGAACGTCCTCGTACAAGTCGTCAAGGAGCCGATCTCAACTAAAGGTCCACGCCTCTCCGCTGAGATCTCCATCGCAGGACGAAACCTCGTCCTCGTACCCTTCTCCGACAAAGTCTCCGTAAGCGTCAAGATCGAATCGCACGAGGAGCGAGCTCGCCTCAAGCAGCTCATCCTCAGCATGAAGCCCAAGAACTTCAGCGTCATCGTCCGCACTTCTGCCGAAGGGAAGCGAGCCTCGGAGCTCGACCAAGAACTCAGCAGACTACTTCGTCGCTGGGAAGAGAGCGTACAGAAGCTCCCCAAGATCACGAAGGCTCCTCGTATCGTATATGAAGAGTCTAGTCGAGCTCTTGGGATCCTAAGAGACACATTCAACCCCTCCTTCCAGAGTATCTATGTCAATGACAAGGCATACTATGAGGAGATCAAGGAATATGTCCAGCAGATAGCTCCCGGCAGAGAAGATGTCGTCCGTCTCTACACAGGAAATATTCCCATCTTCGATGAGAAGAACGTCACCAAGCAGATCAAGGCTTCCTTCGGGAGGACTGTCACTTGTAAGAGTGGTGCCTACCTGATCATCGAGCAAACCGAAGCCATGTACGTCGTCGACGTAAACAGCGGGAATAGATCACGTAAGAGCACCGAACAAGAAGGCACCGCCATTGATGTCAACCTCATAGCAGCAGAAGAGCTAGCTCGTCAGCTACGCCTCAGAGATATGGGGGGGATCATCGTCGTGGACTTCATCGACATGCATGACCAGAAGAATCGTCAGCTCCTCTATGAGCATATGGTCAAGCTAATGGAAGGCGATCGTACGCGACACAATATCTTACCGCTAAGTAAGTTCGGAGTGATGCAGATCACCCGCCAGCGTGTACGTCCTGCGACTCAGATCAATACAGATGAGACTTGTCCCACATGTCTAGGCACGGGGAAGATGAAGTCTTCCATCCTCTTTACGGATCAGCTAGAAGAAAAGCTACGCGACCTAGTCCAGCGACTAGGTATTTCCTACATCAATGTCCACGTACACCCCTACGTGGCAGCCTACCTCACTAAGGGTCTCTTGCTATCTATTGCTCGCCGCTGGAAGCTACAGATAGCACGTGGGATCCGTGTGACACCTAATCAGAGCCTCGGCTTCCTCGACTACAAGTTCGTAGACAAGGAAGGCAACGAACTCGAGGCCCTAGAAGAATAAGCTTAAGACAAAGCCCATAGATGATAGCTCTCTCCTCAATCTTGATGAGCGTCATCTACGGGCTTTGTATCTTCCTCTGAGAGCTAGATCTACCCTATGACCTCCTATCCGTCCAAGCTTGTAGAGCGTGCCGTGGAGCAGCTCTCTACCCTACCGGGGGTAGGGCGCAAGACTGCTCTGCGCTTAGCCCTGCATCTGCTCGCTCGGCCTCAGATAGACACACATACCTTTGCCCATGCTCTGGTAGAGATGCGTGATGGCATCGTCTACTGTAAGCAGTGCCACAATATCAGTGACACAGAGCTATGCCCTATATGTTCCAACCCGAAGCGTGATGCCTCCATCGTCTGTGTCGTACAGCATGTGGGAGATGTACTCGCTATTGAGAATACAGGACAATATCGAGGAGTCTATCATGTACTAGGGGGGGTCATCTCTCCTATTGATGGCATCGGTCCAGAAGATCTCAAGATCACGGAGCTCGTAGAGCGAGTGAAGTCTGGAGCTGTGCAAGAGGTTATCTTAGCTCTGGGGGCTACAATGGAAGGAGATACCACCAACTTCTTCATCTATCGTAGCCTCTCTGGGCTAGATGTACGTCTCTCCGTCATCGCACGAGGTGTTGCCATCGGTGATGAGATCGAGTATGCCGATGAGGTCACGCTCGGTCGATCTATCCTCACCCGCACGGACTTTGATCAGTCCTTGAACTTCTAATCCCATGCAGACTCCTATCATTGGCTTTACCGGTCAGCAAGTTTGCCTCAGAGCTCTGGGGCAAGAGGATCTTCCGCTCCTACATCGCTGGGAGAATGATCCCGAAGGTTGGCTATCCAATGGTACGATCAACCCGCTCTCCAAGGACTTCATCCAGAGCTATATCTCTGCCTCTACACATCATATACTCGAGACAGGTAACATGAGCCTCATCATTGAGAAACTGGGCAGCAAGGAGTCTGTTGGTCATCTGGAGCTCTATAACTACTCCCCGATCCATCGTCGCATCGCCGTAGGTGTCTATGTAGACAGCCTTCATCGAAGACATGGGTTTGGCTCCGAAGCGATTAGTCTTGCTATACGCTATGCATTTGAGAAGCTTCGTTGTGACCAAGTCTATGCAGAGGTACTAGCCTACAATAGCCATTCGCAGCAGATGCTCTCTTCTCTTGGCTTCTGCCATACAGCCACCCTGCCTCGCTGGCATTGGTGGGACTCCAGATATGAGGATCTATACTACTATCAGAAATGGAACGAATAGCCGAGCAGATACAACAGCTACGGGAAGAGATCGAGGCACATAACTATGCCTACTATATCCTCTCCTCCCCCACGATCTCAGACTATGACTTCGACCAGTTGCTCAAAAAGCTAGAGCAACTAGAACAAGAACATCCAGATCTGATCACTTCGGATTCCCCAACACAACGTGTAGGAAAGGATCGTACGGAAGGCTTTGCACAAGTGGCACACCGCTACCCGATGCTCTCACTAGCTAATACCTATAGCTACGATGAGGTAAGGGAGTTCTACCAGAGAGTAGCCAAGGATCTTGGGCATGAAGGCTTCACGATCGTCGCCGAGCTGAAGTATGACGGGCTATCTATTTCGCTCCTCTACGAGCAAGGACGACTCACCAGAGCTGTTACCCGTGGCGATGGGCAGATGGGCGATGATGTCACGGCTAATGTCCGTACAATACGCTCCATCCCGCTTCGGCTGCGTGGGGATGACTATCCCGAGGAGCTAGAAGTACGGGGAGAAATTCTCCTCCCCTTCGAGGAATTTGATCGCCTCAATGCTGAGCGTCATCGGGCTGCACTACCCCTCTTTGCTAACCCTAGAAATGCCGCAAGTGGGACACTTAAGCAGCTTGATCCTTCGATCGTAGCGGAGCGTCATCTAGATGCCTTCCTCTACTATGTACCAGGGCAAACTCAGATGCCTGACAGTCACTATGATCGGCTCCAGCTATGCAAAAGCTGGGGTCTAAAGGTATCCGATGCCATCAAGCGCTGTCATTCTCTAGAGGAGGTCTTTGCCTTCTTGGAGTACTGGGATACGGCTCGCCATGAAGCTCCGGTAGCGACAGATGGTGTTGTCCTCAAGGTGGACTCAATCAGGGAGCAAGAAGAGCTGGGCTATACAGCTAAGACTCCACGCTGGGCCATCGCCTACAAATTCCAAGCAGAGCAAGCCAAGACGACACTACGCTCCGTAGACTTCCAAGTCGGAAGAACGGGAGCTGTTACCCCTGTGGCTAACCTTGATGCAGTGGCACTCTCTGGGACAACTGTGCGCCGAGCATCCCTGCATAATGCAGACTTCATTGAGTCCCTCGACCTTCATCTCCTCGACCAAGTCTTCGTCGAGAAGGGAGGGGAGATTATCCCCAAGATCGTAGGTGTAGCTAAAGAAGAGCGACCTCAGGAGACGATGCCCGTCACCTTCCCTACCCACTGTCCCGCTTGCGGATCAGCACTTCATCGAAGTGAGGGCGAAGCCGCCTATTACTGCACCAATGCAGCGAGCTGTCCCCCTCAGCAAACGGCTCGTCTTGAGCACTTCTGTGGACGCAAAGCTGCTGATATTCGCTTGGGATCCGAGACTATTGAGCTCCTCTTCTCCCGAGGGCTCGTTCATAATATCGCAGACCTCTACCGGCTCCAAGTAGAAGATCTTCTGACTCTCCCAGGCTTCAAGGAGCGTAGTGCCACCAAGCTCTACGAAAGCATCCAAGCCTCAAAAGAGCGTCCCTTCCGAGCCCTGCTCTTCGGGCTCGGCATCCGCTTTGTGGGAGAGACTGTAGCTAAGACGCTTGTTCAGCGCTATGCTGACATTGATTTGCTTGGGCGAGCTAGCCTAGAAGAACTGACGAGCATCCCAGACATAGGAGAAGTGATCGCTCAGAGTATCCTAGACTACTTCGCTACAGAAGCCAATCGTCAACTACTCTCTGATCTACAAGCCCTCGGTCTTCCGCTAAAGCGCTTGCCAGAAGAAGAGCCTCGCCCCGTAAATGAGCACGCTGCCATCGCAGGGAAGACATTTGTCATTAGTGGGGTTTTCGACCAGCACTCTAGAGAAGAGTACAAGACTCTCATCGAATCCCTCGGTGGGAAGGTGGGGTCCTCGATATCCAGCAAGACAAGCTATGTCTTAGCCGGAGAAAACATGGGACCCAGCAAGCTTGCTAAGGCTACCGACTTGGGTATCCAGATCCTCTCCGAAGCTGACTTCCTCGCCCTTATCGGCGAGGGCGAAGTAGCTTCACTGCCCTCAGTACCTACGAGCCTCTTCCCCGATGAAGAAGCTATTTCTTAACCTTCACTTGCACATTCCAGTTCTCGACTACACCATCAGTTATCAGTAATGGACATTATCTTCCTCTGTATTCTGGGCTTCTTACTCATCTTGGCCTGCTTTGACCTAGTCTCTGGGGTGAGTAATGATGCTGTCAACTTCCTGAACTCCGCTATCGGTGCTAAGGTAGCGCCCTTCAAGGTCATCCTCGGTGTTGCAGCCGTAGGGATCTTCCTCGGTGCATCACTGAGCAATGGGATGATGGATGTTGCCCGCAATGGGATCTACAATCCCGCCTACTTCACCTTCCAAGAGGTGATGACGATCTGTCTCACAGCTGTCGTCACGGACATCATCCTGATCAACATCTTCAACACCTTAGGTCTCCCCACCTCTACGACGGTCTCGATGGTCTTCGAGCTCCTAGGGGCAGCCTTCTGTATGTCGATGCTCAAGAGCTTCCATGACCCTAGTCTCAACATGCTGGAGATGCTCAATACCTCCAAGGCACTTCAGGTCATCATCGCTATCTTCCTCTCCGTAGCCATTGCCTTCTTCTTTGGCTCGGTAGTGCAGTGGGTCGCCCGAGTACTCTTCTCCTTCAACTACAAGAAGACCCTCCCCTACCTAGCAGGGCTCTT
>NZ_CALHVI010000009.1 GCF_938039215.1 uncultured Porphyromonas sp. | reverse complement strand
TACAGTGGGTCGCCTTGACGACCTACGGTAGGTCGTTTCGGCGACCTACCGTAGATCCCTTTAGCCCCCTTTCCTGAGCCCCCCCTCCGAAGGCATACTACATGGGACGAAATAAAAGTAGGTACGACCCTCTGGCGATACCCGTATCGCCGGAAGGTCGTACCTGTGTATGGAGCTAAATTGAGAGTCGCTCTACTGATCTAGAGAGCAGGCTAGAGTAGGTACCGATAGATGAGGTAGCAGATCAGTACAATCGCTATGATGACTTTGAATATGAGCTGATAGCGAGCACTTTCTTTTGACTCTGGGGTGTGGCCCTCATAAATGATCTCCGAAGCGGGGAGTCCGAGGTCGCTTTGCGTGATGGGGTGTAGCTTGAACTCGTCAGGCTCGCCCTTCTTCCCGAAGAGTACATAGGGGATGTCGTGGCGCAGGGCTGCCTTTTTGTAGGGGATCCCGTATTCGGGTAGCGTGTAGATGACGATCCCATCGAAGGCATCGCTGATCATCGAGATGGCCGTCGGTTCCTTGGCATATACCTTGGTGTGCTTCCCCGTCTCTGGCTCCAGAGTCCAGTAGTCTGGACCTGCACCCATCATCGAGTCGTAGCGCATAGGCCCATGATCGAGTGTGGCGACGCTGGCCTTGATCTGCTGTAGCGTTTCTTCGGCTATTTCCGTGCCTTTGATGGGGAAGGCATAGACGCTGTAGAAGTTCTGGTCATGGAGGAAGCGACGAATGGGATAATTCCTGATGATGCGTGCTTCGCTGAGCTTCTGAAATTGCTTGGTTAGCTTCTGGATAGCCTTGGGATTGTAGCCCTCGGGCAGAGCTCCACCGGAGAGTGCTGATGTGATCTTTGAAATTTCGTCCATGAGATACCAGTAGTTATTGATTGGAAATCAGTTGTAAAGTTAGGGAAGCGCAAAATTCTTTCAAAGTCCTTGTACTTCACCCGTTCTGAGGATAACCACCTTCTGGGAACGAGTAACTCCATCTTGTGTAATCAAGGGTGTGATGACGTTTCCCTCTCACGGTATAGGTATATCTCCCCTAGGGTGTAGTAGGCTCGTGCTGAAGCTGAAGCTTGCTCGGAGCAGAGGCTGATTAGGCTACAACTTATGGAAGAGTGGGGTGATGTCGGAAGGTATAGCCTCTGAGTTTTGGGGGATTGGATAAGTTTTTATACCTTTGCCGAGCAAAAAGGACGTTTTTGCCTCTAACCTCCACTCGGGCCTATAGCTCAGCTGGTTTAGAGCACCTGCCTTACAAGCAGGGGGTCATAGGTTCGAATCCTATTGGGCCCACTCAAGACTCCTTCACGTAAGAAGTTGATCCCACAAAGCAAGCGACCATCTCTCATCAGAGTGATGGTCGCTTCTCTTTTATGCTGGGGTAGGTCGTCGCAAGGAGCGCACGTATCCCCAAGGCCTAATCAAGGATACAAAAGATCCCCGCCCCCAATACTCTCGCTGAGTATTGGGGGCGGGGGCTTATTTATTCGTAGCAGTAGAGAGGTGGACTCTCTAAGGAGATCTTCGCTCTCTATGCTGTGGGGTGAAGGCTACTTCTTCGCTCCGCTGGTGCGTGCAGGTGCAGCAGCTGTAGGACGGATACCAAGAGCATCCTTGACAGCCTGCGTCAGATCAAGAGCCGTGCTGCCCATAGCGAGCATGACACCAGACTCGAAGACATAGGCACAGCCCTGAGCTTCGCATACCTTGTTGATGGCAGTCGTGACCTTGGTGCGGATAGGAGCCATGAGCTTTTCCTGCTCCTTCTGGATCTCTTCCTGCATCATCTGGTAGCTGTTCTGCGTGCGAGCCTCCATCTCCTGGAGCTCCTGCTGGCGACGCTTCTTGATGACTTCGGTCATCGAGGCTTCTTCCTTCTGGTAAGCCTCGAGCTTCGTCTTCATCTCATCCTGCATGCGCTTGATCTCAGCGTCATACTGCTTAGCGAGGTCTTGGATCTTGGTCGTAGCTGCCTTGACATCAGGGAGCTCCTCCATGATGGCTGCGGTATTGACGACACCGATCTTCTGCTGAGCCTGCGCCGAGAAGGCGAGAGGAAGCATGAGCAGGAGGGAAATCAGAAACTTCTTCATTGTTGGTCTTCTATTACGTTTTATTAGGGTTGATTATACACTACTAGCGCTCTCCGAAGCCTAGGATCGAGAGGACTGACTCGCTGACATCAAGGGCAGGGTCGGCATAGACGATCTTGGAGGAGGTGCGGTCGATGATGAGCTGGTAGCCTCCACGACGGGCAAGCTCCTTCATCCCAGCCCAGATACGATCTTGGATGGGCTTCATCAGAGCTTCACGACGCTTGAAGAGGTCACCCTCAGGACCAAAGTACTTACGCTTGAGGTCGTAGGCCTGCTTCTCGAGAGCTACGATCGACTCTTCACGTGCTTTCTTCTGGTCAGCGGAGAGGAAGGCTGCTTCCCCTTGGTAGGACTTATAGGCTGCTTCAGCCTTCTTCTCAAGAGAAGTGACTTCGTCTTGCCACCGCTTGGAGAGGTCGTCGATCTGACGAGTCACTGCCGTATAGGCGGGATCCTTCTTGAGGATGAACTCCATGTCCACAAGGACTATCTTCTGAGCCTGAGCTACCCCTAGAGGAAGTAGGAGCATAGCCAGGAGGAAAAGGATCTTCTTCATAAGACAAACTAATTAGGTGAGACTTTACTTCAACCCCAGAAGAGAGGTGAAGGTTTTCGTCCGCTAGAGATCACGTCCGAGGACGAAGTGGATGTTGCTACCGCCTCGTTCGGAGTAGCCGTTAGGACGGTCGAAGCCATAGCCCCAGTCAAGACCAAGGAGCCCGATCATAGGCATCATCACACGAACACCAACCCCTGCCGAACGCTTGAGGTCGAAGGGATTGTAGCGGCTGATATCTGCCCAAGCGTTCCCTGCTTCGGCGAAGCCCAGTACCCAGACGGTCGTCGACTGCTCGAAGATCAGCGGATAGCGGAGCTCAAGCGAAGCCTTCATGTAGGAGTAAGCATAGTCGTAGTTCGCCCCAGCGATCGAGCCATTCTTGTACCCTCTCAGGCCGATGGTCTCGTTCATGTAATTGCCGAAGGAGCCCGACATCATGTCCCCACCCATGTAGTAGGTACCGAAGGGTGAGCGCTTGTACTTGTTGTAGCTATTGATGATACCACCCTCCACACGAGCCATGAGCACAGGGGTGCGCTTGACGGTCATGGGGTTCATCAGAGGAAGGAAGACCTTACCCGAATACTTCCACTTGTGGTACTCGATGAAGCGGTAGCGATCAGCGATGGGAAGTGAGGGATCGGAGTAATCCTTCTTGTCGAAGAGCGAGTAGGGAGGCGTGAGACTTACCGAGAAGGAGAAGTCCGAGCCACGACGGGTGTAGACAGGATTGTCCGTAGAGTTGCGGTCGATACGCAGCTCGAGGTTGATGTCATTAGCACTCCCCTGGTGGAAGTTCTCAAATGTATTGTACGTCCAGTTATTCAGACGATAGTGGGTGAAGTTGAGCGAAGCGGTGAGCTGGAACCAGTTGTCGGGCCAGTTCAGACGGCGCCCATTGGCGATGCTCATCCCGATAATGCTTAGCGACTTGTCTGCGTCGTAGGAGTCTTCGTAGAGCGAAGATCTACCCTGACCCGTCTGGTCGTAGTAGTTCCCGTAGCCGCCATAGCCACCGTATCCGTAACCACCATAGTAGGGGTTGTAGTAGCCCGAGCCATAGTAGTTGCGAGCCTGCCCTGAGTAGTAGCGCTGGTCGATGGCCGTCATACGGGAGTAGAAGGCACTTACCGACAGGAGATTTGGACGCTTCCCACCGAACCAAGGGTCACTGAAGGACACGCTGATCTGATTGTAGTAGCGAGCATTCGTCTGCCCATTGATCGAGAGCTTCTGCCCGTCACCTTGGGGGATGATCCCCTTGTACATGCTGGGGCGGAAGAGGTTCTGGATGGAGAAGTTCGTGAAGGTAAAGCCGATGGATCCGATCAGACCCGTCTGGCTCCATCCGATGGAGAGGTTGAGCTGGTCGTTGCTCTTCGGTGTCAGATCATATTCGATGTCTACCGTGCCGCTCTGTGGATTAGGCACGGGCTTAGGGATGGACTTCTCGGCATCGAAGTGCCCAAGCTGATTGAGGATACGGAAGGAGTTCATCAGATCCTCCTTGCTGAAGAGTACCCCAGGCTTGGTATAGAGCTCACGGCGCACGACATCTTCGTAGACGATATCATTACCACGGATGATCACCTTGTCGATGGTAGCCTGAGGACCTTCGGTCACACGTACTTCGAGCGAGACAGAGTCACCCTGGATATTGGTCTCGATGGGGTCTACACCAGCGAAGATGTAGCCATTGTTGTAGTAGAGGTTGCTCACTGCGTCTTCATCCACGCTCAAGCGATTCTCTAGACGCTTCTGGTCATAGACATCACCGGGGCGGATGGCAAGGAGCTGGGAGAGGATCTCCGAAGAGTACTTCGTGTTCCCCACGAAGCGAATATCCTTGATGAAGTACTTCTGCCCTTCGTTTAGCTTGAGGTAGATATCGACCTTGCGTGTACCTGGTACGGGGACGATGCTATCGCTGACAAGCTCTGCATCACGATAGCCTGCAGCTTGGTAGCGCTTGATGAGGTTCTGAAGGTCTTCCTTGTAGTCAGCGTCGACGAACTTCTTTTGCTTGAAGATCTTCAGCAGGGAGGAGAGTGCACGCCCACGGCCTAAGGAGAAGCCTTCGTTCGTCTTGCCCATAGCCATACGCAGCTGATAGTCGGTGAGCGAACTATTCCCCTCGAAGTAGATGTTACGCACCTTCGTCTTGCCACTGCGGTCGATGTCAAGGGTGAGGTTCACGTAGCCTGGCTGACCAGGAGCCTCGGTCTCACGGATCGTCATCTTCATATCACGGAAGCCCTTCTCGTCGTAGTACTTCTTGACGAGCTGACGGGCACGATCGAGCGTGTTGGGGGAGATGAGTGATCCCTTACGAAGACCCGTACGCTTCTCTAGCTCCTCACGGTCACCCTTAGATACCCCCGTGAACGTAGCCTCCGAGAGACGAGGACGCTCGGTGAGTGCGATCTCTAGGTAGACCTTGTTGCCGACGTACTTGGATACGAGGATGCGGACATTAGAGAAGTAGCCCGACTGCAGGAAGCGATTGATCGCAGAAGTCAGAGCGGGACCAGGTATCTGGATCTCATCACCTTCGTTGAGGCCTGAGAGGCTACTCAGGACATAGTTGTCATAGCTGGTAGATCCAGTGATCTTGACCTCAGCGATGGTCTTGGTGGTGGGATGCTCGTAGCTAACAGTAGGGGCAAGGACCACAGGTTCGGTGGTCTTCGTCGAGTCTACGGGTAGCTGTCGGAGCGTATGGGGCTTAGCCTCTACTGAGCTTGCCACGAAGAGTGAGGCAAGGAGTAGGAGTGCGGGGATTCTCTGCATAGGGTCTATTATCGTCGTGCTGGTGGGACGGAGCTTAGTCCTCCAGCTGTATTTGTTCGCTTGTCTTACCGAAGCGCCGTTCGCGTGCGGTGTAGGCCTTCAGTGCATCCAGAAGGGCTTCTCTACCAAAGTCTGGCCAGTAGACGGATGAGAAGAAGAGCTCAGCATAGGCAGCTTGCCAGAGGAGGAAGTTGCTGATGCGCTCCTCGCCACCCGTGCGGATCAAGAGATCTGGATCTGGGAAATCAGCGGTGTCTAGATGACGAGAGATCACGTCTTCACTGAGCTGGTCGAGGGTCAGTGCTCCCGAGGCCACCTCGTGGGCGATGCTGCGGGTGGCACGGAGTACCTCATCACGAGAGGAGTAGCTGAGGGCGATGATGAGGGTAAGTCCTTCGTTGGCCTTTGTCTTCTCGATGCTCTCTCCGAGTGCCTGCTGGGCTTCCTCTGGGAGGCGTGCGAGGTCACCAATAGCACGTATCCGTATCCCTTGCTTGTGGAGCTCGGGGGTCTCGGAGTGAATGGCTGAGACTAGGAGGCTCATCAGCGCATCGACTTCCTCTTGGGGGCGAGACCAGTTCTCGGAGCTAAAGGCATACACCGTCAGGTAGCGGATGCCGAATTCGACAGCCGCACGTAGCGTCTCACGTAGCGCTTCCTGCCCTTGGATATGCCCATCGGTGCGAGGAAGTCCACGTTGCTTTGCCCAGCGCCCGTTCCCATCCATGATGATCGCCACGTGCTCGGGTATCCGAAGCTCGGGCGAGAGGTCTGGCAGGTGTGAAGGCGTCGTCATTGACACGTTTTCTTTCTTGTCTATTTAGGATCTGTACGGGGCTTTAGCCCTATACAAATATACTTATATCTTAGTTACAGCTATATCGCTGTCGTGGTGCTAGGCTGTAGTGCAGTCCGATGGACCAATAGCCATAGCTATCCGCATTCTTGATGCTTCCTCTTTGGTTCAGCCCGAAGGGGTTCGCCATCCAAGCAGCGGGGCCTAAGCCTTCGAGATGATCGGTGAAGGTACGCCGTAGCGACCAACTTGCCGAGAGTCCCCAGCGGGAGCTGAGGCGGCACTTGAGCCCAAGGCGGGCATATACCCCAGGTATGAGCTGGAGCTTCGAGTCGCTCGAGCCTCCCGCAAGTCCTAGTCCCGCACCGAGGAACGGAGTCCAAGAGCGTGTGCCGAGGTAGCGTTCCTTGTCGCTGTAGGGGAAGAAGTGAAACTCTCCTCCGAGGGCAAGGTCGGTAAGCATACGGCTGAAGCTCATCGTACGATCGCCTTGTGGGAAGGCATTCGAAGCAAAGGTGCCCGAGCCCCGTAGTCCCCTTAGAGCTAGCTCGCTACTGAGCGCCCAGCGTAGAGATAGGACTCGTCTCAGTTCTAACGCAAGACCAGGGCTCTGTGGTGCGATGATCCCCTGTCTCCCTAGATCGCCTATGTAGTAGTTAGACGCTAGCGAGATCCCCAGTTCGTAGCGGTATTCCTGTGCCTCGGCTCGTAGTAGCCCGAGGCAGGAGCTGAGGAGGAGTACAGCACTGAGAAGGAGCTTTCGCATCGCAGGTCTGGGGTGGTTTAGGGGGTGGGCTAGTCCTCGATGGTCTTTAGCCCGCCGAACTTCCCAACGAAGAGCTTTGCAGACTCTCCACTATACTTAGCACCTCGGAGCAGGTAGATCGTCTCTCCATCGGCGGAGGGGAAGGCCTGCAGGGGATAGCCTGCGAAGTCCGAAAGGGTAAGCCCCGTGAAGGCCGTGCTGCGGGCAGACTCCCAAGAGTGACCGTTGTCGCTGGAGATGTAGAGCTCTAGCCCTGCTGTCGTAGAGACAAAGCGATAGAAACGCTTCTGGCTAGGTACATAGGCTAGCGATTGGGCTGCGACAGCCTTTCCTTCGGCGATCTTCCCGCCGACGATGAGCCAGTCACGGCCGTTGGTCGTGGACCAGAGATTAGGGCTAGCCTTACCCTCTGAGGTAAGTCCTCCAGCGAGGTAGAGGGCGGTACCCTGATAGCTACCACCTGCCAGCTCGTAGCTGATAGTCTCTCCTTCGACGGGGAAGGCTGCATCAGGTGCTTCGCCGACAGTCGTCACCGCTCCAGCTGGGATGCTGTAGGTGAGGAAGGACTTTGTGCCGGAGGTGTTTGCTCCGAGGAGCATAAGCGAAGAGACTCCATCGACGGCGAGTCCTCCGAGGACACGGCTAGGAGCGTAGGCTCCTGCAATAGCCTTTTCGGAGAAGGTCACGCCAGAGCCTTCGTAGAGCTTAGAGGCGCTTGTCGTAGCGTAGAACTTGCCCCCATAAGAGACTACTGAAGTCAGCTTTTCTCCCGAAGGAATACCCGTGAGCCCTGCATCCTGCCAAGCAGCGGTAGGGCTAGAGAAGGAGCTTGCTGCGCTCGTCCCATCGGACTTGACGTAGTAGATCGTCCCAGCATCCCCCGAATTGATAACCGTGGAGAAGGCGGAGCTGAAGGCAGGAAGCCCCGTGACCGAAGCCTCTGACCAAGCGAAGGAGTGTGGGTCTTCTTTGTAGCGCTTGAAGGTAACCTTATAGAGGTAGCTCTGCTGCTGCCCACTGCGGTCCTTTGTCGTCACACGTAGCTGGATGCCGTGGAAGAGGTCGTCGCTCTTGAAGGTCTGCTTCTCCCCCGTCCATTTAGTCGTCTTGCCATCGGCTGTGATCACCTCGATCTGTGCCCCTTGTGTTGCGCTCTTGATGCGCAGACTTAGCTCATAGCTCTTGGGGTTATAGGGGAGTGCTTGGGGATTGTAGATCCGCCCAGTCTCGGTATTGCGGATGACGAAGGCGGCCTTGGAGAGGGCTTCCTTCATCTCCTTGTCTTGGGTGGAGAGGGCAAATCCTGTGATCTGGTTATTGTAGAGCTGGAAGTCTTCTAGTTCTACCTTCTTCTTGCCGTTGCAGCTAGATGTGCTCAGGATCAGCGCTAGGAGGCCAAGAGCCGCAGGGGCTATGGAGGTGATACGTCTCATGCTTATATAATTATTGAGAGAGCTCGTCTTAATACGATGTCGGCTAGGCTATCCAACTCGAAGCTGCAGGATAGAACACCCCAGCCTAACACTAGGGCACAAAGTTATAAAGAATAAGCTAAGTCTAGCCTCTCTGCGATGGACTGCTTGGCTTGATGCTTGATAATTGGGCAGAGATCGCCCCAAGAGACCGTCCAAGAGGATTGATCCTTCTTTGTCATGAGAGCTTCTGTGGCCGTAGTTTGAAGATGGAGCATGCTGATCGGATGAAGTTGGGGAGGCTCTATCATCCCTTCTGGCGAGGGAGCGATAAGGGGCGAAAAAGGGACCTACGGTAGGTCGCCGAAAAAACCTACTGTGGGTCGGTCGACCG
>NZ_CALHVI010000008.1 GCF_938039215.1 uncultured Porphyromonas sp. | reverse complement strand
TGAAGACAATCAGCTGGAGTCTGTTGTCGTCACAGCTCTCGGTATCAAGCGCTCTCAGAAAGCCCTGAGCTACAACGTCCAGGAAGTCAAGAACGACGCTCTGACGACGGTCAAGGATGCCAACTTCATGAATAGCCTCAACGGTAAGGTCGCTGGGGTGAACATCAATGCATCTTCCTCGGGTATCGGTGGTGCTACGCGTGTCGTCATGCGTGGTCCTAAGTCAATGAACCAGAGCAACCAAGCGCTCTATGTCATCGACGGTATTCCCATCATCAATACCAACGGTGGGGAGACGGGTGGCCGCTATTCCGCTCAACCTAAGGGTGAAGGGATCTCGGACATCAACCCTGACGATATCGAGTCGATCTCGGTACTTAGTGGTCCTGCCGCTGCCGCTCTCTATGGGGCAAGCGCAGCGCAGGGGGTCATCATGATCACCACGAAGAAGGGTAAGGAAGGACGTGTACAGGTCATGCTGTCCAATAGCTCCTCTTTCTCTCGTCCTTTCGTCATGCCTCGCTTCCAGAACGAGTTCATCAACCGTCCTGGTGACGTGAAGAGCTGGGGTGCACAGACTCCTTCGCCCTACGGCAACTACAATCCTGCAGACTTCTTCAATACGGGGTCTAATATCCAGAACACGGCTTCGCTCACCATCGGTAATGCGAAGAATCAGACTTACCTCTCTCTGGGTACGACCAACGCTGCTGGTATCATCCCAAATAGCAAGTACAATCGCTACAACTTCAGCTTCCGTAATACGACGAAGTTCCTCGATGATAAGCTGACGCTGGACTTCGGCTTCAACTACATCAAGCAGGGCGACCAGAACCTCATCGCCCAAGGGGAATACCTCAACCCTATCGTACCTCTCTACCTCTTCCCACGTGGTGAGAACTTCGATGGGGTACGTACCTACGAGATCTACGACCCTGTGCGCAAGATCAACGTGCAGAACTGGCACTACGGGGACGCTTACTCCATGCAGAACCCCTACTGGGTAGCTAACCGCATGCTGGCTATGGGTAACAAGGATCGCTACATGGTCAACGGCTCACTCAAGTGGAAGATCAACGACTGGATCGATATCACAGGTCGTGCTCGTGCCGACGTGATCAATAGCTTCGACGAAAGCAAGCGCTACGCTTCGACGGCTAACCTCTTCACGGGTTCACCCTATGGTTACTACTCCTACAGCAAGGGCAACAACACCTCGCTCTACGGAGATGTCATGGCGAACATCAACAAGCGTATCGAAGACTTCTCTATCGCTGCCAACCTTGGTCTCTCGACGAACCGCTCGTACCTCGATGATCGAGGCTTCCGCGGTGGTCTTCGCTCACTCTCCAATGTCTTCGATCCTAACCAGATCGACTATGGACAGCCTACCGCAGGTAATGCTCCTATCTACAGCAACACGTCTCACGTGACGAACTCTGCCTTCGCTAGTGTCGAAGCAGGCTGGAAGAGCATGCTCTTCCTTACCCTCACGGGTCGTGAAGACTGGGACTCTGCTCTTGCCCACACGACGGGTAACCCCTTCTTCTATCCTTCTGTAGGTCTCTCTGGTGTCATCTCTCAGATGGCCAAGATGCCTAAGTGGATCAACTACCTCAAGACGCGTGTCTCTTGGGCTAAGGTAGGGTCACCTATCCCTGCTCAGATCTCCTCCCCTTACCGCTACAAGTATGATCCTGCTACGCAGAGCTACTCTACGGTGACCTATAAGTTCCCAAGCGACTTCAAGCCTGAGCTGACTTACTCTTGGGAAGCTGGGGTGACGGGTAAGTTCTTCCGCAACCGACTCAGCGTAGAAGCTACTGTCTACCAGTCGAACACGAAGAACCAGACCTTCCTCATGCCTCTCTCCTCTGCCTCCAACGGCTACAACAGCGAGTACATCCAGGCTGGTAATGTCCGCAACCGTGGTATCGAGCTTGCTATCGGATGGACGAGCAAGTTCGGTCAGCTGGAGTGGACCACCACGGGTACGTTCAGTGCTAACCAGAACCGCATCGTCGAGCTCCTCCCTGGCCGCAAGGATCCTATCTCTAAGGGTGGTCTGAGGGGTGCTGAAGTTTACCTCCGCGAAGGTGGTTCTATGGGTGATGTCTATGTCAATACCGACATAAAGCGTACACCCGAAGGTTATCCTGAAGTTTCCGCAGATGGTAAGGTCACTTCTTCTACTCTTAGCAATCCTGTCTACAAGGGTTCTGTCCTGCCCGATGCTAATCTGGGTTGGGTCAACGAATTCAGCTGGAAGGGTCTGAATGTCGGCTTCATGTTCTCTGCTCGTATCGGTGGTATCGTCCTCTCTCAGACGCAGGCGATCCTCGACGAATATGGGGTATCTAAGGCTTCTGCAGACGCACGTAAGGCCGGCGGTGTCGCCGTCGGTAATGGTCGTGTCGATGCTCAGGGCTACTACTCTATCGTCGGTGGTGCTAACCCTGTCTGGTCAGAGTATATCTACGACGCTACGAACGTACGTCTCCAGGAAGCTCACGTCTCCTACCTTATCCCTAAGAAGCTCCTCGGTAATAAGGTCAACCTCTCTCTCGGTCTGACGGCTCGTAATCTCCTGATGATCTACAATAAGGCTCCATTTGACCCTGAGCTGACCGCTTCTACTGGGACTTACTACCAGGGCTTCGACTACTTCATGCAGCCTAGCCTTCGTAACCTAGGTTTCACCGTGAAGCTTCAGTTCTAAGCTAATTGACTCTTATCCACATGTATCTTATGAAGATCAATCATATTGCCAAGGGCCTCAGCCTCGCTGCTCTAGCCCTCACTCTTGGCTCCTGCACGAGTGGCTTCGAGGAAATCAACCGCCCTGGGGGAAACCTTGATAAGGAGACCCTACAGCGTGATAACTATAGTATCTCTTCGTTCCTCATCCAGCTGCAGAATCGTTCTTTCCCTGAGCAGGAGAACTGGTATCAGACGAACTTCGACCTCGTGGGGAACTATCTAGGCCGCTACTTCACGTATGCAAATGATGGTTTTAGTTCAAAGAACTTCACCATCTTCACTGCTCCTAATAGCTGGCTGGCATGGGCTAACTCTGAGGTTTTGGTCCCAGCCAAGAGCGCCTTTGCCGAGATCGAAGCTCTCTCAGACAAGGGAGACTTGAACTATAACTGGGCACTTATCATGCGTGCTCATGCTTTCCTCGCTCTCACCGACAAGTCGGGTCCTATGCCCTTTGGCCTAGACCCTAAGAATCCTGAAGGATATAACTCTCAGGAGGATATCTACAAGGCTCTTGTGAACGACCTCACCACCGCAAGCAAGGTGCTCAAGGCTTATACGCTAGCTAACCCTGGTGTGAAGGTCAATGAGGCTGCAGATAAGATCTATGGTGGCGACTTCGCAAAGTGGATTAAGTTTGCTAACTCCCTCAAGCTACGTATCGCTATCCGTATGCGCTATGCCGCACCAGAGCTTGCTCAGCAGTATGCTAAGGAAGCTCTTGCCGAAGGGGTCATCGAATCTTCTGCTGACAATTGCGCCATCACCTACATCCCTCGTGGTCTCTATAAGACCTCAGTTGAGTGGGGAGACTCGCGTGCTTGCGCCGACATCGACTCGTACATGAACGGCTACGAAGACCCTCGCATCTCTGCTTACTTCGCTGAGCCTGAAACTAAGGCTGATCGTAAGCTCGTAGGCTGTCTAGCTGGTGCTAATGTCAAGAATAAGGCTGCTGCAGATAAGCTCTATTCAGCAGCTGCTGTCACGAAGAATTCTCCTAGTGTATGGCTTTCTGCTGCAGAGATGTGGTTCTGCCGCGCTGAAGGAGCTCTTGCTGGCTGGCCTAATATGGGTGGCTCCGTCAAGGAGCTCTATGAGCGTGGTGTCAAGGAATCCTTCACTCAGTGGGGCGCTACAGGTGTAGAGGCTTACCTCCAGAGCGAAAAAACTCCAGCTAACTACAAGGATGCTGTCGGTGGCTATGGTAAGGATATGCCTGCCGTGAGCACCATCACTCCTAAGTGGGATGAAGCTGCTGATGTAGAAGTCAAGCTTGAACGCCTCATCACCCAGAAGTGGCTAGCTCTCTTCCCCAACGGGCAGGAAGCTTGGAGCGAAATCCGTCGTACGGGTTATCCTAAGGTCTTCGCTCTCCCTGTAGCGACTAGTGGCTACACCATCCACGTAGCTAATCGTATCCCCTACGATGTCAATGAGCGTACTCGTAACCAGGCTAACTACGCAGCTGCTCTTACTATCCTTGGAGGAGCAGATGACTATGCTACGAAGCTCTGGTGGCAGCAGAAGAAGTAATTTCCCTAGCTAACGAACTAAGAAATGAAGATTAAGAATATCCTAGCGGTATCTGCAGTCGCTCTGCTCGGTCTGTCCTCTTGCAGCAAGTGGACGGATATGGAGATCCAGCATCCTATGGATCTGACCAAGCCTGCACATACTGAGGAGTACTACAAGGCACTCCGTGACTATAAGAACTCTGATCACCAGGTTGCCTTCGCTTACTACAGCGCTTGGACAGGGGTCGGTACGAACATGCAGAGCTCTCTCATGGGGCTTCCTGACTCCGTAGACCTCATCTCCCTCTGGGGGGGCTGGAAGAATCCTACCGAAGCTCAGCTCAAGGACCTGCGTATGGCCCAGCAAAAGAAGGGGCTGAAGGCTATGATCTGCTTCCTCGTCCTCGATATGGGGAATGGTATTACTCCCGATCCTACTGATGCTGAAAAGGTAGCCCTTAAGGAGGGTGAAAAGTGGACGCACAAGTACTGGGGGTGGAGCACCGAAGATACTGAAGCAGGTAAGGCCGCTCGTCGTGCCGCTGTCGTTAAGTATGCTAACGCTATCTGTGACCTCATCGATAAGTATGGTTACGACGGCTTTGATATCGATGCTGAGCCTAGCTATAGCCATCCCTTCAATACGGACTATGAGCTGTGGCGTACGGATAGGGTGGATGGTGTACCTACCCTCATGACCCTCTTCATCGAAACCCTTGGTAAGCGTATCGGCCCCATGGCTGAGACTGAGGCTGGTCGTAAGAAGGTCCTTGCAGTGGATGGTCAGCCCGATGCTCTTCCTGCTACGCATGCCAAGTACTTCAACTACTTCATCATCCAGGCTTATAGCGACAGAGTCGGCTATCAGAATGCGCACTTCCAGGGGATGCTTCGAGTATACAAGGATGTCCTCTCTGTCGAAGATATCTGTAAGAAGAGCATCTTCGTCGTGAACTTCGAGTCTGGTGCTACTCGTGGTGGTGAAGCAGGTCTGGGTCAGATCCTGAACTTCGCTCTCCAGAACCCTGTCGTTGATGGTGTCACCTATCGCAAGGGTGGTGTCGGAGCCTTCCGTGTCGACCTAGAGTATGCTATCAGCACTCCAGATGTCGTCAACGGTATCGATATGTCCCCAGTCAAGGGACTCTCTTATCCTTGGTGGCGTCGTGCTATCCAGCTGATGAACCCAATCATTAAGTAGTCGCATAATATGAAGATCAATAAATCTATCCTTGGAGTCGTAGCTGCGGCTATGCTCCTCGGGGCTTGTAACGACAGAGAACTCAAGGAGCTCTCTAACCAAGCCTATATCGCTCAGACTGGGACGCAAGCTGGTCGTCTGGGGTCACTTCAGCTGGGTGACAGCGAAGTGTCGACGGATATCAATGTCCGTCTCTCTAACCCTCAGGACAAGGATCAGGCCTATTCCCTCGAACTCAGTGCCGAGGCTCTTGAGCAGTATAACAAGCTCAATGGTACCTCCTTCGTGATGCTCCCTGCAGAGCAGGTGAAGCTCTCCACTTCTAATGTGGTGGTTAAGGCAGGTTCTGTCTTCTCTGAAGCTGTGAAGGTTTCCCTGTCGCCTCTTAGCAAGGAGCAGATGGATTCGGGTAAGAAGTTCGCTATCGCCTTCAAGCTCAAGTCTGCAGGTGCTTCGGCTGCTGTCCTCAAGGGCGCTGATACCTATGTCTATGCGATCAAGACGATCACTTCGGCTTATGCTCCTATCCTCGGTACCTACAAGGGTAAGTACTACAAGGCTATCGCTCGTGGTATTGCTCCTGTAGAGCTCCAGCGCTTCACCATCGAGATGCGTGTCAATATCAATGGTCTCAATAGAAACAACCAAGCACTCTTCGGTGCATGGGCTCCGGGCTCTGAGATCTACATGCGCTTCGGTGATGCTAACCCTCCCTACGACTACCTGAATATCAAGTTCGGTGATGGCGGTCAGATCGACCGTACCTTCGAAGGTGCTAAGACCAATACGTGGTACCACATCGCTCTGGTCTTCGACGGTGCTCAGGCTACGCTCTATGTCAATGGTAGCAAGATCACCAGCACAGACAAGCCTGCTGGACGTGTCTTCAAGCTCAATGATGCGATCCATGTCGCAGGTTCTGGTGCAGCTTACTTTGTCAATGCTTGTATCTTCAGCGAACTCCGTATCTGGAATACGGCTCGTACGCTTGAGCAGCTCCGTGACAACGAGTACACTGTCGATCCTACTAGCCCAGGTCTCCTCCACTACTGGAAGATGAACGAAGGTAAGGGTGGTACGTTCGCTAACTCCGTAGCTGGTGCTCCTGCCCTGAATGTCTACGATGGTAGCTACGACGACAAGAATCACGAGAGCAATGTCATCCAGACACCTGTTTGGGTATCGGATGTCCGCTCTGACGGTAAGGGTACAGTCAAGGTCCCTTAATCTTAATATCGGTGATACGACACAGCCCTCCCCTTCGGAGGGGGGGGCTGTGTACGATCCCTCTAATAGCATTGAAGTTTTATGCAAAAGACTCTATCCATAGCTTGTGCAGCACTCTTCCTCAGCCTAACGGCGTGTCAGAAGGGCTTTGATCTGGATACGCCTCTCCATGATAAGGCTGATACCAAGACTGCTGAATCTGTAGCTTATATCAAGACTGGGGACTTTGATCTATCTAAGTCTCTGAAGAACCCTCTCCAAGTCACGTTCCAAGGGACGACTCTCACCAAGTGGGCAGATCAGGAGCGCTATGTCTACCTCTCTAAGCCAGTTGCTCAGGATGTGACGGTCACTGTCGCTATCGGTACCTCTGAGGCATCTGGTGCTTCCTTCGTTGCCTCTCACTCAGGCTATCGTGTTGCTCCCGAAGGCTACGCTAAGCTTTCGACCACGACCGTGACGATCCCCAAGGGTCAGACGAAGAGCTCTACAGCGATCACCGTCAGCACAGGGGATAAGTATGACGAGATCTCGAAGCAGAATGCTGCTACGGAGCACTTCGTTATCCCCGTCCAGGTCTCAGCTGTCGTAGGTGCATCGTCTGTAGGTGTCAGCCGGGACTATGGTACCTACTTCATCCCCGTGAAGAAGAGCTACCAGAATGTAAGCTTCTTCACGCGCGATCCTCAGGGAGTGATGCTGACCTCTGCAGATGTCACCTATGATGTCTCTTCTGAGCTCTCTTGGGGTAACTACACCTACAGCAAGGACGCTCTCTATGATGGCGACCCCTCTAACGAGTGGTATGCTGCCTACGGAGAACCTGCTCCTTGGGTGACTGGTATCCTCAAGAATGGCACGAAGAAGTTCAACTATATCCTCTTCAAGGGTACTGATGAGAAGATGGATTCTTTCTCTGGGATTGAGATCTTCACCACGCAGGATGGTACCAACTGGACTTCTCAGGGTGTCCTCCCTGCTAGCTACTTCAATCAGGAGAATGTCGTCATCGTTCGCTTCCTCAACCCTGTTGAAGCTAAGGGTGTAAAGATCCTTGGTGTCAATGCGATCAAGTCTGGGTACTTCGGTATCGGTGAACTGAACTTCTTCGCAGAGAAGTAAGCTCTCATCCTCCTATCTTTGATTACAAGGCCCGTACATGTAGCCCTCAAGGTGTACATGTACGGGCCTTCGCTATAGATCTACTTCAGCATTCCCTCATCTAAGAAAGGGGGTGACCGCACCAGAAAGAAGTGCGGTCGCTCCCTTTGTGCTATCTGTGAGATGCTCATCAGATAGGGGGCCCCTTCTTTTATGTGGCAGTCTAGCCCAGATCTGGAGCGTGGATATAGGGGGTAGGCAAAGAGGCTGCTGAAGGGCTGAAAAGAAACCTACGGTAGGTCGGTGAGACGACCTACCGTGGATCGCATCGACGACCTACAGTAGGTTTTTTCGGCGACCTACCGTGGGTTCCAAAAGAGGGTTTTCAGAAGTCGCTGTAGACAGGGCTTCTGGAGGGGGCTTTTTTGATTGGGATGTTGATCTTGGTGGGTGGTGATGGGCTTCGGGAAAAACAGTGGTGCCCAGTCGTTCCGATGTAGGTGTGTTCTTAAAGAATTTTATTAAGCAAGGGGGCTTGTAAAAGTATTTTTTGGAAGGTTAAAATTACTACTTTTGCCCGCTGACTGGATAATCATGGTTATACTTAGTGACAGCCTACTCTCCCTAGATCCCTCGCACGAGAGGTCTAGTCTGCGTGACCTATCGGGTACAGACCAGATAGGGCATTCCTCTATTTATATGACAAAGCTGGCGAACTGGTGGATGCGCTCGATGCGCAGATCGACTAGATATATGCTCAGTCCTATCTGTATCCCAAGCGGAAAGGCTCCTAGACTAGGCTTGGTAGCAGGTAGAGGTCTGGGAGCTTTCCTTGTCTTGTGAAGTGTCGCAGCTACTTAGGGTAGCTCGGGTGTTCACTTCATTTCTTCCCTCAAGATTCCATTTTTTAATTTTAGATATGAAGAAAGTACTATCTCTCCTCATGACGCTTTTCCTCTGTGTCGCTACGGCACTAGCACAGGGGCGGAGCATCAGTGGTGTCGTGCTCGATGCCACGAATCATGAGCCAGTGATCGGGGCTTCGGTTCTGGTCAAGGGCGTGCCTGGTCAAGGTGCTTCTACCGACATCAACGGTAAGTTCACCTTGAAGAACGTCAAGGCGGGTGCTGTCCTCGTCGTATCCTCTATCGGATATGCCAAGAAGGAAATCTCCGTCGGTAATCAGACTGAGCTAAAGATCGAGCTCGCTAGTGAAGACAACCAACTCCAAGGGGTCGTCGTCACCGCTCTCGGTATCAAGCGCTCTCAGAAGGCGCTGAGCTACAATGTCCAAGAGGTCAAGAACGACGCTCTGACGACGGTCAAGGATGCTAACTTCATGAACAGCCTCAATGGTAAGGTCGCTGGGGTGAATATCCAGCGTAGCGCCTCTGGGGTCGGTGGTAGCACCCGTGTCGTCATGCGTGGTAATAAGTCGATCTCTGGGGATAACAACGTCCTCTATGTGATCGACGGGGTACCTGTCGGTAATAGCGCAGACCGTGGTGGAGACGGCTCGGGCTTCGGCTCAGGTCGTGCTTCGGGTGAAGGGATCTCCAGCATCAATCCCGACGACATTGAGTCAATTAGTGTCCTGACGGGTCCTTCTGCTGCTGCTCTCTATGGTGCTTCGGCTGCGAACGGGGTCATCCTCATCAATACTAAGAAGGGTGCAGCTGGTAAGCTGCGTGTGAACTTCTCTTCTTCTGTGGAGACGGCTTCGCCCTTCATTATGCCTAAGTTCCAGAACACCTACGGCAACAAGCCTGGGGAATATACCTCTTGGGGAGAGAAGCTCGCTACGCCTACCGACTATCAGCCTAGAGACTTCTTCAACCGTGGGGTCACGTACAACAACTCCTTCAACTTCTCTGTCGGGACGGACAAGAACCAGACGTACTTCTCCGCCTCTGCCATCAACGCTAAGGGGATCGTGCCCAACAATAAGTACCATCGCTACAATGCTTCGATCCGCAACACGGCGAAGTTCCTCGATGATAAGCTTACGCTCGATGTCTCGGCTAACTACATCCGTGACTACGCGAACAATATGATCTCCTATGGGGCTTACTTCAACCCCATCGTCGGTGCTTACCTCTATCCTAGAGGGAAGAACTTCGACCAGGAGAAGTACTTCGAGCGCTACGATGCTAAGGAAGGCTACTACACGCAGTACTGGTCTCCTGGTAGCATGGGTACGGACGTGCAGAACCCTTACTGGGTCGCTTACCGCAACCTGCACCCCGAGGTCAACGACCGCTACATGCTCTTCGGTTCGCTCAAGTATGAGCTCAACAAGAAGATCAACTTCTCCGGTCGTGTGCGTCTGGACAATACCTACACCCAGCGTGAGACGAAGCTCTATGCTTCTACCTCAAGCGTCTTCTCTAAGCCTCTGGGTTATTACTCCGCAGACAACAGCTACTTCAAGCAGAAGTATGTGGACTTCATGGCTAACTACAATTCAGCCATTGGCAAAGACTTCAACCTCACGGCTACCCTTGGTACTTCCTATGAAGAGTACGACACCAAGAGCCAGGGCTTCGGTGGTCACCTCTCACTCATCCCTAATAAGTTCATCTTCTCCAATACCAACTCGCTCCAGAGCGGAGGTTCGGAGGGCTCAAGCCGTAAGAGCAACTTCGCTGTCTTCGCTTCTGCTGAACTTGCATGGCGTAGTGCGCTCTTCCTCACCCTCACGGGACGTACCGACAAGCCTTCGCAGCTTGTCAATAGCGTAGACCCATGGATCTTCTATCCTTCGATCGGTCTCTCGGCTGTCGTCACTGACCTCATCGGTTCGGATCTCCGTGCTAAGCTTCGCCCAGCACTGTCCTACCTGAAGGTACGTACCTCCTTCACCGAAGTAGGTTCTCCTATCCCCTTCACGGGGCTGACCCCAGGGACCATCACCCACTCTATGGGTAGCGGTAAGGTAGAGCCCTTCGACTACTATCCTCTGCCTGACCTCAAGGCAGAGCGTACGCGCTCGGTCGAGCTCGGTATCGACTCTCGTTGGTTCGGTGGTGCTCTGACCTTCGGAGCTACCATCTATCAGTCCAATACGCTCAATCAGCTCCTCGAGACAGACCTTGACCCAGGGACGGGCTACAAGAAGCTCTATGTCCAGGCAGGTAATGTCCGCAACCGTGGGGTGGAAATGACTCTCGGCTTCCACAAGAAGTTCGGTGGCTTTGACTATAATACTAGCCTTACAGCTACGGCTAACCGCAATAAGATCATCAAGCTCGCTTCTGGTGTGACCAACCCCATCTCGGGTCAGGTCTTCGACCTAACGGATATCCGTAAGGGTCGCTTCCGTCTGCGTGAAGGTGGCGAACTGGGTGATGTCTACGCTAGCGAACGTATCAAGCGTGATGCAAATGGCTACGTCGAGTACACTCAGGGTCAGTCGCTCGTCACCGAGCCCACCGACCCCTACAAGCTTGGCTCTGTCAATGCTAAGTGGAACTTCGGTTGGAAGCACGGCTTCTCCTACAAGGGCTTTGATCTGAATGTCCTCTTCACGGCACGTCTTGGCGGTATTGTGATCTCGAAGACGCAGGCTGCTCTGGATAAGTTCGGTGTATCGCAGGCTTCTGCTGAGGCTCGTGATGCAGGCGGTGTGACGATCGGGCAGGGTCTCAATATCGATCCTCAGAAGTTCTATGACGCTGTCTACAACCTAGACTCCTACTACGTCTACTCGGCGACCAACGTCCGTCTACAGGAGCTTAGCCTCTCCTACAGCCTACCCAAGAGTGTCTTCGGGAAGGTCTTCAAGAACGTCGGTCTCTCTGTCTACGCTACTAACCTCTGGATGATCTACAACAAGGCTCCCTTCGATCCCGAACTCACGGGTTCCACGGGTACCTTCGGTCAGGGGTACGACTACTTCATGCTACCTAGCCAGCGTACCATCGGTGCCAGCCTCAAGCTCGGTATCTAGCCTTCGTCCCTCACCTTATCAATACGTATCTATCGTATGAAACTTAAGAATTTAGCCATCTTCCCTGTCCTCGCCCTTGGAGCGCTTATCTCCTCGTGCAATCAGGAAGAGATCAATACAAGTCGTACCGGTGTCACCGACAAGGAGCTCAATCAGGGTGGTCTCAGCTATGGTCTGCCACTGATGGACCTTCAGCGTACGGTCATGCCTATTGGCCCTGCAGGAGATGTGGGACCAGGCAATAGCATGCAGGTCCTCGAGCTGATCTCCACCGGTAACTATATCGGCTACTACAGCAACAACAATAACTGGAACTTCAACACCGAAGGGACTTGGACCTTCACAAATGGTCGTATGGGCCTGCTCTATGGGCTCCTCTATGGTGATGTCGCTAAGTCTTGGCTACCTATCCATACTCAGGCATCTCGTGCTCAGGATAACCTCCAAGCTCAGCAGATCCTAGCGATAGCTAATGTTGTCAAGATCGTCGGGTGGCTCCGTGCTACCGATGCCTTCGGTCCAATCGTCTACACTAAGGCTGGTAGCGGGGATATCACCCCTACTCCCGACTCACAGCATGAGGTCTATAAGGGCATGCTCGCTGAGCTGGAGAAGTGCGCTACGCTGCTGCGCGAGGCTCAGGAGCCTATCCTCCAGCGCTACGACCTCGTCTATAATGGTGATGCCAGTAAGTGGGTGCGTCTAGCTAACTCGCTGATGCTTCGTATGGCAGTCCGTGTTCACTTCAAGGATGCGGCTCTTGCTCAGGAGTACATCACCAAGGCTGTGAACCCCGCTAATGGTGGACTTATCGAGGCGACCAATGATGAAGCGAAGATCGGAGACTCAGAGAAGCAGCCTCTGGCTCACCCAGCTCTGATCTCGGTCAATCAGTATAATGAGACCCGTATGGGGGCTACGATCTGGTCCTACCTCCAGGGCTATAATGACCCCCGTCTGGAGAAGTACTTCACTCAAGGGACCTATCGTGGTCGCTCTGGCTACTACTTCCTCCCTCCGACTAACAGAGAGTCAAAGAAGGAAGGGGAGAATACCGCACAGTATGCCTCGAAGCCTAACTTCCAGAACACGACTCCTGTCTACTGGTTCCGTGCTTCTGAGACCTACTTCCTCATGGCAGAGGCTGCTCTTTATGGGCTGCTCTCTTCGGGTACGGCTCAAGAGTATTATGAGCAGGGTGTACGTCAGTCCTTCGCTGAAGCTGGTGCAGGTGATGCCACGAGCTATCTAGCTCAGATGGGTTCTACTCCTGTAGCGACCTCTGTGGCGAATAACCCTTACATCGGTCGATATAGCGACAATATCTCCTCGGGTAATGTATCGCCCAGCTGGACAGATGTCGATCCTAATCGTAACGCTACTGAAGTACAGCTTCAGAAGATCATCACTCAGAAGTACCTTGCTCTCTTCCCCAATGCCTATGAGGCTTGGACTGAGTACCGTCGTACGGGCTATCCCTTCATCATGAAGCCTGCAGATACGGGGGCTCCCTCACGTATCGGTGGTCCTGCTAGTATGCGTGCTCCTGAGCGCTTCTCCTTCCCTGCGTCGGCCTACGATAGCAATCCTAATCTCAAGATCATCCCTAGCCTCCTCGGTGGTGTAGACCTCGGTGCTACGCGTCTCTGGTGGGTGCGTGAAGATCGTCCTAATCAGTAACCTAAAGAATAACGAACATCTATGAAGATGCTAAAATATGCGCTGGTAGCTCTCACTGCCCTCTCTGCTATCTCTTGTAGCAAGTGGACGGACGAAGAGAAGCTCACCTACGACAGCCAGCAGGGGTTGAAGCGATCCATCCCAATGATTGAGATGACGAGTGCTGATCAGCTCACTCCTGCGCAAAAGGAGCACTATGCTAAGCTCCGTGCTTGGAAGCAGACCCCACACGTCCGTGGCTTCGGCTGGTTCGGTGGCTGGACGGCTAAGGGGACGGATCCTCAGAAGTACCTCCGTATGCTCCCTGATAGCGTGGATATCGTCTCGCTCTGGGGAACGCATGGTGATCTTACCGAAGCTCAGAAGACTGACTTGAAGTTCTTCCAAGAAGTTAAGGGTGGTAAGGTCCTGCTCTGCTGGATCGTCTCCAACCTCGGTGACCAGCTCACCCCTAAGGGGAAGAATGCCATCGACTACTGGGTGAAGGAGAAGGGCGGAGGCGAATTCCTCGAAGGGGTTAAGGCCTATGCCAATGCGATCTGTGATACCATTGAGAAGTACAACCTCGATGGCTTCGATATCGACTATGAACCCTATTATGGTGGTAGCGGTAACTTGGCTACAGCTCTTCAGACCTATGAAGAGGATGGAGAGACCTATTACTATGATTGGAAGAAGTACCCTGCTGCCGCCTATGTGGGGGCAGAAGCTGATGTCATCGATGCTTCTCCCGAGCGAAATATCGGGATGTACACCTTCGTGAAGACGCTCTATGATCGTCTTCATCCCAAGGGTCGTATCCTGCTCTTCGACGGGGAGCCTTATAAGCTCTCTGCCGAAGCCTCTAAGATGATCACCTTCTATCTCTATCAGGCTTATGACGAGTCTACGACGGCGGCAGCACAGCGCAAGATGCGCCAGGGTGCACATCTAGACAACTGGGAGGGGAAGACCTTCCTCACCCTAGAGTTCCAGAAGTACTCTAAGACCGGTGGCTATCCTACCTATACGAGCTCTAGAGCGGAGATCCAGAAGCTCGACGTAGGTCGTCAGATCATGGACTACGCTACGATGATCCTGCCCAATGGCAAGCGTATCGCTGGTATCGGTACCTACCACATGGAGCTGGATACCGAGGGTGGTAACTACCGCTTCCTTCGTCAGGCACTCAATGCGGGCAACCGTGTCAGCGCTACTCAGAAGGAAGAGTTCCAATAACCGCTAAACAGCTATAGACAAGACAATGAAAAGATTCGCATATATGCTGCTAGCGTCAGGACTGCTAGCTAGCTGCCAGAACGAACTCTACAACGATCCTGCGAAGGAGCACGAAGTCGAGCAAGGCGCTTACATCCATGGGCAGGATCAGACGCAGATCTTCCTGCTCAATGGAGATTCGCAGGAGGCTGTCGGGCCTCGCATCGATCTCGTCAAGCCAGCCTCTGCGCCTGTGACTATTGGATTCTCCGTAGGTGACAAGGCTCAGTTGGATGCTTACAATGCCAAGAACGGAACGAACTATACGCTCCTGCCTAAGGAGATGTATGAGATCGCTTCTTCGGTGGAGATCCCCGCAGGTAAGGTGTCGGCTACGGTGCCTGTCAAGCTCAAGAAGGTGACCTTCGCTGCAGGTCAGATCTTCGCTCTCCCTCTGAAGCTGACGGGTGCAGGTGCCCATGCTATCGGCGGTCAGAGCGAAGCGCTCATCGTCGTCGACCAGGCTACGGAGACCAAGGTGCTTCGTATCAATACGGGCAATGAGATCGCTACCTACTTCTCGGAGGATATCCTCGTTCCCCAGTGGACGATGGAGGTGATGGTCTACCGTACCAACATCAATGGAGCTCTAGCAGGTACGAAGTTCGTCGGTGCATCAGACGACAAGAGTGAGATCTACCCTGTGGTAGGTGCCGATGGCTCCTTCCTTCGTACGGGGGGTACAGACCTCAGTCTCTCCAAGGATATCATGCCTCTAGAGAATAAGAAGTGGTACATGTTCTCCTTCGTATATGATGGGGCAAATGTTTCCGTCTACTGCAATGGCCGTCTAGTGCTCAACCAGCCTGTACGCGAAGGCGACTACAAGCTCGGTGGCTTCTGGCTCAGTACGACCCGTGGCCTAGTACGCGAACTCCGCTTCTACAAGGTCGCTCGCACCCCAGCTCAGATCGCTGCCAACGTCTGGAAGACGGTTGATCCTACTGATGCTAACCTCGTAGCATACTATCCTATGAATGGTAAGAAGTATGATCATGCGACAGGCAAGGTCACAGAGGATGAGACCCAGATCTGGGACTGGTCAAGCAATGGCCGTCACTTCACGAATCTTCAGGGGGCAACCTTTGAGCAGGATGGTGATAAGCTCTATCGCTTCCCTCTCCCTGCGACGAAGTAGTCCGTCCTAGAGGCTTTCCTCTTTAGTTTAGCGAGGCTGTATCCCCCGAGGATGCAGCCTCGCTTTTTTCGTCCCAAGATACCCCCGTTTTGAAACCTACTGTGGGTCGTCTCACCGACCTACCGTGGGTCGCATCGACGACCTACAGTAGGTTTTTTCGGCGACCTACCGTAGGTCCTAAAAGGGGGCCCTCAAAAGCCCCAGTAGATAGGGAGGCTGGAGGCGAAGTTTTCTGATTCGGATATCGCTCTTGATAGCCGTTGATGGGACTCGGGAATGCCAGTGAGTCAGAGGGTTACGAAATATAGGTATTCCTAAATAAATTTATTAAATCGAAATGCTTCCAAAAGTATTTTGGGAAGGTTTTAATTGCTACTTTTGCGCGCTGATTTAACACAACATGGTTACACTTCGTGACAGCGTGCTCTCTTTAGACCTTACCATTGAGAGGTCTAGCCTGCGTGACCTATCGGGTGCAGATCCGATGGAGCATTCGTCTATCTATATGGCGAAGCAGTGGGACCCGTGGATGCGCTCCACATGGGTGGACCAGCTATATACTCATATTTCATCTATACTTAGAGAAGAAAAGCTCCTAGATAGCGTGGCGACACGTAGAGATCTGGGGGCTTTACTTGTCTTGTGATGCATCAGCTACCTCAGCTGCCTCACGCATACGGCTTCGCTAACCTTCCCAGACTCCATTTTTTTAATTTTTAGATATGAAGAAAGTACTATCTCTCCTCATGACGCTTTTCCTTTGTGTCGCTACGGCATTGGCACAGGGGCGGAGTATCAGTGGTGTCGTCCTCGATGCCACGAATCATGAGCCAGTGATCGGGGCTTCGGTCCTGGTCAAGGGCGTACCTGGTCAAGGTGCTTCTACCGACATCAACGGTAAGTTCACCTTGAAGAACGTGAAGACAGGTGCCGTCCTCGTCGTATCCTCCATCGGATATACGAAGAAGGAAGTGCCTGTCGGTAATCAGACCGAGCTGAAGATCGAGCTCGCTAGTGAAGACAACCAGATCCAAGGGGTCGTCGTCACAGCTCTCGGTATCAAGCGCTCGCAGAAGGCACTGAGCTACAATGTCCAAGAGGTCAAGAATGACGCTCTGACGACGGTCAAGGATGCCAACTTCATGAACAGCCTCAATGGTAAGGTCGCTGGGGTCAATATCAATGCTTCTGCTGCGGGTGTCGGTGGTGCTACACGTGTTGTCATGCGTGGTATCAAGTCCATCTCGGCAAACAATAATGCTCTCTACGTCATCGACGGGGTGCCCATCTTCAACGTGAACAATGGTAGTACCTCTGGGGAGTACTCTTCGCAGCCTAGCGGTGAAGGTATCTCGGACATCAACCCCGATGATATCGAGAGCATGAGCGTGCTCAGTGGCCCTGCCGCTGCGGCTCTCTACGGGTCAAGTGCCGCTCAGGGGGTCATCCTCATCACCACGAAGAAGGGTAAGGAAGGTAAGGTCAAGCTTGAGTATAGCAACAGCACGACCTTCTCGAACCCCTTCATCATGCCTCGCTTCCAGAGTGAGTATGGCAATCAGCCAGGCTCCTTCAAGAGCTGGGGTGCTAAGGGTAGTGCACTGGCGTATGATCCTGCTAAGTTCTTCAACACCGGTACGAACATCATCAACTCGATTGCTCTGACGACGGGTACGGAGAAGAACCAGACTTACATCTCTGCAGCTACGACCAATGCTGCTGGTATCCTCCCCAACAACAAGTACAACCGCTACAACTTCACCTTCCGCAATTCGACCAAGTTCCTCGGCGACAAGCTGACGCTTGACCTCGGTGCACAGTACATCCTTCAGGATCAGAAGAACATGGTAGCTCAGGGGTACTACTACAACCCTCTGCCTGCTCTCTATCTCTATCCTCGTGGTGAGAACTTCGATGAAGTGCGTCAGTATGAAGTCTATGACGAAGCCCGTAACATCAGTGTCCAGAACTGGCGCTGGGGTAATGGTGGTATCGACATGGAGAACCCTTACTGGCAGATGTATCGCAAGAACCGCCTGCAGAACCGCGAGCGCTATATGCTCAACGGTAGCCTGAAGTGGAAGGTCGCTAGCTGGATCGACCTGACGGGCCGTATCCGTGTAGACAACTCGATCGTCAATGGTAAGGACAAGTTCTACGCTGGTACCGATACCTATTGGACGGGTGGTAGCACCAAGGGGCGTTACAACCAGAATAAGGCTGAAGAGAAGCAGATGTATGCCGATGCTATGGCCAACATCAACAAGACCTTTGCCGAAGACTATAGCCTCTCGGCTAATATCGGGGGTAGCCTCTCTAATACCTCTTACAACTCGCTGGGCTATGGTGGTCCTCTAGCAGATGTCCCCAACGGCTTCAACGTGTACAACGTAGACCGCAACAACGGTGCTCCTAGCGCAGGTGGCTGGAGAGAACGTGCTCTTGCTGTCTTCGGTAGTGCAGAAATTGGCTACAAGCGTCTGCTCTTCCTCACGATGACGGCTCGTAATGAGTGGTCTTCTACGCTCGCTGGTACGGATCAGCTCTCTTACTTCTTCCCCTCGATTGGTCTCTCTGGCGTGATCTCGGATATGATCCAGCTACCTAAGGCCATCAACTACCTCAAGGCTCGTGTGTCCTACGCTGACGTAGGTTCGCCTCTGCCTCGCAACCTCACGCAGCCCCGCTATACGTGGGACAGCAATTCTCGTACGTGGGTTGCTCCTACCTACCGTCCCCTTGGTAAGCTCTATCCTGAAAAGACTTCTTCTTGGGAAGCTGGGGTGAACTCGCGCTTCCTCGGCAATGCGCTCTCTCTGGATATCACTTGGTATCTCTCCGATACGAAGAACCAGACCTTCAACGTGACGACTTCACCTGCTAGTGGTTACTCCTCGATGTATGTACAGTCGGGTAATGTCCGCAACTACGGTATGGAGTTTGCCCTCGGCTATCGTAAGGACTTCGGTAAGCTAAACTGGGAAACCAACGTGACCTATAGCTTCAACCGCAACCGTATCGTAGAGCTCCTCGACAACTACTACGACCCCGTCACCAAGGAAACCTACAGCCTGCCCTTCCTCAATCAGGGTAATGTCCGCCTCGTAAAGGATGGTACGATGGGTGACCTCTATACGTCTTCTGACTTCAAGCGTGACCAGGAGGGGAACATCTGGATCGACCCCTCGACTAACAACGTGGTCAAGGAAGAGATCTCTCCTCGTAAGATCGGTACGGTCCTACCTAGCGGTAACCTCGGCTGGCGCAATAGCATTTCCTTCCAGGGAATCAACCTAACGGCTCTTCTCACGGCTCGCTTCGGTGGTCAGGTGACCTCTATGACGCAGGCCATGATGGATGCCTATGGTGTATCTAAGACATCTGCTGATGCACGCAATGCTGGTGGTGTCGTAGTCAACAAGGGCCGTGTAGATGCTGAAGGCTACTACAATGTAGTCGGTGGCCGTGGTGGTATCACGCAGGAGTATCTCTATGATGCTACCAACGTACGTCTTCAGGAGCTCTCTCTTGCCTACACGCTCCCTAAGAAGTGGCTTGCTAACAAGGCTCGCCTCACGGCTTCTATCGTAGGGCGTAACCTCCTGATGATCTACAATCACGCTCCATTCGACCCAGAGGCAACGGCTTCTACGGGTACGTATAACCAGGGGTCGGACATCTTCATGATGCCATCGCTGCGTAGCTTCGGCTTCAGCATCAAGATGGAGTTCTAAGCTTCGCTCCCACTAAGCATTACTATTAGCAATGAATATATCTAAGAAGATCTTGGTGACCTCACTGGTCATGGCGGGTGCCCTCTCAAGCTGCACAAGAGGCTTTGATGAGATCAACGCTCCTGAGAATACCTTCACGAAGGATCAGCTCCGTGGTGATAACTACGAGATCGCTGCCTCCTTCCCCAAGCTTCAGTCGCTGATCGTCCCAGCTGACCAGTCGGGTTACTTCCAGCACTTCAGCCTTACGGGGGATATCTGGGGACGCTTCCTCATGTCCAACACGAAGTGGAATAACAACTTCTCCGTGTATCGCTATATGCACGAAGGTTGGCTGAATACTCCGTTCAACATCCTGACGAGCTTCTACCCTGAGTTCCGTAAGGTCAAGGAGGCTACGAATGGTCAGGGCATTACCTTCGCTCTAGCGCTGATCAATCGTGTCGGGCTGATGCACCGCCTCACCGACCTCTATGGTCCTATCCCTTATACTCAGATCGAAGGGGGGAACCTCAAGGTCGCCTATGACTCTCAGGAAGTAGTCTACAAGGCGATGCTTGCCGACCTCAATACTGCGATCAGTGATCTGACGATCTACATCTCAGCTAACCCAACGGCTAAGGTGATGGCGGATCAAGATCTGATCTATCGTGGTGACCTGAAGAAGTGGGTGCGCTTTGCTAACTCCCTCAAGCTTCGTCTGGCTATGCGTATGCGCTATGTCGAGCCTGCTCTGGCTAAGACGGCTGTCGAGGAAGCTGTGAACCACTCTATCGGTGTGATCGTAGACAATGCAGACAATGCGATCATCCATCAGAAGGGGAACAGCATGCTCTGGCTGATCACGAATGCTTGGAGCGATGCTCGTGTAGCAGCTGACCTGACGAGCTATATGAATGGATATAGTGACCCACGACGCTCTGCCTACTTCACGAACTCAGGCTTTGCAGGTGCAGGCTATGATGGTCTTCGCTCTGGCTCTAACCAGGATGGTAGCGAGTACAGCAAGTACTCTAATGTCAAGGTCGCTAACACCGATCCTACGATCATCCTCACGGCAAGTGAAGTAGCCTTCCTCAAGGCAGAAGCTGCGCTTATCGGCTGGAATGTCGGTGGTGCTACGGCTAAGAGCCTCTATGAAGATGGTGTACGTCTCTCCTTCGCTCAGTGGGGTGCTGGTTCTGCTGATGCCTATCTAGCAAGCACGGCTGCCCCTGCTAACTATACAGACCCCTCTGGTCGCTATAGCACGGGTGCTGTCAGCACGATCACTCCACAGTGGGGTGACTCTGACTCAGAAGAGACGAATCTGGAGCGTATCATCACGCAGAAGTGGATTGCTCTCTGGCCTCTCGGTTTCGAAGGCTGGTGCGAACATCGTCGTACGGGCTATCCTAAGTTCTTCCCTGTCGTAGGGACTGTCGAGTCTGCCTATGCTCATCTGGATGTGGCCAACCGCTTGCCCTTCTCTCGTACGGAGTACGATGTCAACTCGGCAAACGTGCAGGCAGCTATCAAGCTCCTCGGTGGAGCTGATGACTATACCACTAAGATGTGGTGGCAAAAGAAGAACTAAGGTGTGCCCTAGTATCCATATTTAAGAACTAAGTATATGAAGAATATTAAGTGTTTGGCACTAGCCGCAGGTGCTATCGTCGTGCTTGGAGCAAGCTCTTGCTCTAAGTGGACGGAGCTCGAGCAGTACAAGCCAACAGATAAGAGTGGTAACATCACTACTGAGGACTACTATGCTAACCTGCGAGCCTTCAAGAAGAGCGGTGCGCCTCTTGGCTTCGGCTGGTTCGGTGGCTGGACGGGTGTCGGTGCTTCGATGAAGACGCAGCTCATGGGGCTACCCGATAGCCTTGGTATCGTCTCTCTCTGGGGGGCAGGTGTAGCTGAGTTCGATGAAGCTCGCCGTGAAGACCTCAAGAAGGTACAGACCCTCAAGGGAACCAAGGTCCTGACGGGCTTCCAGGTCAATAGTGTTGGTGCTCAGCTGACCCCTCATGGTAAGACTACTGAGGAGTACTGGGGCTGGGAGAGCGGAACGAGCGAAGCAGCTCAAGCGAAGCAGACCGCTGCCATCATCAAGTATGCTAATGCGCTTTGTGACCTCGTCGACAAGCTGGGTCTCGATGGCTTCGACTACGACTTCGAGCCTAACTACGAAGGCGAAGGTAACCTGTGGTTCGACCATACGTGGACGGAAGCCAACCCTGGCTGGCGTAGACTTACGGCAGAAGAGAAGGTGATCAAGACGAAGAATATGACCACCTTCATCTCCACCCTTGGTAAGCGCCTTGGCCCTCAGTCGGGCACGGGTAAGCTCCTTACGCTCAATGGTGAGCCACAGAAGATGGTACCAGAGCTCGGGAAGTACTTCAACTACTTCATCGTCCAGGCTTACAATAGCTGGGGTGATGGAGACCTCGATGCCCGTCTCAAGAGCACGATCGACAACTACAGCGGTCAGCTTGAAGCAGCTGATGTCGCTCGTAAGTACATCGTCACGGAGAACTTCGAGAAGTGGGCTGGTCAAGGTGGTGCTACCTACACTGACCGCTCAGGTAATGTGATGAGAAGTGTCGAAGGTATGGCTCGCTGGCTCCCCGTCGTAGATGGGAAGACGCTCCAGAAGGCAGGTGTAGGTACCTACCACATGGAGTATGAGTACACCGTCTCTGGTCAAGTAGGTACGTACCCTGCTCTTCGCAAGGCTATGCGTATCATGGCTCCTCCTGTCAAGTAATTTGTCATCCGTAAAGCAATGAATAAGATGAATAAGACGATGCTTGGTGGTCTTGCTCTCGCTGCTGCCTTCCTCTCCGGTTGCTCCAACGCAGAGTACAAGCCCCTAGATAACTCGATCTATATTAGTGGTGCTGCGGCTGATCCCCTGCGCATCATCACGGTAGGTGATGCTAATAGCACGACCTCCATCCTCGTTCGCTCGGCAGCTCCTGCCAAGCAGACGATCACGGTGAACCTCGGTGTACAGCAGGCTACGCTTGATGCTTACAACAAGCGTAACGATGCTAACTATGTACTGCTACCTGCCGAGTTCTATACGCTCTCTGCTACTTCGCTCAAGATCGAGCAGGGCAAGGTCTCCACGCCTGAGCTCACGGTCACGATCAAGCCCTTCACCGAAGAGCTGAGCAAGAGTGGTAAGAAGTACGCTATTCCCCTCTCGATCACCTCGGTCTCAGGTGCTGACCTCTCCGTCCTTCAGGGCGAGAAGGACTTCATCATCGCATGCGATCAGGTGATCAAGACGAAGGCGATCAAGCTCCTACAGCAGCAGGGGATGAAGACTTCCTTCGCTGAGGGTGTCAAGACGGATACTTGGTCTGTCGAGATGCGTATCAAGAGTGATGACATCCGTGCTAACTACAACAACCAGTCCTTCATGGGTATCTCCTCTGGGATTGATGGCGGTGGTGAAGGCTCAGGCTTCATCTTCGGTCGTTGGGAAGGCGATGTCCTCCAGTTCAAGGTCAATGGTCATGATGGTGTATCGGCTACGATCAAGCCCGAATCCAACAAGTGGTATCACGTGGCTCTTGTCTGCGCTAATGGTACGCTCTCCATCTATGTCAATGGTCAGCTGAACAAGCAGGAGCAGAACCTCAAGTTCGCTACCGTTGGTCAGTACAAGGACTTCACGTTCGCTTATCCTCGCTGGAGAAATCACCCCTATCGTAGATCGAACTACTATATGAGTGAGATCCGCTTCTGGAACCGTGCCATCACGGCTGCACAGATCCGTCGCAATCGCTTCTCGATCGACCCCGCTACTCCAGGCCTAGTCGCCTACTGGAAGCTGGACGAAGGGACGGGGACGACCTTCAAGGATGCTACGGGCCACGGCCACGATCTCGAGCTCTACCACGGCGAGGGTCAGCGCACGGCTCCCTCTCAGTGGGTAGACATTCGCTCTGACGAAGACTAATCATCACATAGACTATCATCCATATGAAGAGATATAATAAGCATTGGATCCTCGGCCTCTGTGCTGCCACGATGGCACTTGGCCTAGCTGCGTGTAAAAAGGATGCGGATTCGGTAGATACCCTCCTAGAGCGTAACTATCCTCCTCGTGTCTATATCCAGGCAGACCGCTATTCGGTACCTGTCAATAGTTACCCCCTCCTGCACAGCAGTACGGGTATCACGGGGAATAATGTCGGCTACTTCACCGTTCGTCTCAATCGTCCCTCGACTCAGGATGTCGTCGTGACGCTCAAGTCCACGGTGAGCAACCCTGAGATCGCTAGCGCTCTCACGCTCAGTGCGACTGAGGTCACGATCAAGGCTGGTCAGATCTCCAGTGAGCAAGTCTCTGCGACGCTTGATCTAGCAGCTCTCGCTGCTCGTGAAGCTGCCGAGGAGTACACGGTCAAGGTCGTCATCGAGTCGATCAAGAGCGCTGCCAGCGGTGTCGCTATCAGCAGCAACCTCAATCTCTACTCGGCTACCTTCATCAAGTCTGCTCGCAGTGAAGACGCTCTTGTCGTAGGAGAGTCAGATTACGACTTCTCGTCGGTCAACTACTTCGATATGGCAGAGCGCACTACCAAGTGGACGGTATCTCAGGTGACCTCCGGTATCGACGGGGGCAATGATCCCAAGCGTGTGATCGATGGCAACTATGGTACAGACTTCGCATCGAACAACAGAGGCTTCAGCTTCGTCGTTGACTTCGGCAAGGTCGTCCCTAAGTTCCGTGGTATCGTCGCCTACTACTGGGCTGACTGGGCAGCTCCCCGTGAGATCCAGCTCGAGTGCTCGGTAGATGGCGTGAAGTGGACTAACCTTGGTCGTGCCGATATCTCTGGTCTCTCTGGAGATGCTAAGGCCCTCGTCGGTCTGAAGAAGTCCTATCCAGCCCGCTACGTCCGCTACACGATCACGAAGCCTGTGGGTCGTACCTCGGTGACTGAGTTCTACGCATTCGAAGATCCTGCTGAGGCTAGTGCCGACGACATCTTCGGAGGTGAGAACCAAGGATAATCTTTCCTCCTTCCCCTTTGCGATCCGCCCCTCGAAGGTCCGTCCTTCGAGGGGCGGATTCTTTTGTTTAGATCCAGGGGCAAGCAGGGTAGCTGCCCGATAGATATTTTGCTACCCGAGCTCCCTGTGAAAGCCCTTGCTCCAAGCCTTGCTTCTGCTAGCCTCTGTACCCCCTGTTTTGAAACCTACTGTGGGTCGTCTCACCGACCTACCGTGGGTCGCA
>NZ_CALHVI010000007.1 GCF_938039215.1 uncultured Porphyromonas sp. | reverse complement strand
GACCGTGTCGGGTAGGGAGTCTAGGGGCTTCTTTCTCCTTTGGGCATCAACCGATTGCCCAAAGGAAAAGAGAAGGAGGAAGAGGAGCATCAAGAGGCATTTCATAGGCTGGGGCGTATGCTGTGTTGATATTCCCCGTAAGCGGGGTGATTGTCTGCGTTTGTCTTCTGAAGGCTAATACTTTCCCTCGGGGAAGATGGGATCTTTGCCTTGAAGGTAGCTATTCCTTTGAAACTGCTCCTCTCACCCCTCTGAAATGGGCTCTCTGGAGGGGGCAAAAAGCAACCCACGGTAGGTCGCTCTTAAAACCTACTGTGGGTCGCTTGACCGACCTACCGTGGGTCGCAAGTGCGACCTACCGTAGGTTTTTTTCTCCCCCTTTTGTGGAGGCCTCGCAAAGCGGGCTGTGGAGGGGGCTGGCATCAAGGGGAGTAGCCCCTTCAAAAAGGGTTGTTCGGAGTGGGGGAGTGGGAGTGCCCTTCGCTCGGCGCATCAAGGGGAAGATCTCGGGCAGAAGAAGAGTGGGGGAGACTCCACTATTATATATGGAGTCATCGGTCAATCATGGAGGCTCTACCTATAATTAGGCTATTGGTAGAGCGTTATATCCCCATTCTTAGGTATTTATACAGCAAGGTGATGGCTGTATCTTTGCTTGCAATTCTCCCTATGGAGATCTTAGAGCGCAAGAGATAAGATCAATCTACACCTATTACTTATGAGTGATAAGCATCATACCCCCCGAAGTAGCCGTCAGAGACGCTTCCTTCTCGGGGGGATCGCCCTCGTCTTAATCGCCCTCATCGGCTACTTTGCTTGGGGTCATTATGGCTCCACGACCCGTATTGCTCTGGTGAACTTCCCCGGCTATCAGTCCTCGGGGATCATCCTCTCCAACGGGAGCAAGCACGTGCGCTACGACGAACTCAAGCAGTCGGAGATCGACAAGTTCGACGACTACGACTGCGTGCTCACCTTCGGGATGGGCTTGAAGTGGAACGAAGAGGAGCGAGCTCGTGTCCAAGAGCTTGGCAAGAAAGGAGTCAAGATCAAAGTCCTCTATGCTACTACAGAGGAGAACAAGATCTCTTCCCTCGACGAGCACCAAGATCAGCGCATCACCGAGTACCTAGAGAATGGGAATAAGAAGAACTACCGCTCCCTCTCGCTCTACATTCGTAAGTATATCGATGGGAAGAGCTGGTTCGCTCCCGAGCCAGACTCTGTAGCTCCTAGTTCGACCAATGTCTACTATCATCTGGATGAGAATGTCGCCTTCGAGAAGCTCGCCGACTATGAGGCTTACCTCAAGAAGATGGGCTACTATCACGAGGGAGCAAAGAAGGTGCTTCTCATCGGAGGTCTTAATGACCCCTTCAGCGGGAACAAGCAGAATCTGGACAGCCTCATCACCAGCCTCGAGCGTGTGGGGCTCAATGTCTATCCCGTCGCTTCCTTCGCCGATCGTCTTCGCTTCATCAAGGAGGTCTCGCCCGACCTCATCATCCACTTCCCTCACGGACGCATCTCGATGATGGGGGGAGATCAGGTGGTCTCTTACCTGAGAGAGCGGAATATCCCCGTCATCGCTCCGCTGACGCTCATGACGAGCCAAGAGGAGTGGGAGAATGATCCGCAGGGGATGATGGGGAGCTTCCTCTCCCAGACTATCGGTGTACCTGAGCTGGACGGCGCTATCTATCCCTACTTGCTCACCGTCGAGGAGAAGAATGCCGATGGACTCTATGTCCTCAAGGCGATCCCCGAGCGTCTCCAGAAGCTCACGGAGCTCGTCCAGCGCTTCCTCTCCCTGCAGACCAAACCCAATAGCCAGAAGCGTCTAGCCATCTACTACTTCAAGGGTCCTGGTCAGTCGGCACTCACGGCGCAGGGCCTTGAGGTCGTCCCATCGCTCTACAACTTGCTCCTACGCCTTCGCTCCGAGGGCTATGACCTCACGGGACTTCCCGCAGACGAGAAGACCTTCGAAGCACAGATCATGCGCGAAGGTCCCATCATCCAGTCCATCTCGGGTGGGCAGATGGAGCAGTACCTCAAGACGGGGAATCCCGCTTGGACGAGTAAGCAGGTCTTCGACGAATGGCTCCAGCGCGATCTGACACCCAAGCAGATCAAGGAGCTCACAGATCAGTACGGCACCAGCCCAGGTGCTTATATGGTGCGTAGCTCTAAGTCGGGTGCTCCTGAGCTGGCTACGACCCGTATTCAGTATGGCAATGTGGTGATCCTTCCTCAGCCCATAGCGGGTATCGGTAGCGATGACTTCGCCATCGTCCATGGGGCGGGCTCACCTCCCCCTTACCCCTATGTCGCTGCCTATCTCTGGGCAAGACATACCTTCCAGGCTGATGCCCTCATGCACTTCGGTACGCATGGTAGCCTAGAGTTCACCCCGCAGAAGCAGGTGGCTCTTAGTGCGAGTGACTGGGGCGAAGCTCTTGTAGCTCCCCTGCCACACTTCTACTACTATACGATAGGCAATGTAGGGGAGAGCATGATGGCAAAGCGCCGTTCGTATGCCAGCCTCATTTCCTATATCACGCCTGCCTTCGATGAGAGCAAGACCCGCCATACCTTCACCGATCTCCAGCAGGCGATCGAGAAGTATTACGACCTGAGAGATGCACGGGAGAAGGATGCACAGAGCCTACAAGTGAAGAAGCTCGCCGTAGGTCTTGGTATCCATCGTGAGCTGCGTCTAGACTCCATCCTTACCAAGCCCTACACCGACAAGGAAGTAGAGCGTATCGATAACTTCGCCGAAGAGATCGCTTCGGAGAAGATCAACGGTCAGCTCTATACCACGGGGGTAGCTTACACTCCGCAGAAGGTAGCATCGACGGTCGTCGCCATGAGCGCCGATCCCATTGCCTACGCTAAGGCTCGTCTGGATCGTCTGCACGCTGCCGAACCCCTAGACAATACGAGCAATAAGCATCGCTTCTACAAGTCTTATCTCCATCCTGCCCAGCAGCTCGTGCGCAGTATCCTTGCCTCGGGCTCCGTCAGTGAGAGCCTTGTCCTCACCTATGGTGGGATCACTCAGGCACAGCTTGCCCGAGCTCGAGAGCTGAATGCTCCGAAGAGCCGAGGCGGGATGATGGCATCGATGATGGGCTCTAAGGCTAAGGGTGCTGATGCCAAGAGTGCAGAGCCTAAGAAGCCCGAAGTAGCCTCTCACGATAAGCCTACCCGCAAGCCTACTCGTCTGGAGCAGATGCGTGGGGAGACCCCTTCGGATAAGAAGGCAGGGGGACATCCTTCTGCTAAGTCGGGAGATGCACCAGAGCCCTCTAAGAAGGAAAAGGAAGAAGCCGAAGCAATCACGGAACTGGAGCATGCCATCCTCAACGTCATCAACTATCGGGATGCCCTACAGAATAGTCCCCGCCTAGAGCTCGATGCCATCATCAATGCGCTCAATGGTGGATTCACCGCTCCCTCACCAGGGGGAGATGCTGTGGCCAACCCTCGAGCTGTCCCCACGGGACGCAACCTCTACTCCGTACGTGCTGAGAGTACTCCCTCACAGCGTGCCTGGAGTCAAGGGGTACAGCTAGCACAGCAGACGCTCCGAGCCTACAAGGAGCAGCACGGGAAGTACCCGACGAAGGTGAGCTACACCTTCTGGAGTAGTGAGTTCGTCGAGACCGAAGGGGTGACTATCGCTCAAGTGCTCTATATGCTCGGGGTAGAGCCTGTGCGTAGCCAGTTCGGTACGGTAGAGGATGTTCGTCTTATTCCTACTTCGGAGTTGGGTCGTCCCCGTATCGATGTCGTCATCCAGACCTCGGGCCAGTTCCGAGACCTTGCTGCTTCCCGTCTAGCACTTATCACTAAGGCTGTCGAATTAGTAGCGTCCCTCGGTAAGGAGGATCAGGCGAACTTCGTCGCAGAGGGCTCTGTGGCTACTGAGCGAGAGCTCGTAGAGCAAGGCCTTTCACCCAAGGAAGCTCGTGAGCTAGCCAACGTGCGCATCTTCGGGGGGATCAACGGTATGTATGGTACGGGCATTCAGGAGATGGTCACCGCTGGCGATAAGTGGGAGACGGAGCGAGAGATCGCTGATGTTTACCTCAATAATATGGGTGCAGCCTACACCGGCAAGCAGGAGGACTGGGGACGCTTCGTCAAGCCCCTCTTCCGTGCTGCCCTCAAGAATACTGATGTCGTCGTACAGCCCCGTCAGAATAATACCTGGGGTGCTCTGAGCCTCGACCACGTGTATGAGTTCATGGGCGGCCTGACGCTCTCCGTGCGTCAAGTCACGGGGAAGGATCCCGATACTTATCTAGCCGACTACCGCAATCATAGCAATATGCGGATGCAGGATCTCAAGGAGGCCATCGGTGTAGAGAGTCGTGCTACCGTGCTCAATCCCGAGTATGTCCGTGAGGTCCTCTCGGGTGGAGCTACCAGCGTGGCAGGTATCACGGAGATCGTCACCAATACCTATGGCTGGAATGTCATGAAGCCAGAAGTCATCGATAAGGAGCTGTGGGATCAACTCTATGACATGTATATCCGAGACGTGAACAACCTCGGTGTCGCTAAGGCCTTCGAGGGGAAGAGCCCCGCAGCGATGGAGGAGATCACGGCCGTGATGCTCGAGACCGTCCGCAAGGGGATGTGGAAGGCTTCGGCAGAGCAGGTCGCTACTCTTGCCCAGCGCCACACAGAGATCGTCGCTAAGTATGGACCTTCGGGTGCTGGTATGTCTGCTGATAATAAGAAGCTCCGTGACTTCATCTCTAAGCATGTCTCCTCCGATGCTGCTCGCCAGTATCAGACCTCTATGAAGCAGCTCGACGAAGGCTCGGCTTCAGGTAATGTGGATGCTAAGAATGGGATGGTCATGAAGAAGGAGACCGTCTCTGATGCAGCGGGCTCTGTGACGAAGAGCTTCAGCAGCCTCTGGGTCGTCGGTGGTGTCGCCGTCCTCTTCGTGGCCCTGCTCGTCGTGCTTCGCATCAAGCGTCGCCGTGATCAAGCCTAATAGAGCTTCGCCTCACTCAGCTCCTATCCCTCCTAACTGATGGAACTAGTAGTACAGATCCTCATGCTCTTTGTCGCTCTTGGGACAGCACTGCGTCTGACCTTTGAGCGAGGCTGGATCCTCCCGCTACTCTTCGGCTTACTAGCCTCTGTCTTCGTCTACTTGACCTATCCCTATGCGATCGAGCAGACGAAGACAGGACTAGCCGCCTATATCGCTGACCGCTCGCTGCGAGAGTATGCAGCGATCTTCATCTCGCTGGATGTCGCTCTGGTGGTAGGCTATAGCTTCTCTCGTCTGAGCCGAGCTCGGACAAAGAGGGGACAGATCATGACCTTCCTGCTGAGGCTATATCCTGGGGTCTTACTCTTCCCTGTACTCTTCTACCTACAGTCTACCCTGATCTTTGCCCTCCCAGGGGTGGACTTCGGGGTCGTCTCCCTCCTGCTTGCTCTCGGGACACTGCTGCTTGTGCTTGGACTGGTCTATCTCCTGCGCTTCCTCCTGCCCGAGGAGGAGCTTCGTCTGGAGGTGCTCTTCCTCGTCGAGCTCTTCGTCTTCATTCTCGGCCTCATCGCTTCGGTGGATGAGACGATACGCACTGCTCCCGAGAAGAGCCCCATTCAGTGGCAAGGGCTAGCACTCACTGGCCTCATTGCCCTCCTGTGCTTCGTCTTCGGCTATTTCGCTCCACGCATCCGTCGCTCACTCAGATCTAAGTAATACATACATCATCCGCATCCATGGATCAGATCTCTAAGATTCTCTTTGTCATCTCCAACAGTCTGCTCATCCCAGACATTCTCTTCCTCATCCTGCTCTTCATTCGGTCGCTGATCCTCGTCGGGAGCTTCTACAATAGCTTCATGCAGCGCCGTCGGCTCACCCAGCTCCTTGGGGACACACGTCTACTGCGCTCGGACAATCTCTCGGAGCTCCTGGAGCGTCTACCCAAGACGAACCGCTCTCCCTTCGTCGATCACCTCGCTGATCTCTTGACACGTGAAGGGCTGACCGAAGACTATGTGAACTATCAGCTCAGTAGCTATGAGAGTATCTGTGAGAAGGATCTTACCCTCTCCAAACTTCTGACGAAGATCGGTCCTGTCCTCGGGCTCGTGGGGACGCTTATCTCGATGAGTCCTGCACTCGTGGGGCTCTCCTCGGGGGATATCGGGGCGATGGCGTATAACATGCAGGTGGTCTTCGCTACGACGGTCGTTGGTCTGGTGATCAGCCTCGTCGGGCTCATCACGATGCAGTACAAGCAGCGCTGGTACTCCAAGGATGTAGCTCTGCTGGAGTATATCTCATCGCTTCTGCTCGAACAGCCTAAGGCCTAGAACTATGGCACGCAAACCTCGTCGCCCCAATCGCCTCATGCAGGGCGAAGATACCGATCCGCTGACGGTCGTCGTCAACCTCTTCGATGTCGCTATGGTCTTCGCCGTCTCGCTCATGGTAGCGATGGTGATGAATATGAACATGACCGAGGTCTTCACCCAAGAGGACTTCTCCGTGGTGAAGAATCCTGGGAAGGAGAACATGGAGATCATTACGAAGAAGGGCGGTAAGATCGAGCGCTATACACCCTCGAAGGATAAGACGGATCAGTCCAGCTCCCGTGGTCGCCGTGTCGGCGTAGCCTACGAGATGGAGGACGGTCAGGTCTACTACGTCCCAGAGGAAGCCCTCCCCGATACTCCGAAGCAGTGATCTGCTGAGCGAAAGCCTAGTCTGAGGGGCTATATCTTGCGTCTAGATAGACCGCATAGATATAGCCCCTCAGTAGCCTCTAAATGGAACCTACTGTAGGTCGTCCTTGCGACCCACGGTAGGTCGGTGAGACGACCCACAGTAGGTTTTAAGAGCGACCTACCGTGGGTCGTTTTTTTACCCTTTCGAGAGCCTGCTCCGAAAGGGGGAAGATATACCCTTCGAGCTTAGTGCAGACGCTTCTCTCGGTCATGACCGGCTAAAGGGGTAGTCTCCCTAATACATTTATATATGAATGAGCCTCATCGAGGCTCAGGAGTGTAGGTCTGAAGCCTAAGGATAAATAGCTGTAAGCCTCTTGCCCTCCCAGCGGAAGGCGAGGGGCTTGCACCTATTGCAGAATCAAAACTTCTCCTTATCTTTGCGACCAAGAAAACCCCTCAAGGGGGGTGTCTCAACCCTGCGGTAGTAGCTCAGTTGGTAGAGCATCAGCTTCCCAAGCTGAGGGTCACGAGTTCGAGCCTCGCCTACCGCTCACCACGTGAGGGGGTATTCTTCTCTTCTTGAAGAGAGGGATATCCCCTCGCTATTTCCCACATACACTACTTCTAAAGTTTCGTTTCCTTCAATGATGACCACCCCACTGCTAGGGATTGACTTTGGTCAGATCGCTTCGGCGATAGGGCATGAGTTCACCCTGTTTAGCTTCAACGAGCTCTACAAAGCGTTCTTCACGCTTTTCGTTACGATCGACATCATCGGAGCTATCCCCATCATCCTCTCGCTCAAGTCTAAGGGTAAGACCTACCAGTCCTCGCAGGTCGGTATCTATTCGGGGATCATCCTGCTGGCCTTCCTGCTGGTGGGAGAGTCGCTCTTAGGTTCGTTTGGTGCAGATATATCTACCTTCGGTGTCGCTGGGGGTATTGTGCTCTTCGTGATGGCTGTCGAGATGATCTTCGGGATCGAGATCTTCAAGTCTGAGGATGACTCGAGTGGCAATACGACCTTCGTTCCGCTGGTCTTCCCCCTTTTCGCAGGGGCAGCTTCCTTCACGACGCTCCTGACGCTCCGCTCGGCAGGGATCGCTATGATCAACCTCGCGCTGAGTATCGTCTTCAATATGGTCCTCGTCTACCTCGTCCTGCGCTACGTGTCGATCCTCGACCGTATCCTCGGCAAGAACGGGGTCTACATCCTACGCAAGTTCTTTGGGGTCGTACTACTGGCAATCTCGGTGAAGTTTATCACCAAGAATCTGATCGATGTCATCGCCATGGTGCAGCATGGTGTGGCAGCCCTCAGCCAATAGCTTGCCCGCTCTCCTCCCCTCTACGGAGATATGCGTGCACTGACTGAATAAGAGAAGTGTACGCATATCTGCTCTATATACATCACTAACGGTTTAGATTTAAAAGAGAATAATATGAAGTATGGATTTGTCAAGGTGGCAGCTGCCGTCCCCTTCGTGCGGGTCGCAGACTGTGCCTATAATGTCAGCCGTATCGAAGCTCAGATCCTCGAGGCTGAGGCCAAGGGTGTAGAGATCATCACCTTCCCAGAGCTCTCTATCACGGGCTACACGTGTGGAGACCTTTTCCTACGCTCCTTCCTCAACGATCAGGCCGAGGCTGCCCTGCTGGATCTAGCAGAGCGCACGGCACACACCTCGGTGCTCATCATCGTGGGGATGCCCATACGCATCGAGTCACAGCTCTTCAATGCTGCTGTCGTCCTGCAGTCGGGTCAGATCCTTGGCGCTATCCCTAAGACTTATCTGCCGAACTACCGAGAGTTCCAAGAAGCTCGCTGGTTCGCAGCTGCTCGAGACCTTCAGCTGGCTCACGTACAGATCGGCCGCTTCCGTGTGCCCATTGGTCACAATCTCCTCTTCCGTGCTGGTAAGCTAGCCGTTGGGATCGAGATCTGCGAAGATATGTGGACTCCCTATACCCCAGGGACACGCCTAGCCCTCTACGGCGCACAGATCATCTTCAACCTCTCTGCGAGCAATGAGCTAGCAGGGAAGAATACCTACCTACGCTCCCTCATTAGCGGTCTCTCTTCGCAGAACCTCTGTGGCTACGTCTATGCCTCCGCAGGCTATGGTGAGAGCTCAACGGATACTGTCTTCACAGGGAAGGCCTTCATCGCCGAGGTAGGGAAGATTCTCGTCGAAACCTCTCGCTTCGTCTACGAAGAGCGACTGATCATCAGCGATATTGATGTGATGCGCATCATCAATGACCGCACGATGACGAATAGCTTCAATGACTCTGTGGTCGACCACACCGAGCGAGGTCTTCTCACGGAGATCCCCTTCACGCTCCGTACGCACGAGGAGTCGCACGACGTGGATCGTAAGATCGATCAGAATCCCTTCCTCCCCCTAAGCCGTAAGCGAGATGAGCGTGCCGAAGAGATGTTCGAGATCCAGGTGTGTGGCCTATCCCAGCGTCTACGCTTCATCGGAGCTCGCCACGCTGTCATTGGGATCTCTGGGGGGCTGGATTCGACGCTAGCTTTGCTGGTCACCGTCGCTACCTTCGACGCACTAGGACTCCCACGTGAGGGGATTATCGGGGTGACGATGCCTGGCCTTGGGACGAGCAACCAGACTAAGGATAATGCCCTCAAGCTGATGGAGCTCCTCGGGGTTACTTCGCTCACCATCGATATTACGGATGCTTGTCTCCAGCACTTCGCAGCTATCGGCCATGATCCGAAGGTGCAGGATGTCGTCTATGAGAATGCACAGGCTCGTGAGCGTACACAGATCCTCATGGACCTAGCCAACAAGTACAACGCTCCCGTCATCGGTACGGGAGACCTCTCGGAGCTGGCTCTGGGGTGGTGTACGTACAACGGCGATCACATGTCAATGTATTCGGTCAATGCAGGTGTGCCTAAGACGGCGGTACAGATCATCGTCTCCCGCCTCGCTGAGATCGAGAAGTTCGGTGTCGAACTCTCCGAAGTGCTCCGTGCGATCGTCGATACTCCTATCTCTCCCGAACTGAAATCTACCGATGAGACTGGAGGTATCGCTCAGAAGACTGAAGATCTCGTAGGGCCCTATGAGCTGCATGACTTCTTCCTCTACAATTTCCTCGGTTACGGGTACGATCCTCAGAAGGTCTTCTATCTGGCTAAGGTGGCCTTCGAAGGCAAGTACGAAGCGAAGGTCATCAAGCGCTGGTTACGCGAATTCTACCGCCGCTTCTTCGCTCAGCAGTACAAGCGTAATTGCCTCCCCGATGGACCGAAGGTCACGAGCGTGAGCCTCTCTCCCAGAGGCTACTGGCGCATGCCGAGCGACGTGTCTTCTACGGCTTGGCTCGCCGCTGTAGATGCACTCTCTGAGGAGGATTAGAAGACTATTTTTAGAGGAGTAGTATCGGATTGATTTTTTTGTACATTTGTAGCCGGCTTGTTACCCGCTGGGGGCTTCATGGAGAAGACCGCTAGACGGGAGAGCCACTAAATACATTAGTACGATTATGAAGAAAGTATTTGTTTCATTCGCAGTACTGGCACTGGCTCTTGCCTCTTGCCAAGGTAACACGGAGGCTTCGCAGAGCGATAGCCTGAATCAGGATTCTGTAGCAGCAGTGGTAGAAACTCCTGCTGTAGCTAACGAAGCAGCTCTGGGTACCTACGAAGGTACGATCCCAGGCGCTGACGGATCAGTGAAGACGACGATCGTCCTCAACGCTGATGGTACGTACAGCAAGCACGAAGAGTTCACTAAGGCTGGTGTTGAGCCTGTCGATGAGAACGGGACGTACAAGCTCGAAGCTGATGGCATGCTGACGCTCATCACTCCTTCGTCTAACCTTGAGACCTACTACAAGGTCGGTGAAGGTAAGATCACGCTGCTCGACCAGACGACCAAGCAGCTCCCCGAAGGTGAGCTCGCTGCCCAGTACGACCTCGCAAAGAAGTAACTCATCCACGATACCCTGCCTCCTTGTGCGGGGATTTACCCTCAGGGGCTATGCCGATAGCGCAAGCTGTACGGGCGTAGCCCCTGCCTCTTTATAGCAGCCCTAGTAGGGTGGGGGCTTCTTCTGATAGTGATGTGATCATTGCTCTGGAGGTGGTGCTGGCACGGAGATATAGAGCGCTGTCCTCTCTTGTATATATGGTGTTGTGGAGCTTTGGGTTTTACTTTGCTCTCGCTTGCCTCATCCCTGCTTTGTAACGATGTAAAATTGACTAACTTTGTCCCTTGATATGCCTAAGCTAGGCAGAGGGGCTTACTCCCAGACGAATAGTCAACATGAGGTAAGCTCTGTACTAAGAACTTAAGCAACGTAAATGAATAAAGTAAGCTACGCCCTAGGGCTAAGTATCGGCCAGAACTTCCGAGCTTCGGGCTTCGATGAGATCAGTCTCGAGGATTTCCTCGCAGGAGTACGTGATGTCCTTCAGGAGGCAGAGCCTCGTATGACGTATGATGAGGCCAAGGTCGTCATCAACGATTATTTCCAAGAAGTTCGTCGCAAGGCTGTCGAGCAGAACAAGGCTGCTGGTGAGGAGTTCCTCAAGATCAATGGCCATAAGACTGGGGTTGTGACCCTGCCTAGTGGCCTGCAGTATGAGGTCATCAAGATGGGCGACGGGGCTAAGCCTCAGCTCACCGATACCGTAGAGTGCCACTACCACGGTACGCTCATCAATGGTCAGGTCTTCGATAGCTCGATGGATCGTGGTCAGACGGCAAAGTTCCCTCTACAAGGCGTTATTAAGGGTTGGACGGAGATCCTTCAGCTCATGCCCGTAGGCTCCAAGTGGAAGGTCACGATTCCTTCGGATCTTGCCTATGGTGACCGTGGCGCAGGAGAAATGATCCAGCCAGGAAGTACGCTCATCTTCATCATTGAGCTCATCGACATCGTCGGTAAGTAGCCTACATGAATAAGGTATCTAGTTCGCTTGTCTTAGCGCTGGGTTTGGCTCTAGCTACGACCTCGTGCTCTAAGAAGCTTCATGTGCAGCAGTCTGCCCTAGCGAGTCGTCAGGATTCGGTAGCCTATGCTTTTGGAGTACTCAATAGTGGTGCTTTCTCCGAGGTCGTCTCGAAGATGCCAGGGGATAGCCTCAGCCGTAAGCAGATCCTCTCTGGCTTTAGCGATGCTTTCCTCGGCGAGCGCCTCAAGATCAGTGCCTCCGAAGCTCAGTCGATCTTCCAAGCTTATGCCTCAGAGCTCCGAGCTCAGGATGCACAGCGTCGTGCTGCTGTGGCAGACTCCGTCATCGCAGCCTACAAGGGGCGTGAGGGAGTGAAGTCTACCGAGAGCGGCCTGATGTATCGTGTGCTCCGTGCAGCACAGGATGAGCGTCCTACAGCTCAAGATACGGTCGTCGTGCACTATGCGGGAAGACTAGCCGATGGGAAGGAATTTGATAGCTCCATCAAGCGTGGTGAGCCAGCTGTCTTCCCTCTCTCTCAGGTTATCGCAGGTTGGACCGAAGGTATCTGCCTTATGACCAAGGGTTCGAAGTATGAGTTCCTCATCCCTGCAGCCCTTGCCTACGGTGATCGTGGGGTCAATGGTGTCATCCCTCCAGGAGCCCCACTCTTCTTTGAGGTTGAGCTTCTTGATGTACGTCCTTACCAAGAGCCCAAGCCTGAGGTGAAGGAAGAAGCTTCCTCTGCTCCAGAGAAGGTCGCTCCCTCTGCTAAGGGACGGAAGCCTGCCAAGCGAAAGAAATAACAACAGAAATAATATCCAATCAATCCAGTATCTAAACGAAAGATGAAAAAGATCTCAATGATCCTGGCTGCTTCAGCCATGGCTCTCGGTATCTACTCTTGCTCTAAGAGTGGCTCTGCTAACCTCAAGGACAATGCTGACAGCGTATCCTATGCTGTTGGTTTTGGCAACGCTAACGAGCTTATCAATGCCATCCAGGGAGCTAAGGCTCAGGGTGAGAATGTCGATTCAGCTCTCTTCTTCAAGGGCTTTGAAGAAGGCTTCAATAGCGACACGACCAAGCTTTGGTACTACGTCGGTCAGATGCAGGGTGTCCAGGCTGCTATGCGCTTTAAGGATGACTCTACGCTGAAGAAGGCTGTCTTCCTCGCTGGCTTCAAGAAGGCTCTTAGCCTCGACTCTGCAGCTCGTGCAGCTCAGTCCGATAGCCTCAACGCAATCACTCAGGCTTACTACGAAAAGAAGCAGGAGCAGGAACGTGCAAAGTACGAAGAGGAAATGCAGAAGCAGATGGAAGAGCAGTATGGTGAGAACAAGAAGAAGGGCGCTGAATTCGTAGCGAACTACAAGAAGCAGGCTGGCGTGAAGACCACGGCTTCTGGTCTTGCTTATCAGGTCCTCAAGGAAGGTAATGGTGAGACTCCTAAGGCTACGGATATGGTCCAGGTGAACTATGTCGGTAAGCTCATCGATGACACGGTCTTTGACGAATCTAAGGGTAAGCCCGCAGAATTCCGTGTTGATCAGGTGATCAAGGGCTGGACGGAAATGCTTCAGCTGATGAAGGTCGGTGAGAAGGTTAAGGTTGTCATCCCTCAGGAACTTGCTTATGGCGCTCGCTTCGCTGGTGAGAAGATCGCTCCTTTCAGCACGCTCATCTTCGAAATTGAACTCGTAAAGATCGTACCTGCTGAAGCTGCTGCTCAGAACTAAGCTCTCCCGAGCAGATCTCTACATTAGATCACAGAGCGACTATCCCTTACGGAAGGGGTAGTCGCTCTTGCTTTATGGAGGAACATTAGGTGCTTTGTTGGGGCTTATTTGAGATTGGAAAATCCTTGTATTTGGTGCTGGATATTCCTAAAGTTTGTAGGTAAAGAAAAAAGTACTACCTTTGCAGTGCAAAAAGATAGCGCGGAGTGGAGCAGTGGCAGCTCGTTGGGCTCATAACCCAAAGGTCGTAGGTTCGAATCCTGCCTCCGCAACAAGAGAAATCAGTGCCTCATACTGATACCTGAGCCTCCTCTGGATCACAGTGGAGGCTCTTTTGTTGCTCCGCTGAATACAAAGTTCTTAATCGGATTAGCTGCAGGGGCTCTTCTTGCTTGCCGCTTAATTCGGTCAAATAAGCTACAGACCTCGTCAGGGCTGATGCTTGCGGGAGTCTAGCTTTTCATTAGTTTTGCTCTGGCTTATCGCTGAGCTGGGGGAAGTGACTGATGGACTTAGCGGAACTTCCTTTGGCAGCAGACCCGAACTCAGTGGAGGTACTTCTCTCGCTACACTTACTCTACCTACATCTTTACAAGCCAAACGAAGCTTATGGCCCAATCCAAACCCTGTCCCTTACGTGAGGATATCGACAAGGAGCATTTACTTGACTTCCTGCTACGCTATGCTACGACGCAGACCAGCGTCGGGGTGCAAACCAATCGTATCGTAGTCAATACCACCCGTATCGCTCATGCCTATGGCTACGAGCCGACGATCATGACCTTCCAGCGGAATATGACCATGACGCTTACTCCTGTCCTCGGCGACGGGAAGCATTCGTACCGCCCGCTGGATCCGCATCCTGTCTCGGGAATGCTCCAGCATCGCCACGGCCCGCTCAATTTCTTCTTCAACGCCGAACTCAGTCGTCTCTCCTGGTACACCTACGACCACCATCCCAGCCTCGAAGAACTCGAAGAGCGCTTCCAGAAGATCATCAACACTCCGCCGATGAATCGCTGGCTGGTGCTCTATCTCATCAGCCAGGCGAATATGGCCTTCTGCCTGCTCTTCGGCGGTGATCTCGTCTCGGGACTCTTTGTATTCCTCGGGACGTTCTGCGGGTTCCTCCTTCGCCAAGAGCTGAATCGCCGGCACGCTTACCACTATCTGACGGTGGTACTCTCGGCGCTCGTGGCGTCGTTCATCGTAGGCGTCGGGGCAAAACTAGGTTACGAGGAGTATCCCAAGGTTGCTCTCAGCGCCAGTGTCCTGTACCTCATCCCCGGAGTACCCTTCATCAACGGGATGATGGACGTACTCGACGGCTACGTCCTCAATGGGATCTCCCGCCTGCTGACGGCGGTGATGATCGTCGTGAGCATCACCGTGGGGCTGAGCTTCTCGCTGATGTCGCTTGGTCTGTCGCTTCTCTAGTCCCTTTTCCTAATATCTTCCTACCGTATGGACTTTGTGCTTATTCTCGAAAAGGGCTTTTTTGCTGCCATCGCTGCCCTAGGTTTCGCCGCTGTCGGCAATCCTTCGAAGGCCGCCTTCCGATACGTCCCGATCATCGCTTTCTTGGGGAATGCGCTGCGCTTCTCGCTGATGACCTATGCGGGGATGAATATCGCCATCGCCACCTTCTTAGCTTCGGTCTTCGCTGGCTTTATCGCCGTGGGCTTTGCCTACCATGCTCGCTACCCGATCGAAGTCTTTGCCTTCCCCGCTCTCCTGCCGATGATCCCGGGCCAATTCGCATATCGCTCGATCCTGGGCATGATTCGCTTCATGGAGTCGACGCAGGAAGTGGCGCAAGAGCAGTATCTGCCAGGGATTATTTCGAATATGATCACGGCGCTTTTGACGATGTTTGCCCTCGGCGTGGGGGTAGCCATTCCGCTATTTATGTGCTATAAGGTCTCCTTCCGCATGACGCGTGGGGAGGCGAAGTAGGGAGAAGGCGAGGCTTCTGAAGGCACTTCCTCTGGGAAGTACAAGGACTTCCCTCCCGAACTAAGCACACTGCTCGGGGGAACTAACAGGGCTTCCCATCCGAACTTCAGGTACTTTGCTCGGGTTGTTATATTACTTCCCAGGCGAAGTACCTGAAGTTCGCTTCGAAAGTAATATAACATTCGGCGAAAAGTAATATAACATTCCGACGAAAGTAATATAACATTCGACCGAAAGTAATATAACATTTGGGACCACCGTCAGAAAGCCGGCTGCAGAGCCTCCTTCAGCGGTGGTCCCACGCTATAAAATCCAATGGATCCATTAGACTTCAAACCGATCCTTCCTTCCTCAAGAGAAGAGGTCACTTCCTTCACGCTCCAGAGCCATTCACGGATATGTGACTTGGCCTTTGCGAACCTATTCGGCTGGGCTGTCAAGTACGAGACGTGCTATGCCATTGCCGACGACACGCTGTTTATTCGCTTCACGTCGCCTACCCGTTCGCATCCCGCTTACCTGATCCCCATCATGCGGGGTGGAGGTTGCGTCGATGCTTCGCTGGATCGACTGAAGGCCGAGGCCGAACTTGGGAACTATCCCCTGGTGATCATGGGCATCACGCCGCAGTGCCGTGAGCACCTCGAGGCGGTCTCTCCTGGTGCCTTCACCTTCCTCGAAGATGAAGGCAATGCCGACTACATTTACCTGAGAGAACGTTTAGTAAGCCTTTCGGGTAAATCCCTTCAGTCCAAGCGCAACCATATCAATAAGTTCGAGAAGCTCTATCCTGACTACAGCTACGAACCTATAACGAAGGGCGACTGCGCTGAATGCTTGGCCGTCGAACAGGAATGGCTCCGCCAGCACGGAACGGAGGAAGGCGAGGACAAAGAACAAGAAGTCATCCAGCGACTCTTCGACCACTTCGACGAGCTCGGACTATCGGGCGGGATCCTGCGTGTAGCTGGTCAGGTCGTGGCCTTCACGCTGGGCTCGCCGATCAACGAGACGACCTTCGGCGTACATATTGAGAAGGCCAACCGAGATTATGACGGTTCGTACACCATGATCAATAAGCTCTTCGCCTCGACCATCCCAGAGCAGTACGTTTATGTCAATAGGGAGGAAGACCTCGGACTGGAAGGCTTGCGCAAAGCCAAGCTATCCTACAAGCCCGAAACAATCCTTCCGAAGATCGCCGCCGTGCTGCGCCATGACCCAGACAAGGAGAACTAAAGGCGAAGATGCTCGTCGGCTGTGGCAATTATGCTTCGGCGACTCGGACGAATTCTTGGATCGCTACTTCTCCCTCGTGTATCGGGAGGAGGATGTGCTCTTAGCGTACGACGGGAGTAAAGCCGTCGGGCACCTGCAGTTCCCCCAGATGGCGCTTTCTCTCGGGGAAGAAACCTTGCCGCTAGGCTATGTGGTGGCCGTTTGTACCCATCCCGACGATCGGGGCAAAGGGATCATGCGCCCGCTCCTTCACCAAGCGCTCCGACGGGAGAAGGCTCGAGGCGATGTCGCCTCCGTGCTCCTTCCCGCCGAAGATTGGCTATTTCGCTACTACACTTCAGTTGGAGGCTATGCGACTGTAGTGAATCGGGCTCGGAGCAGAAGGCAGGAAGATGCCCTTCGTGAAGAAGATCCCGCCGTCGCTGCAGCTTCGCTCGTGGACTATCTCCTTGAGGTCGAAGCGTCACAGCAAACACCGAGCCTGCTGCATAGCCGAGCTTTCTGGGAAGTCATCACGGAAGACTTCGAGCAAGAAGCAGGCCTTTCCCTCCAGATCCATCGCACCGAGTCGGGCCTCATCGATGGGGCGCTCTTCCTTGTGAAGGGAGAATCGGAGCTCCTTGTACAAGCGCTTTACGGGATCAAGCAGGTGCGCAGGGAGCTTCTAGACCAGATCGCAGGCCCTTCTTCGCTACCTCTGACCTATCTCCTTAGACCAAACGAAGGCGGGAGACTTGAGGCTCGGGGGATGATGCGTATTCTTGACGTGCCACGCTATTTGCAAGCGCTGGCGAAGTATTACCCCGAGCTGGAGCTTTCCTTTACGTATCGGGACGAACTCTTCCCAGAGAACGATGGCGACTACCTCGTCTCGGCAGGGCAAGTAGAGCGTCTTCCCCGAGACGAAGAAGGTAAAAGCGCTCCGAAGAAAAGCCTTTCGTCCGCCGAACTAATAGCTGCGCTCTCCGACGCTTTAGGCAGGCCGCTTGCTTGCTCCATGCGCTTGCTCTTTGAAGATCCTTATTAGCCTTCCCGAACTGCCTGCACTTTCCCTGCAATTATCCTTCAGAAGGCAGACCAAGTCCAAAAGAAAAGGGCTGTACCACACCGCAGTGTGATACAGCCCTTTCTGTTTATGCTGAAGTATCCTCTTCGGCTTAGAGGAGTTCTTCGATAGCCTTCTTCAGGTCACTCTTACTTTGAGCACCGACCATCTTCTTGACGACCTGGCCGCCCTTGATGAAGAGGATGGTGGGGATGTTGCGTACGCTGAAGCGACCTGGGAGATCATTGTCCTGGTCGACATCGCACTTCCCGATGACTACCTTGCCTTCGTACTCCTGTGCAAGCTCTTCGATGAAGGGACCTACCATCTGGCAGGGACCGCACCAAGTGGCCCAAAAGTCTACGACTACGGGTTTGTCGCCAGCGACGAGCGAGTCAAAGTTCTGGCTGTTGATTTCTAGTGCCATGACTGTTTCCTTTCTTTTAGTTGATATTAGGTATTACTTGTATTACTTTACTGACATCTGGATGCCGTATTGTCGACAGAAGTCGAGCAACACTGGGCTGGGCACGATAGGATGATCATCATAAGAGAGCAGCACATCATTGCGCCCCGTACCGTCCGTGATTTTGATAGATAACACGGCAGATCCGGTATTGTTCTTGATCAGCGAGCTCAGTTCGCCGATTACTTCATCATTGACCGTGCGCACATCGATCTCTAGATGGACGGCGGAGATGAGATTGTCGACGACTTCGGAGAGAAGGTCGATACGCTGGACACTGAGTTCGAGCTCATCGCCATAGCGACGCTTCTGGACAACACCTTGCACGAAGATGAAGAGTCCCTTCTGGCAGAACTGTGAGTTATTCACGTAGCTCGAGCTGAAGAGGGCAAGATCGAAGGAACCTGTCGTGTCTTCGATCGTGATACGTGCATAGGGATCGCCTCGCTTCGTTGTGCCGAGGAAGACTTTGGAGACCATTCCTCCGAAGGATACTTGTCGCCCTTCGCCAATCGCGTTGAGATCGTTCATCGCCAGAGCGTTGGTTGGGCAATAACATTCGAGGATGACTCGGTAGGGATCAAGTGGATTGCCCGATAGGTAGAGCCCGACAAGTTCTCGTTCCCGATTGAGACGCTCCAGATCAGAGAGTTCGTTGACGAAGCTAGGAGGAGTAGGGCGGGGGAGCTGCAGGGCTTCTTCGTCGCCACCAAAGAGAGAAGACTCATTGAGACTCTGCTCGGTCTGGATGACCTGACCATAGCGGATGAGGGCATTGAGGAAGGTATCATCGTTCCCTGCATCCATCGCCGTCGTGTAGAGCTCTCTGGGATGACCAAAGCTATCGAAGCTTCCCGAGAAGACAAGGCTTTCCAGCGTCTTCCTATTGATGACCGACATCGGCACTCGCTCGAAGAAGTCATAGACATCCTTGAATGCTCCGTGCGTCTCACGCTCTTGGATGATCGCTTCGACGGCAGAGCTCGCTACGCCCTTAATCGCATTGAGCCCGAAGCGAATGTTCCCTTCCTGATTGACGGAGAACTTGAAGTCGGACTCATTGACATCGGGATTGAGCACTCGGATGCCCATCGTACGACATTCGTCCATGAGCTTGATGATCTCAGTGATATTACTGAGATTGCGACTCAGAGCTCCTGCCATGTATTCGGCAGGATAGTTTGCTTTGAGGTAAGCCGTCTGATAGGCGACCCAGCTGTAGCAAGTAGCGTGGCTCTTATTGAAGGCATAGCTGGCGAACTTCGCCCAGTCGGCCCAGATCTTCTCTAGGATCTCCTCATTATATCCCTTCTTCTTCCCACCAGCGAGGAACTTTACCTTCAGCTCCGCCATCTTGTCGGCGAGCTTCTTACCCATGGCCTTACGCAGTCCATCCGATTCGCCTCGGGTGAAGTCTGCGATCTCACGGGAGAGAAGCATCACCTGCTCCTGATAGACGGTGATGCCGTAGGTATCCTTGAGGTAGCGCTCCATGCACTCTAGGTCGTAAGTGATGGGCTTACGGCCATGCTTACGATCGATGAAGTCTGGGATGTAGTCCATAGGCCCTGGACGATAGAGGGCATTCATCGCAATGAGGTCCTCGAAGGTCGTGGGCTGGAGCTCACGGAGGTACTTCTGCATCCCAGCCGATTCGAACTGGAAGGTCCCGACAGTCTTCCCTTCGGCGTAGAGGCGGTAAGTCGTCTCGTCGTCGATGGGGATGCGGTCGATGTCGATCTCTATACCTCGGCTCTTCTTGATATTGAGTAGCGCCTCCTTGATCACAGAGAGGGTCTTTAGGCCAAGGAAGTCCATCTTGATGAGCCCCGTAGACTCGATGACCGAGCCTTCATACTGCGTCACCAGCATGCTTTCGCCCGTAGCCTTGTCTTCAGCGGTGCTCAAGGGGACGACATCACTGATGTCCATCTTCCCGATGATGATCCCACAGGCGTGGACACCAGTACTACGGATATTGCCCTCCAGCATCTGAGCGTACTTCAGCGTATCATGCAGGAGTGGATCAGGACTAAGAGAAGCCTGCTTCAACTCGGGGACGTGCTCGATGGCTGCCTTGATAGAGACATTCTTGACATCGGGGATCTTGTCGGGGATGAGCTTGGTGAGGCGGTCGCTCTCAGAGAGGGGAAGGCGCTGTACACGTGCTACGTCCTTGATGGCGCTCTTGGCGGCCATGGTGCCGTAGGTGACGATATGTGCTACACGTTCGTACCCATATTTCTCCGTGACCCAATGCAGTACATCGGCACGACCATCATCGTCGAAGTCCACGTCGATATCGGGCATGGAGATACGGTCGGGGTTGAGGAAACGCTCGAAAAGTAAGTCGTAGCGGATGGGGTCAATGTCCGTAATGTTGAGGCAATAAGCCACGGCAGAGCCTGCAGCCGATCCACGACCAGGCCCTACGAAGACCCCCATATTGCGAGCCGCAGCGATGAAGTCCTGCACGATGAGGAAGTATCCAGGGAAGCCCATGCCCGAGATGGTGCTGAGCTCGAAGTCAATGCGCTCACGTACCTCCTCGGTGATCCCCTCTTCGCCATACTTACGGCGAGCACCTTCGTAGGTCAGATGGCGCAGGTAGTCATCGGCGGTAGCAAACTCTTCGGGGATGGGGAAGTCAGGCATCAGTGGGTCGTGCTCAATGCTGTAGATCTCGACCTTGTCACAGATCTCCTGCGTCGTGGAGAGGACCTCGGGGACATCGGCGAAGAGCTCGTTCATCTCTGAGGTTGTCTTCATCCATTCCTGCTTGCTGTAGCGCATGCGCTTGGGGTCATTGAGATCCTTGCCCGTGCTGAGGCAGATGAGACGGTCGTGCGCTTCGGCATCCTCCTCGTTGAGGAAGTGAATATCGTTGGTGGCGATCACCTTCACATCGTGCTTCTTGCCCAGCTCAAGGAGGACAGCATTGACTTGCTGCTGCTTCTCGTAGGTCTCCTGATTGCCCAAGGGGTTATCCGTCTTGTGACGCTGGAGCTCGAGGTAGAAGTCTTCCCCAAAGAGCTCCTTGAACCACAGGATGCTCTTCTCTGCCTCTTCGATATTGCCGTGCATGATATGCTGTGGGATCTCTCCCCCGAGGCAGGCCGAGGAAGCGATGATCCCCTCATGGTGCTGCTCGAGGAGCTCCTTGTCGATACGAGGACGGTAATAGTAGCCATCGATCCAAGAGCGGGAGACCATCTTGATGAGGTTCTTGTAGCCCGTGAGGTTCTTGGCCAGCAGGACAAGGTGCCATCCGCTGTTGTCGATGGATTGGTTGGGGCGATAGGGGTTGGGCACATTCGCTTCCTTGAGTAGTCTGGAGCGTCGTGCGCAGTAGACTTCACAGCCGAGGATGGGCTTGAAGAGTTGCTTAGCCTCAGCAGCTTGGAGGGCTTCCCGTAGCTCGGTGAGCGAAGCATCCTCTTCGGGGCTGCGACTCTCTTGCTCTTCTAGAGCCTTGATCTTCTTCTTGAGCGTCTTGCGCTCACCGAGGATAGGGCCGTTCTTCTTGGCTACGTAGTCAAAGAATTCCTTGATGCCGAACATGGCCCCGTGGTCCGTCAGAGCGATGCCGCTCATCCCGTCGCCGATGGCCTTGTCTACCAAGCCTTTGACTGAGGCCTGACCGTCTAGGAGAGAGAACTGAGAGTGTACATGCAGGTGTACGAAGGGTTGCATATCGATGAAGCTAATAGAGTCTGAGGCGAAGAAGGGGCTCGCCTCGGAGAGGTCGCCCCTTATGCTCGGACAAAGTTAGGGCAAATCGCCCAGATGGACGAGTGAAAAGTAGTGCGGGTGCTCAATAATTGATGGGGATCGTCCTAAGAGCTTGATAACCCCGTTTAAGTAAGCGGTGTGAGTACTCAAAAAGCGACCTACCGTAGGTCGCTGAAAAAACCTACTGTGGGTCGTCTTACCGACCCACGGTAGGTCGTCAAGGCGACCCACCGTAGGTTTCTTTTCCGACCCATCGTAGGCTCTATTTGGGGATCTCTAAGGGCTTGATTTTATAATTCCCGAAGAGACACTAGGGTTCAAGTATTTATATACGGGAAAATGCTATGATTTGTTATAGAATATAAATCCTTATCTTTGTAGTAGAGAGAAATAAGAAAACAGAGCCACGTTGTCGATTGGGAAACTCATCGTACATAGTTGAAAACCGAGACAACCCTCTCCTCCAATGGCGGGCTACAACAGACACTCCGGTGTGTGTTCGCCTTGGGGCGATACAGTAGATTACAAAGGAGGCGAGGTCCTCAAATCCTGTTTTTCGGAGTTTTCACTTAATCCGCTCGTGGCTCCTCATAAAGAAGGTCACTCACACAGCCTAATCAAGGCAGGTGAGTGACCTTCTTCTTTGTATGCCTACTCAGGAGAGCGGGCTAGAGGTAGGGGAGTAGCTTACCGAGACGGATGCTATTTGACCCCTTGACGAGGATCAAACTCTGGGTGATGGGATGCGCTTCGATATGGGTGATGAGTTCCTCCACATTTGGGTAGACCCGCACTTGATCGCCTAGCTCCTCCTGCCAGTGAGGTCCACAGAGGTAGATCTCGAGTGGGGGAGTGGTGCTGGAGATAAGGCTCTGGTAGAGGTCTTGGTGTGCCTCGTGGCTGGAGGTTCCGAGCTCATTCATGTCGCCGAGGATGACGATGCGTGGGCGCTGCGTGGGCTCAATAGAGAGGAAGTTGGAGAGTGCCGTGCGCATGCTCGAGGGATTGGCATTGTAGGCATCGGCGATGATCTGATTGCCTCGCTCGGAGTGGATGAGCTGGGAGCGGCTATTGCTGGGGCAGTAGCTGGTAAGTGCCTCGTTGATCTTGTCGGAGGGGACATCGAAGTAAAGCCCGATGGCGATAGCAGCGAGTGCATTGGCGAGGTTGTAGTCTCCGACGAGCTGGGTCTGTACCTCCCGTGGGCTCATCTCGAGGATGGGGCAGGACCAAGAGAAGTGAAGGAAGAGGCTTTCGCCCATACTGGGCGAAGCTAGTCCTTGGACGTAGGCCTCTGGGTTTGACCCATAGCTGATGCGCTCCGTGCCTTTGCTCATCTGACGAAGTACTTCATCCCCTTCGTGGTAGAAGAGGATCCCTCCTCGGGAGCGGACACTGTCGTAAAGCTCCCCCTTGGTGCGACGAACTCCCTCAAGGGAGCCGAAGCCTTCGAGGTGCGCCTGCCCAATGTTGGTGATCAAGCCATAGTTGGGGTCGGCGATCGCACAGAGTTCAGCGATGTCGCCCGGTTTGCTTGCTCCCATCTCGATGAGGGCAAGCTGATGCTCCGAGGTCAGCCGAAGGAGCGTGAGGGGGACTCCTATATGATTATTCAGATTGCCCTCGGTGTAGAGTAGACGATAGCTCTGGGAGAGGACAGCAGCGGTCAGCTCCTTGGTGGTCGTCTTGCCGTTGGTCCCCGTGATGGCGATCACAGGCAGGCCAAGCGTCCTGCGGTGATGTGCCGCTAGGAGCTGGAGAGCTTGGAGGGCATCGGGTACGAGGATGGTGCGCTCGTCGATACGCTGGTCGGGATCATCGATGATCGCATAGGCAGCTCCAGCCTCGAGGGCGGCACCTGCATATTTATTCCCATCGAAGTTTGCGCCACGCAGGGCGAAGAAGAGGCACCCCTCGGGGAGCTTGCGGGTATCGGTGCTTACGACAGGATGACTGAGGTAGAGCTTATAGAGGTCTTCTATTGTGGTCATAGTTCATCAAAGGAGAGGGTAGTGGAGTTCGGCACCAGAGTCAGGTGAACTTGAGCCCGAGGACAAAGGTACGACATACCTATTATTATACCGCATGGATAGAGGCTCTTGCCTCACTCGGGGAGGGTATCTCGAGGAGGGGGCTAAGACGACCTACGGTAGGTCGCAAATAAAACCTACTGTGGGTCGCCTCGACGACCTACTGTGGGTCGGTGGGGCGACCTACCGTAGGTTTTTCTGGCGAAGAAAAATAGAGTGGTTTTTCTTGCTTTGCAGAGGGCTTTAGATTTCATCTTAAGCGGAGCAAAAAATAGCTTGAACCTACGGCTACAAATAGCAGGGTATTTTCTAAAATATTTTATTAATTCAGAGCAAGATAAGAGGTTAGGTTTCCCAAAGAATTTAATTAGTACCTTTGTGTCAAGATTGTTCGGAACGGTAATGGATAGACATTGGCTTCATGCCTCGTTTTTGCGCTCTAGTAGCGATCGTATGCCATCTCGAGAAACGCGATGCCCAGGTGAGCTGTACATAATGTGTGTGTAAATATCTCCCCCAGCCTCATCTCTACCAGCCTATCCTCTCTTACCCATGGTCAAATACAACACAATATGATAAAATAAACTCCTAGCCCCTTCACGGATGCTCTGCTTCAAGCTGATCCTGCAGAGGGGGCTTTATCTCCTCCCCTGAAAACATTTGGCCTCACAGAGGGTACATGACACGCCTTGTGTGGGTCTTTGTTGAGGAAATACCATTCTTTTAATTTTTTAATATGAAGAAAGTACTTTTACTTCTCATGAGTCTCTTCCTTTGCGTTGCTACGGCGATGGCACAGGGCAAGAGCATCAGTGGGGTCGTCCTCGATGCCACGAATCATGAGCCAGTGATCGGGGCTTCGGTTCTGGTCAAGGGTGTGCCTGGTCAAGGAGCTTCTACCGACATCAACGGGAAGTTTACCTTGAAAAACGTCAAGGCAGGTGCTGTCCTCGTCGTCTCCTCTATTGGATACGCGAAGAAGGAAGTGCCTGTCGGTAACCAGACCGAGCTGAAGATCGAGCTCGCTAGTGAAGACAACCAGATCCAAGGGGTCG
>NZ_CALHVI010000006.1 GCF_938039215.1 uncultured Porphyromonas sp. | reverse complement strand
GCTAGATTTAGCCTCCCTTTTATGGCGCAAAGTAGCGTTTTCGGGGAGCCTTCCCAAGAGGCGAAAAACAACCCTACGGTAGGTCGCCCGATCGACCTACCGTAGGTCGCATGAACGACCCACAGTGGGTCGTCTCGGCGACCTACCATAGGTTTTGAGAAGGGTCTTCGCTAGCCCCTTGGGAAGCGGACTGGAGCTCGCTCAGAAAAGATGCTGTAAAATGTGTATCTTGGCATGGCCTTTGCCAGAGACTAAGCAAGCTAAGTATTAACCCCGTCTCAGCGTGGCTTGTCATCGATGGCAGGCTTTGAGACTTCTAAATTTGAAAGAAAGCAATGAAGTTCCCTAAGTGGATTATCGCCGCAGTTATCACCGTAGTGATCGTTGGTTCCTTCGCTCTGTGGGGGATCTCCCAGTACAACGGCCTTGTAGAGATGGACCAGAATGTCAAGAGCAACTGGAGCCAAGTAGAGAACCAGTACCAGCGCCGTAGCGACCTCATCCCTAACCTCGTCAATGTGGTCAAGGGCTATGCTTCGCACGAACGTGAGACCCTCGAAGGGGTCATCACAGCTCGCAAGGCTACCTCTACGACGATCAATGCCAGCGATATGGATGAAGCTGCACTGCAGCGCTTCCAGCAGAGTCAAGATGCTCTGTCCTCGGCCCTCTCTCGTCTGATGGTCGTCGTCGAGAAGTACCCCGACCTCAAGGCTAATGAGCAGTTCCTTGAGCTCTCTTCGCAGCTCGAGGGTACGGAGAATCGTATCGCTACGGCTCGCCGTGACTTCAATACCGCTGCTCAAGCCTACAATACGCACCGCAACAAGTTCCCCACGGTCATCGTGGCTGGAGTTGCAGGCTTCCGTGAACGTCCCTACTTCGCTGCTCAGGCAGGGAGTGAAGTGGCTCCTACGGTAGACTTCTCTTCAGATAAGTAAAGAACCCAATCATTTGCTTTAGATAAGATGGACAAGAAGCATCTCGGGTACAGACCCAGCGTGCTCCGCTTCTTACTTCTAGGGCTTCTGATCCTCCTTCCCCTCGGCCTCAGAGCTGAGGGGCGGGTCTATACACCCGCTCTCGTCCCCAAGGTCTTTGCCGAGGATAGCCTCCAGCTCCTCTCGGATCCCGAGGGCTACATCAATCGAGAGGATCGGGCACGGATCAATGAGGCGCTCACTGAGATCCGCCTCTCTACGGGGGTGGAGTTTGCCGTGGTCGTCCTGCCTAGTATCGGCCAGGTCGATATAGAGAGCTTCTCCACGGAGCTCTTCCGTCTCTGGGGCTTAGGCTCTAAGAAGAGGAACGACGGGCTCCTGCTGGCGCTCGTGATGGATCAGAGGAAGCTTCGCTTCGAGACTGGCTATGGTATGGAGGGGATCCTCACCGATGCCCTTGCCTCTCGTATCCAGCGTCGGGAGATGATCCCTCTGATGCGTGAAGGAAAGTACGGCGAGGCGATCTATCGGGGAGTCCTTGCCGTAGGGAGTGTGATCAAGGGGGAGGAATATACCTCCGACCGACGTACTGCCCGAGAGGATGAAGAGACTGATGGCTGGAGGCTCTTCTTTGGCTTCTATGGGCTCATCGTCGTCACGATGGGTTATAGTGCCTTCTCAAGCCTTAAGGAGAAGCGCCTACGTGCTCGGATCAGCCCAGCAGAGGCTAGGAGTACATATATTGGGCTTTCCTCTTCGGTCTCGCAGTACCGGGCCATCCTCCTCGTCCTCTGCCTCCCGCTTGGGCTCATCTATTATCTCTATAGTCGAAAGATCCTCAGTGAGGTCCATGAGCGTTCGCTCCTGTGCCCCCACTGCCACACTCCCCACCTTCAAGCTCTTCCCCCACGGGATACCCTCGACTCTCTGACCCCGCAGCAGAAGAGAGAGGTGGAGCTCGGCTCTCGCTATTATCTAGCCTATGCCTGCTCGCACTGCGCTCATGTCGAGATCGAAGGGCGGAATCTGGCTCCGAACTGGCATGTCTGCAAGCGCTGTGGCGCCCGTACCGTCAGCCTCGAGCGCAAGGAACCTATCCAGCGTGGACGCTATCGTGTCCGCCTGCACTATCTCTGTCACTACTGTGGCAATACCACCCACGAAGATCATGATGAAGATTCAGGTCAGAAGGCTCAGGTAGCCTCGATACTCATGGGAGCTCTCATCGGTGGCCTCGCTCGTCGTAGCGTTGGCGGTAGCTGGGGTGACTCTGGCGGTAGCGGCTGGGGAGGTGGTGGCTTCGGCGGTGGATCCTCTGGTGGCGGTGGCGCTACTGGAGGCTGGTAACCAACTCCTTTCCCTCTGAATATACTAAGGCCTCCGCCCGATAGACGACGCTCATCTAGCGTACCAGTCTATCGGGCGGAGGCCTTGTTGTATTGTCGGGGTTAGTCGAGCGGGACGGGGACGACCTTCGGGGCTTCTCCCTGCAGGTAGCATAGGTAGCCCGAGACCTCGTCGAAGCCCATCTGTCTCAGGAGCTTCATGTAGCCCTTCACTTGCGTGAGGTGCTGCTTCCGCTCCGCCCCGAACTTATAGTCGATGACCTCGATATGCCCATCGGGGTAGCGAACCACACGGTCGGGTCTACGGCTGGTCTCTAGTCCTCCGCCGATGATCGCACGCTCATTGTAGACGATCCCAGAGCCGTCGAACCACCGAGCAGTGTCGGGGTGCTCCATGAAGCCTCGGAGCATCGAAGAGAGTTCGTCAGTCTCATCCTCCTTGATGTAGCCTCGGTAGACGGCTTCACCGATGGCAGCGTCGATCTCCGTGCTCTGCTTGATCTCTGAGAGGACGAGGTGCATCGTACGACCATATTGTCGTTGCTTCTCCTCTGTGAAGTATTCGAGCCCTTCTCTTAGGATGGCTAGTCTCGAGGCTATGGGGTAGGAGCTGAGGGTGGTGACTTGGAGCGTATTGACTTCTTCCTGCTCCTTCCTCTGATGATTGATAAGGGGAGCTTCTCTGTCGGTCTTGGTAGGATCGTCCTGGGGTGAAGATAGGGCAGATAGCCCTTCCCAGAGGGGATGATCCTCGCCTCCCTTCTCAAAGAAGAGGGCCTCGATAGTCTTTGGTTGCCTTGGCTTCTTGTCCTTCTTACCCTTCTCGTCCTTCTTGTCTGATGCTTCGACCTCTTCCCCTAGCCAGATGTGGAGCTCTTGCTTGGGGCGTGTCGTAGCCACGTAGAGGAGGTTGAGCGCATCGAACTGGTAGCGGAGCTTCTCCTCGAAGTAGGTCTTCGCGAAGTAGCTCTGCTGTAGTGCACTCCCGTATGTTATGGGTACGCTATCCACTCCGCACGAGGCGAAGGCTTCTAGTCCTTCTTCCCCAAGGATCGGGCACCAGAGGATGTTGCTCGAGTTTCCTTCGGCATCGAGCTTCCACCCTAGATCGGGGAGAAGGACGACGGGGAAGCCTAGCCCCTTGGACTTGTGGATCGTCATGAGGGAGAGCGCATCATCTGAAGCGACGCTGACGATCTTCTGCTCCGAGCCTCGCTCTTCCCACTCTTGGAGGAAGGAGGATATATCTGCAGACTGCTCCTGCTCCCAGAGGTAGAGCATATCGAGGAGCTTCACTAGGTAAGCCCCTTCACTCTCGTGGAAAAGCTGACCGAACTGATGGATCAAGATCTCGGCGACTTCATAGAGCCCTCTTCGCCCGATATCTCTTAGTCCTTGTAGCTCCTCTTCGCTGAGCTCCTTGGGTTCCTTCCCTGAGATCTCGAAGAGCTGATGGTAGGCTTCCTGAAGGATGGCTTGGTGTAGCGGAGTCCCATTCTCCCCGATGTAGCCGAGGGCTGCGATGAGGAAGCGCACGGAGTAGGCATTGCTCACTAGTAGAGCTTCCTCGGAGACGAAGTTCAGCGAATAGCCCTTCTTCTCCTCTTCGGGGAACTGCATCAGCGCTTCGGCTACCGCTGTGGCTGTCTTCTTAGCACGTACGAGGATAGCTATGTCGGAGGGCTTGTAGCCTCGCTCCTGTAGATCAATGATGACCTTGGGGAGCTGAGCGATGGCATCCTTCAGGTCAGTCGTATCGTCATCGTCTTCTCCTTCCTCACTCTCGCTTTCCTCGGAAGAACCCTTTTTCTTTGCAGGCTTCTGGTAGTGGTGAAGGACGACTTGACCCGTTTGCTTCTTGCCCTTCTCTGGGACTTCCTGCTCTACATCGGCATAAGCCTGAATGAGCTGCTCTAGGTAAGCATCGAGATGTGCCTTGACGGAGGCTAGGTCGACACCGCTCTTGGTTGCCTCAGCCCACTGCGCCTCGAAGAGCGAACGAAGAAGCTTGGGGAGACGCTGGTAGAGTTCGTTGTTGAACTTGATGATCTCGGGTGTGCTTCGCCAGTTATGCTTGAGTTGATGTGGGTAGGCTTGTTCACCGAAGTCTCGGGGAAGGCTGGTGGTCAGGAGCGAACTATCGGAGTTGCGGAAGCGATAGATACTCTGCTTGGCATCGCCTACGATGAGGCAGTCCTTCCCAGAGGCAAGGGAGTTCTTCAGCAGAGGCAGGAAGTTGGAGTACTGCATCCGACTCGTGTCTTGGAACTCGTCGATCATGTGGTGATCGACCCGTGCCCCTATCTTCTCATAGAGGAAAGGCACGTCGCTTTCGGTATCCTTGAGCAGCGAGGAGATGAGCGAAGGTGCGTCGGAGAGGAGCATGAGGCCACCCTCGAGCTTGAGGCGCTGCAGGGCATCATCGATATCGATCAGTACCCCATAAAGACCCGAATAGCGAAGGATCTGACGAGCCGTCATGTAGAGCGGAGCCTTATCGATACTATAGGCTCTGAAATCCGAGAGGGTAGTGCGGAGCTCCTCAACGATGGGGCTAAGGCGAGACTCTAGAGCTCGGGCTTTTTCTCGCCCCTCAGCATTCGTCCCTTTTGAAACGAGCCCAAGGAAAGGCTCGTCTTCTGAAGCCTCTATGAAGTTCACCAAGCGTGCCTTGCTTGCCAGAAGCTCGTTCTTATCAAAGAGGTTTCCCTTCAGTCTCTGGCAGGCAAGGATAGCAGAGAAGACCCCACCAGTCTTGTAGCTAAGCTCTGTGATCTCTACATTCGCTTGCTTTAGGAGATCCAGTGCCTTCTCGCACAGATCTAGCGCAGCTGCTTCGATGCTCTTGATGATCTTCGCCGCTTCGGAGCGTAGCTTCCCCACGGCTTCACGTGTGGGGAACTTATGGTTTGCTCTGAGGAGCTTCACCGCTTCGGTCTCCAGCTGTGAAGCGAAGTCTCCTAGGATTTTCTTGATGTCAAACTGCTTGCCCTTCTCTATCTGCTCTTGGGTAAGCTCCGAGAGCCAAGCATTGAGTTCTTTGTTCGGCTCCCCTTCTTCCTGCGCTGCTAAGACTCCTAGTACTGCATCCTGCAGGAGCGGCTTGGAGTCGATCTGTACACGCAGTGCGCCCGAATGCCCGAGTTCGTGGGCAAAGGAGCGCACTACCTCCTGGAAGAAGGAGTCGATCGTGCGGACACGGAAGCTCGAATAGTCTAGTAGGAGCGCACGAAGCGCACGTACTGCTCGCTCTTGGAGCTTGCTGGGGGTGAGCTTGAGACTCTCAGCTAACTCCTCGGCGAATGGCGACTGGTCGGGCTTGTTGGCTAGCCGATAGAGCTCCTGGACGATACGCTCCTTCATCTCAAGGGTTGCCTTCTTGGTGAAGGTCACCGCTTGTATGGTCGAGAAGTAATGTGGGTTAGGAGTGCTGAGGGCTAGGCGCAGGTATTCACGTGTCAGTGTGTGCGTCTTCCCCGAGCCCGCCGAAGCGGTGTAGATACTTAGCTGCATAGCTGGATGTCGCAGGATGCCTAAGCGTGCTCAACTAATACTCGTCGGGTGTCGACGTGGTGTCGAGCTTCTCATCGTCACGTCCTCTATTGTGGTAGTGACGGCGTAGGGGATTGCGTGTCGCCTCGTCGTACCTGCGGCGAGCTCGGTAGATGTCGAGTGCTTGGTAGAGGGCGGTACGCATGGAGGTCGGGTCTGCGATGCCCTTGCCTGCGATGTCGTAGCCTGTGCCGTGGTCGGGAGAAGTGCGGACGAAGTTCAACCCTAGGGTGACATTGACCCCTTCATTCATATAGAGGGCTTTGAAGGGGGCTAAGCCTTGGTCGTGGTACATGGCGAGGATCCCGTCAAACGCATCGACACGACCACTACCCCAGAAGCCATCCCCAGGGAAGGGGCCGAAGGCGATAATGCCCGAGGCGAAGGCCTCCTCGATGGCCGGACGAATGATCGTCTCCTCCTCGTCTCCGATGAGCCCCTTGTCGCCAGCATGGGGGTTGAGGGCAAGTACGGCTAGACGAGGCTTGATGATGCCGAAGTCACGCTGCAGTCCTGCCTCGAGGATGCGCAGCTTGCGAACGATCAGTTCGGTGCTCAGGTGCGAAGAGACAGCACTAAGTGGGAGGTGTGCCGTCGTAAGGGCTACACGGCAGTCGCCCGAGGCTAGGACCATGAGGGATTCGCCTGGTGTGCGTGCAGCCATTGCTTCGAGGTAATCTGTATGCCCCTTGTAGGGGAAGAGATCTCGAGGCATGATGGACTTGTTGATGGGGGCTGTGACGAGGAGGTCACAGAGGCCCATGCGGATGTCGGCGGTGGCACGCTCCAGAGCCACGAAGGCACATTGACCTGCTTCGTCTGTCGCTTGGCCGATCTCGACTTTCTCCTTGCCCGAAGTGCAGTCGAGGATGTTGAGGACACCGTCCTTCGCCTCGCTAGCTAGTCGGATGCTGTGCCACGATACCTGCTCGAGGCCGAGGTGCTCCTTCCAGAAGGAGGCTACTCGTGAGGAGCCGTAGAGGATCGGGGTGAAGAGCTCGGTGATGCGCTCGTCTTCGAAGATCTTGAGCAGTACTTCGTAGCTGATGCCATTGATGTCGCCATGCGTGATGGCTACTCGTATTTTATGCTGACCCATGCTTGGTATTTGGTCTTAGAAGCCCTTAGTGAATCGTGCCTTGAGGATAATCCCAGGGTCGAAGGTCTTCACCCCACTGGGGCGGAAGGAATAGAGGGCAGCTTCCATCATGCGGATCAGATGGAGCTTGTCCTCATTTGGGCGGTAGACGAAGCCCTCGAAGACGTAGACCTTGCCCGCCGCCTTATCGACGATGGCATGGCTGACGAAGGGGCCTCCCATCATAGCGCCTCCCTCCATCTTCCAGAGACCTCTGAGTTCGGCACGAGCCGTCTCTTCGGTGGGGAGCTGGACACGGCGGTAGAGGAGACCATAGTTCTGCTCAGTGCAGGGGTATGAGCCTTCAAATTCCCCCGTGATATTGACCTTCAGCACGGAGTCACGCTTGGCTACGAGCGCATCGAGACCGATGTCCTTGGGGGTACGGTAGGGATAGGTGTAGACGAGGATATCGTGACGTGAGCGCATGGAGGAGTTGGACATCCAAAGGAAGTCCTTGCCGACACGCTTGTGGCGAATATCCTCGGGGACATTGACTCGGTGACCGAAGAGGCTATCGACCTGCTCAAGTACGCGCTGGCTGTAGGTCTTGGCTACCACCTCGCTGTAGAGGAAGAGCTCGTGACGGATGAAGAGGTTCATCAGCCCCTCGCCATTGGTCTTGATGTAGGAGCGGACGGAGTCGGGGCTGGGGGAGGTCAGTCGAGCCACTACCTGCCCCGTAGCCCAGTCGTCGTAGCTGTATTTGAGGGAGACCTTGCTGTAGCGCTGGGGGTCGATGTCGAGGAGGAAGACATTGCGCACGAGCTGGAGTGTTCCCTTGAAGGACTGCGTGGGTACTCGTGAGATGCGCAGCGAGGGCTCACTCTGGGGTAGGGCAGGAGCATCCTCTTCCAGTAGGTCATAGAGGTCCTGCGCCATGGGGGTCTCGAAGTATTCCTTCTCCATGACGAGCATCAGCTCGCCTGGCTTCCCGATGGCATTCTGCTGGAGCACAGAGCCTTTGGAGGAAGAGGGCTTGCAGCTCGAGAGGGCAAGGAAGGAGGTGAGTAAGAGAGGCAGGGCAAAGCCTACCCAGCGATTGATCTTCATAGGATATATCTTGTTTGTCTTTTCTGCTTAATGTACAGTAAGACAAAGATAACGAAAGTGGGGGAGAGTCGTACTAAGATGCGGGGCGGAAGCTCGTCTTCTAACGGTGCTCTGGAGGGGGGCCTTTTTACCCTATGAAACCTACTCCTCTCATGAGGCCCAAAAGAACCCTACGGTAGGTCGGCAAAACGACCTACCGTAGGTCGCATGGACGACCCACTGTGGGTCGCCTCGACGACCTACCGTAGGTTTTGTACCCCCTCTTAGCTGGGGCTTATTTTCTCGATTGGTAGTCGGCATCTCCGGTCATCGCATGGAGAAGCTGGTAGCTTGGGATAATTGTACTATCTTTGCCGTCGCTCCGAAAAGGCCCAGATGGCGGAATCGGTAGACGCGTTGGTCTCAAACACCAATGGACGCAAGTTCGTGCCGGTTCGATCCCGGCTCTGGGTACCGCCTCATGAAGAACCCCTCTGTAAATCAATGATTTGCAGAGGGGTTCTTTCGTTGGCGGACGTTTTGGCGGACGATTTTGCCCTTCCAAGGGGCTTGGACAAAGGGATTAGAGCAAAGTGAAACTACCGAGGATTCACTATATTTGTGGCTAAGGCTGTCCTTTTGCGGCCTTGACTTGTGTTAATCAACTTGTCATATCCCTCCTCCTTTTAGCCTCATAAGCTCATGGATGAACCACTCCTGCCCAGTCGCAAGCCTCTTGGCTTCTGGAAGACCGTCTTAGCTACGTTCGTTGGTGGCCTCGCTGCCAGCATCGCCACCTCGGTCATCGCTTTCTTCTTCTTCCTTATGATGTTGATCGGGGGAATTCTCTCCCAGTCGGCACCCAAGAAGATCGAAGCGAATAGCGTCCTCAAGATCAATCTCAGCTCCATCTCCGAGCTGGTGACGACCGATGACTGGATGAGCTTCCTCCCAGGTGGTGACAAGGAAGACCAAGCAGTCTCGCTCACACAGGCACTCTCGGCGATCCGCAAGGCTAAGGCGAATGATCACATCCGAGGGATCTACCTCAACCTCGATATGTACAGCGGAGGGATGGCTTCGACGGCTGATCTGCGTGCCGCTCTCCAAGACTTCCGCTCCTCGGGGAAGTTCATCATCGCCTATGCCGATAGCTACGATCAGAAGGCCTATTACCTCTCTTCCGTCGCTGATCAGGTGATCCTCAATCCCGAGGGCTCTGTCGGGCTCGTCGGGCTTGCTTCCTCACCGATATTCTACCACCAAGCGCTCGAGAAGCTCGGAGTCAAGGCTCAGGTCTTCAAGGTCGGTACATATAAGGGGGCTGTCGAGCCTTTCATCCTCGACAAGCTTAGCGAACCCAATAGAGAGCAGATCTCTGTCTATCTCTCTGGACTCTGGGACTTCATCCTCAAGGAAGTTTCGACTTCACGCTCTATTCCTGTCGATAGCCTGCGCTCCTTCGCAGAGCAAGGCCTAGCTTTCTCCGAGGCTCAGACCTTCGTCCGTAGTCGCCTCGTAGATACGCTGGCTTACCGCCTCGATGTAGAGGGGCTTATTGCCCGCCGTGTAGGGGCCGCCTCGCCAAAGGATCTGCACGTAGTCACTCTGGCTGACTTGAGGGATCTGCCTGATCCTCTAGACGCTTCTCGTAGCAGTCAGGATAATCAAGTCACCGTGATCTATGCCGAAGGTGAGATCGGGGACAACCCCATGAGCTCAGAGGGAATCACCCAAGAACTGGCTCAGCGCCTCAGAGAACTCAGAGAGGACGACAAGACCAAAGCCATCGTCCTGCGTGTCAATTCGCCTGGGGGAAGTGCCTTCCTCTCCGAGCAGATCTGGCACGAAGTCTATGAGCTTAGGAAGAGCCGTACCATCGTCGTCTCCATGGGCGATGTGGCAGCCTCTGGGGGATATTATATCGCTTCCGCAGCAGATGCTGTCGTCGCTAGTCCCGTGACCCTCACGGGCTCCATCGGGATCTTCGGGATCATCCCCAATGCTACAGAACTAGCTAATAAGATCGGACTCAATGTCGATGTCGTCAAGACTTCTCCCTATGCAGATATGGGTGTCTCTAGCCCGCTGGCTTTCGTCCTGAGACCTCTGACCGAGGATAAGCAGCTCCTCATCCAGCGCCAAGTCGAGCGAGGCTACAAGACCTTCCTCTCCCGTGTCTCCACGGGACGTGATATGCCCGTAGCTCTCGTGGACTCCATCGGACAAGGTCGTGTCTGGCTGGGGACAAAGGCTAAGGAACTGGGACTCGTCGATGAGCTAGGTGGCCTCGAGGATGCTATCCGCCTCGCTGCACGTCTGGCAGGCCTTCCCAAGGACTACGGAGTCAACTATGGGACGACCTCTCGTAGCTTCTTCGATCAGCTCTTCGCCAGCAAGAGTTCGGATCGCTTCACGGCTCGTCTTCGAGACTTCTTCATGAGCGACGAGGAGAAAAAGATCCGAGAATTCCTCCGCCAGAGCTACCAGTATAGTGGGATACAGGCTCGCCTGCCCTACGAGTACGCACCTTACTAATCGTGGGGCTTCCCCACTTTGCCTATTCCCTTCATGAAGAGAAGTAACAATCCGCTCCTTTACCTCCTCTCCTGGCTGTATGGCTCGGGGGTCAATCTGCGCAACTTCCTCTTCAACCAAGGGATCCTCAAGCAGCAGTCTTACCCTATCCCCCTGATCTGTGTCGGCAATATCACCGTCGGAGGTACGGGCAAGACCCCTCATGTCGAGCTCCTCATCTCCATACTTCGGGCACGGCATCGTATCGCCGTCATTAGCCGAGGCTACAAGCGTAAGACCCGTGGCCTACATGAGGTGACGCTAAACTCTACTGTCTGTGAGGTCGGAGACGAACCCAAGCAGATCAAGCAGAAGTACCCCGAAGTGCGCTTCGTCGTCGATGGTAATCGCCGTCGAGCTATGGCCTATCTCCTCAGCCTTCCCCCACATGAGCGTCCGGATGTGGTGCTTCTAGATGATGGCTTCCAGCATAGGTATGTGCACCCTTCGTTCAGTATCTTGCTGGTGGATGCACAGCGTGAGTTGCACGAGGATCGACTGCTCCCCGTAGGAGATCTTCGTGAGCCGTCGATCGCACGATACCGAGCCGACTGTATCGTCTTGACTAAGTGTCCGAAGGATATGCAGCCTATTACGCTGAGGATCATGCAGCGCAACCTCGCACTCTATCCCCACCAGCGGATCTACTTCTCTCGCATCGATTATCAGCAGCCCCGTGCAGTGCGGACGCTGCTTGGCGGGGAAGGTGAGCCCTTACCCGAAGGTGCCCGACTTCTTGGGCTTTCGGGTATTGCCTCTCCCGAGACGTTCTTCTCCTATCTGCGTGAGCACTATGAGCTGGTAGACACTCTGATCTATCGGGATCATCATCACTTCCGAGATCGTGACTATCAGACGATCCTTGAGGCATGGAAGCAGGCTAAGGAGGCTAAGCCTTTGGAGCCGCTCTACATCCTCTGCACGGAGAAGGATGCCGTGCGTCTAGCCGATCACTTCTCAGAGCTCCCCGAGGAACTGCAGCAGACCCTCTACTATCTCCCCATCGAGACGCAGATCCTCTATCGTCCTGAGGAATTCCGCCAAATGATCGAGAAGGCTGCCATCGCACTCCCACACTCTCTCAGGAGCTAGTATCGTAGGGGCAAGAGGCAAGTGCTATTAGCCTTCCCCTTCGCTCTTCCTTGTATCCCATCATTTACTTATGTCACGAACAGAGATTTCTTCCCTTGGGGAATTTGCACTCATCAAGCATCTAACTAAAGACTTCCCTCTCCATCACGAGAGTACTCGTCTAGGGGTAGGGGATGATGCAGCTATCATCGCTTATCCCGAGGGATTACATACCCTTCTCACGACAGACCTGCTGTTGGAGGGGATTCACTTCGACCTGACGTACACTCCGCTACGTCACCTAGGCTATAAGGCGGCTATAGGTAGCTTCTCCGACATCTACGCGATGAACGGGCATCCTCAGCAGCTTACCTGCTCCATCGGAGTGTCGTCACGCTTCGCTGTCGAAGATCTAGAGGAGCTCTATGCAGGACTTCGTCTAGCCTGCGAACGCTATGGGGTGGATCTCGTCGGAGGAGACACATCGGCCAGCCTCACAGGGCTCTGTATCAGCATCACCTGCCTTGGGGCAGCTCGTCCCGAGGAGATCGTACGAAGAAGTGGAGCTAAGCCCACGGATCTCATCTGCGTCACAGGGAACCTCGGTGCTGCCTATATGGGACTACAACTCCTCGAGCGTGAGAAGCGGGTCTTCGCAGGACAGCAAGGGGATTTCGATCCCGACTTCGCTGAGCATGAATACATCCTCGAGCGTCAGCTTCGTCCCGAGGCTCGTCAAGATATCATCCTTGCACTGGGGAAGTTGGGCCTACGTCCGACAGCGATGATTGACAGCTCTGATGGGCTTGCTTCGGAGCTCTTACATCTATCTAAGGAGAGTGGTGTAGGGATCCGTATCTACGAAGATCGCCTGCCGATCGACATCGAGACGCTACGCATGGCCGAAGAACTCAAGATGTCTACCACGACGGTGGCAATGAATGGTGGGGAGGACTTTGAACTGATCTTCACCGTCCCGCTCTCCGAACTTGACCGACTGAAGGAGCTCGAAGGAGTGCATATCATTGGCCATGTGACTCCCGAGACTCAGGGGTGCTACCTCGTGACCCCTGATGGGGCTGAGCTTCGTCTGAGGGCACAAGGCTGGCCAGAGGAAGAGGCATAGCTCTCTAGAGAAGCTTTGCTATCCAATACCCTTTATTTACTTTGCTAGACTACTCGCCTCTGTGGGGAAGCTCAGTCCTCTCCGCTGCGTCCCGTATGCCTAGCCAATCACCTGCTTCACGAGCCAAGAAATACTAAAGGCTACCCCTCCGATCTGTGAGGGGTAGCCTTTATTGTGCGTTTGTGTTTGGGGTGCAGTGGGGGGCTTATATAATGGGGTCGTGTACTGGCCGTAGTTGGCGACGCCAGTAGAGAAGGAGCTCTGTATGGTCACCAGAGACGAGGTTCTCCTCCAGGAGGTGGATGATGAATTCTACTGCTTCATAGCAACCAAGATGCGCTGCCTGCTCGGCATAGTAATAGGAGGCATCATAGTCGATAGGACCACCGCCACCAGGGAGGAAGCTCTTAGCGACGATGAAGTAAGCAGGTCCTGAGCCCGCTTCCATAGCCTTCTTGAGGTAGGAGAGGGCGGTGTCCTCGGATCGCTCTACGCCTTTGCCCTCGAGGTAGAGGTAATAGAGCTGTAGGTAGGCATCTGAGAAGCCTCGTTCGCCTGCTGCTTGGAGGTAGAAGAGGGCTTTGGGTGGTACGCTTGCGCCTTCCTGAGCTTGGATCTGGATCAGAGCGCTTGTGTAGAGTGCGTGGGGGTAGCCCTGTTCGACAGCTTTGACGAGCCATTCAAGGGCCGGACGGTCAGAGCCCTCTTCATGTCCCGAAGAATAGTAGTCGAAGAGGAGGTATTGTGCTTCAGCCTCACCTGCCTCGGCTGCAGTGCGAAGATCTTCAAGAGTGCGTGTGCCGAAGGGGGGAGGGGTCGGTAGGTCGATGTGTTCGAGAGCGACTGAAGTATACGAGGTGGGAGCGGTGTGTGGCTGGCTGGTAGCAGTTTTGGTCGTGGCGGCCACAGGAGGCTGTGTGCTCTCAGTGGAAGTGTTACTCGACTGAGATCCAAAGAGTCGCTTAGCTAGGCTAGTAAGGATATTACCCATTGGAGTGAAGTGTTGTTTTATAAAATAAGAGGGTCTCCATGCTTGTATTTATTAAATGGAGGTCTTCTTCTGTCGCAAAGATAAGGAAATACTCTGTTGTTTGTGTAGTTCTTCTAGATTTATTCCCCTCGGAGAAACAAATTGTCTTGAGAATGATGCTTTTTCTTCTCATCAGGGGGATGAGCAGGAAGGAATTAGAAGGGCTCCTTACTTCAACCAAGGGCTACGGGGAAGATCGGATCCTATCCCATCAAATAGCCCCTTCTTGAGGGGGTAAAAAGCGACCCACGGTAGGTCGCTCTTAAAACCTACTGTGGGTCGCCTGACCGACCTACGGTAGGTCGCATCGACGACCTACCGTAGGTTTTTTTCGGGGGGATCTGTGATCCTCCTTCTTTTTGGGGGATTGTACGGGTGGAAAGTCCTAGGTTTCTCCCTCTGGCTTTGCCCCCTACTTTTGGCCGTCATATAGGCTTGGGAATGCCTGCCAATTTAAGGGGGGAGATAGCCCCTTTCTCTTAGAGCTATCTTTAGTAGTACTTCCCTCTGTGGTAGCGGGTGAAGTAGCGGATCC
>NZ_CALHVI010000005.1 GCF_938039215.1 uncultured Porphyromonas sp. | reverse complement strand
TTCACGCTCGAAACGTATACGTTTTCACCGCCAAACGTATACGTTTTGCTCGCAAGACCTATACGTTGCGGGCAGGAAGGGTATACGCTGGCTCGAAGGAGCGCCTTACTGCGGGGTGGACGGAAGGAACTTGCTTGCTTCGATAAGCATTCTTCCCGTACCTTTGCAGACAAGTAAACGTGCTCCGTGAGCCCTATGAACAAACGACCTGCCTTGCTCCTCATCCTCCTCTCGCTGGGGATCATCCTGACCTTCATCCTCGACATCATGTGGGGAAGCGTCTCCATACCCGTCCGTGAGGTCATCGACACCCTTCTCGGACGCGGTGGCGAACATACCAGCAGCTACGTCATCCTCCACTTCCGCCTGCCCAAGGCCTTGACCTCGCTCGTTGCTGGGGCAGGTATCGCTATCGCAGGGCTACAGATGCAGACGCTCTTCCGTAATCCCCTTGCGGATACCTCGATCCTCGGGATCAATAGCGGGGCGGGCGTCGGCGTGGCGATCTACACCATGGCCTACACGCTCATCCCAGGGCTTGCCTCTACGGGGATGGTCAATAGCTGGGGGATCATCCTCTCGGCTTGTATCGGAGCGATGGCCGTCCTCTTGCTGATCTCCGCCGTGGCGAGTCGCCTACAGGACATCATCTCCGTGCTGATCGTCGGGGTGATGGTCGGCTTCCTCGCCAGCAGCGTCATCTCCATACTTCAGTACTTCAGTTCGGAGGAGACCCTCAAGACCTACCTCCTCTGGTCCTTCGGCAGTGTCTCCACGACGACCTGGCGACAGCTCTCGCTCCTTCTCCCCATCGTCGGGGTGGGGCTCTTCCTCTCCCTCCTCATGCCGAAGCAGATGAATGCCCTGAACCTCGGGGAGAACTATGCCCGCTCCGTGGGAACGAACATTCGTCTGGTGCGTCGCTCGCTCATCCTCATCACCAGCCTCATCACGGGGTGCATCACCGCCTTCACCGGCCCTATTGCCTTCCTTGGGATGGCGGTACCGCACTTTGTCCGTCTGCTCTTCCGCACGGCCGATCATCGCATACTCATCCCTGCGACGATGCTCTCGGGTTCGCTCCTTCTGCTGGTGTGCGATATCCTAACCCAAGCCCCAGGGCATCAGTTCGTCCTACCGATCAATGCCATCACTTCGCTACTGGGTGCGCCCGTCGTCATCCTTGTAGTCCTCGGGGCAAGCCACAAGAACCAGATCTTCCGCTAAGATGAACCTTCCCCCTACGATCCAGCTACACGATCTCTCCACGGGTTACCGCTCCCGCCGTGAGGAGAAGGTCATCTCTCGGCACCTTGAGCTAGCTATCGCCCCAGGCGAAGTGGTTATGCTCATGGGACCCAACGGGAGCGGTAAGTCGACGCTCATGCACACCATGGCGGGGCTCCTTCCTCCTCTGTCGGGAGAAGTCATCATCTCGGGTAAGCCCCTCTCCAGCCTCAAGATGAAGGAGCTGGCTCGGCTACTGAGCCTCGTACTCACGGAGCGCATCCCTGCGGGCAACATGGCCATCTCAGACATTGTCGCCGTCGGACGCTACCCTTATACGGGCTTCCGTGGTAGCCTCCGCCCCGAAGACAAGGTCGTCATCCATGAAGCCCTCAGAGCCTGTCACCTCGACGGCATGCAGGAGCGTCTCTATTCGACCCTCAGTGATGGGGAGAAGCAACGAGTGATGATTGCCCGTGCCTTAGCCCAAGAGACTCCGCTCATCCTCCTCGATGAGCCGACGGCGCACCTTGACCTACCCTCTCGGCTCGAAGTCACAACGATGCTCCGCTCCCTTGCCCGCAGTCTCGGGAAAAGCATACTTATATCTACGCATGAGCTTGACCTAGCTCTGGGGTGGGCAGACACCATCTGGCTCATGGATCGGGCAGGGGAGATCGTCTCAGCTGTCCCCGAAGACTTGATCCTCGACGGACATATCGAACGTGTCTTCGGCGCACCGACCCTCAGCTACAATAGGGAGCGTGGGGAATTCTCCATCCGACAGAGCGGAGGAAGGAAGATCTGCCTTCGAGGCGAAGGGCTTCGCTACATCTGGACGAGCCGTGCCCTACAGCGCCTCGGCTACGAAGTCACCGCCAGCACGGGAGCTTATCCCGAGGTAGAGCTCACCGAAGGAGCATGGGAGCTCGTCCTTCCTTCGGGTGCAAGATCAGTCTACCCTTCGATCACGAAGCTCCTCGGGGGCCTGCCTTAGAGAAACCCGCTTTCCTACAAGAGATCGCACTAAACGACTACTCCCCCACGACTCAGCACTGAGTCGTGGGGGAGTAGTCGTTTGTAGGGATAGAGGGAAGACTAATTCTTCTTGCGCTTCTTCACGAGGCGACGCACGTAGTCGAAGGTCAGCATCAGACCTGTCAGCGAAGTGACAAGGCCGATCAGCATGAAGGTCCACATAGCGATCGTCCACGCACCTGGGGTATTGACGAGGAAGGTGAACTGTAGGCGGTGGAACTTCATGAACATCCAAGCATCGATCCGCTCATTGTCGGCATACATGTGGAAGGAGCCTGTCTTCGGATCGACGTAGTATGTATGATGATCCTTCGTATCTATAGCTACTCGCCATACGGGAAGCGGGCGCTTCCCTGCTCGATGGATATAGTAGGTATCGTATTTGGTCAGGAAGTCCGTCACGTAGTGGTGCTGAGCACCGAAGACCGAACGTAGCTCATGAAGGATCTCCGTACTATCGAGGCTCAGGAGCTTAGGCTCGGTGCTACGGGCATCATAGTAATGAGCGTCCTTCCCACCTTCAGCTCTTAGGATGGGGATCCCACCCAGCGAAGTGAAGGAGAGCGAACGAAGCTCAGGTTCGCCGAGACGGAGGGTAGTGAGGTCGGTCTTATACTCGCCGAGAGCAAGGGTCTTGCCCTCTAGGCGATCGACGGGATAATCCTTGGTCTCCGTGCGAGGATAGTGCACCACCGAGAGCAAGCCCGTCAGTACCCAAGCGATGATGAGCACCCCGCCGACCGTGCCGAAGAAATGGTGCCACTGATAGCGCTTGCGTGGGAAGGGGGAGAAGAGCTTCTTAGCCTTCTTCTTGGCACGGGTACGGTAGTGGACGATCCCTAGGTAGAAGCCTGTCAAAGCCATGAACGTACCGAACGCCCCGATGACAATGATGATCCAGCGCCAGAGCTCTACCTGCGAACGGATATAAGTGAAGTAGATCCAGTGGGGGATAGCACCTACCCATGACCAGAGGCGCTCACTGCGGGTCGACTCTTGGAGTACCTCTCCCGTCACGCTAGACACATAGACTTCGTGCCCTGTGCCCCCAGTGAGGTGTAGGCGGTAGAAGGGGAGATCATCCCGAAGGCGAGCAAAGGGTGTCCACTGGTCGAGGTCATCGAGGGTGTCGATGCGCTCGATACGCTGATCCCAGCGCCCTGCTATGCTCTCTAGATAAGCCCGATCCAGCACAAGAGCGTGGAGGCTATCACCGTCGAAGGCGAGCTCACGGCGCTCTCCCTCCTCGGGACTTACGATGAGGCGAGCACGAGGATCGGCATAGGTACCTCCCGTGAGCTCCAGCCCTTCGAGGGGAAGGGTATCCAGCGCCTGAGAGGCGAGGACTGTACGGAGGCTATCGACCGAAGGGAGTGCTTCGGGTAGGCGTGCGCTATGCTTCAGCTCCTCAGCCCCCGAGTACTTGGGGTACTTGTGATAGATGAGGACGAGGCCCGAGATGAACCAAGCGACGAAGAAGATACTGAGCACCGCTCCGAGGAAGCGATGCGTCTTGGTCATGAAGCTTTTGAACGTCATAGTTGTAGGAGATGGCAGAGGAGGAGCTCACACTCGCCCCCTAGAGTCTGTAATAGGAGAAGCCCCTGGATCCCGAGGCCACGAAGGGCACCTAGGATTCAGGGGCTTCTAGAGGTGTGAAGGTCGGAGTGGCTTAGCCGTTGACCTTAGCCATGTGAGCTACGAGGTCGAGGACCTTGTTGGAGTAACCGATTTCGTTGTCGTACCAGCTGACGAGCTTGACGAACTTGTCGGTCAGAGCGATACCTGCCTTAGCGTCGAAGATAGACGTGCGGGTGTCGCCGAGGAAGTCGCTAGATACGACATCTTCGTCGGTGTAGCCGAGGATACCCTTGAGTTCACCTTCGGAAGCCTTCTTGATAGCTTCGCAGATCTCAGCGTAGCTAGCGGGCTTAGCGAGGTTGACGGTGAGGTCAACGACAGATACATCGAGGGTAGGGACACGGAAGCTCATACCGGTGAGCTTGCCATTGAGTTCGGGGATGACCTTACCTACAGCCTTAGCAGCACCCGTAGAAGAAGGGATGATGTTGCCAGCAGCAGCACGGCCACCACGCCAGTCCTTGACAGAAGGACCGTCAACCGTCTTCTGGGTAGCGGTGGTAGCGTGTACGGTGGTCATGAGACCGTCGGTGATACCGAAGTTGTCGTGAAGTACCTTAGCAAGAGGAGCAAGGCAGTTCGTGGTGCAAGAAGCGTTGGATACGAACTGCGTACCCTTGACGTACTTGTCGGTGTTGACACCGCAGACGAACATAGGGGTGTCGTCCTTAGAAGGAGCAGACATCACGACGTACTTAGCACCAGCGTCGATGTGGCCCTGAGCCTTGTCCTTAGAGAGGAAGAGACCGGTAGATTCGACGACGTATTCAGCGCCGATTTCGCTCCACTTGAGGTCTGCAGGGTTACGCTCAGCCGTGACACGGATAGTCTTACCGTTGACGACGAGGTTACCGTCCTTGACTTCTACCGTACCGTCGAAGCGGCCGTGCATCGTGTCGTACTTGAGCATGTAAGCCATGTACTCTGCATCGAGGAGGTCATTGATACCTACGATCTCGATATCGCTACGCTTCTGGGCAGCACGGAAGACAAAACGGCCGATACGTCCGAAGCCGTTGATACCTACTTTAATCATCTTATTATTTCGTTTCGTTAAACTGATTTTCCTTTATCTGGTGGGTGCCGAGGTGTTCCCTTGGATGGAGGATTGTCCTCAACGCTACAAAATTACAGAAATTTATCCACACGAGCGACGCACTTCCGTAAATTCTTTCAGAAGCCCGTCTTTCCGCCCTATTTTACCCCCGCCACCTACCCTCCTGATGGACCGCGAAGGAGGGCTCCAAGCAGGGCTTCTGAGCCCGAGAAAAATTCGCCGAAAAACCGCTCTTTTTTCGCCTCTCGATCGGCGAACTTCCGACCCTCGCAAAGTCGCTTACAATAAGGCTTTGCGAGGGGTCACGAAGAGCATCCACCGACGAGGCCGAAAAAAACCTACTGTGGGTCGCCTTACCGACCCACGGTAGGTCGTGATGACGACCCACAGTAGGTTTTTTCGGCGACCTACCGTAGGTCGCTCTGAGGGGGTAGCTCAGGCATTTCGTGTAACTTTGCATCGTCGTGGCGGAAGGCTATACCTCCCTTCACCAGCTACGGCTCATTCACCCCCGCCCTAGATATGGGCTATAAACAAAAAGACCGCTTTGAATTACATCTTCAACTTGGACATGAAGGTCCGTGACTACGAATGCGACCTTCAGGGCGTAGTGAACAACGCCAACTACCAGCACTACATGGAGCACACACGTCATGAATTCCTCGAAAGCCTCGGTGCCAACTTCGGCCAGATGCACGAGGACGGCCTCGATGCCTTCGTCACCAAGGTCACCATCTCCTACAAGAAGAGCCTGCGCAGTGGCGACAGCTTCCGCTCCGCCATTCGCTGCTCGATGCGTGCCCCTAAGCTCATCTTCCATCAGGATATCCTTCATCTGGACGGCACACTAGCTGCCCGTGGCGAAGTCGAATGTGTCGTCGTCGATCACGGCCGCCTCACCCGTGGGGAGTTCTTCGCTGAGCTCCTCAAGGATGTCCTCTCCCCCGAAGGGAAGTAAGCCCCTCCTCACTCCTCCATCCCCTAGATACTATGGCAAAGAAAATCGCTGAGACCCCTCTGATGAAGCAGTACCTGGAGCTCAAGGGTAAGCACCCCGATGCGATCCTACTCTTTCGGGTCGGTGACTTCTATGAGACCTTCAGCGATGATGCCATCGCTGCCGCCGAGATCCTGGGGATCACCCTCACTCGCCGAGCCAATGGTTCGGCGATGCACATCGAGCTGGCGGGCTTCCCCCACCATGCCCTAGACAGCTACCTTCCCAAGCTCGTGCGTGCAGGTCGCCGTGTGGCCATCTGTGATCAGCTCGAGGATCCCAAGCTGACGAAGAAGCTCGTCAAGCGAGGTATCACCGAGCTCGTCACCCCAGGAGTCGTCCTCGGGGACAACGTGCTACGAAGCAAGGAGAACAACTATCTAGCAGCCGTCTACCTTCCCTCTGGGGAACAGGGTCCAGGGAGCATCGCCTTCCTCGACATCTCTACGGGTGAATTTGTCGTCTCCGAGGGAAGCCCCGAGCATCTAGAGAAGCTCCTGAGCTCCTACCAGCCCAAGGAAGTGCTCGTCGAGCGAAGCTGTCGCAGCCTCCTCGACCGCCTCTTCTCCTACCGAGGCTTCGTCTTCGAAGTCGAGGACTGGAGCTTCGCCGTCGAGAACAATCGCCGCAAGCTCACCGCCCACTTCGGCCTGCAGAGCCTCAAGGGGCTAGGCCTCGAGCAGCGCCCTGCCTCCATCGCCGTCGCAGGGGCTATCCTTAACTATCTAGAGCTGACGAGCCACACCGAGCTCGGGCACATCACTACCCTTCGGAGCATCGACCGTCTGAGCTACATGCGCCTAGACAGCTTCACCCTCCGAAGCCTTGAGATCCTAGCTCCGATGAACCGAGAGGAAGGGAAAAGCCTCCTCGACATCATCGACCGCACGGAGACCGCCATGGGGGGACGACTCCTCAGACACTGGCTCTCCTTCCCGCTGATCGACCTCGGCGAGATCCATCGCCGTCAGCGTATCGTCGGTGACCTCACACGAGGGCATGAGCTCCGCCGCACCTTCACCGAACTCCTCCTAGGCATCGGAGACCTTGAGCGCCTTGCTTCAAAGGCCGCCGTCGGACGCATCTCTCCTCGTGAAGTGCGCCAGCTAGCCGTCTCCCTCCGACAGATCAATCAGCTCGGAGCCCTTGCCTCCAGCTCCGACTCCACGGACCTAGCCCAGCTGGCTACCCGTCTTGCCCCTACCGAAGAGCTCATCGCCGACATCGAGCATACCCTCACCGAAGAGCCCCCTTCAGCCCTCGGCCGAGGTGCTACCATAGCCTCAGGCATCAACCCTGAGCTCGACGAACTACGTCAGCTCTCCACCCACGGCAAGGACTATCTCCTTCAGCTCCAGCGGCGAGAGAGCGAGCGCACCGGCATCACTTCGCTCAAGGTCGCCTTCAACAATGTCTTCGGCTACTATGTGGAGGTTCGCTCCACACACAAGGATAAGGTACCCGAGGACTGGACTCGTAAGCAGACTCTGGTCAATGCAGAGCGCTACATCTTCCCCGAACTGAAGGAATACGAGGAGAAGATCCTAGGTGCCGAAGAGCGTATCGCTAGCCTCGAGAGCCGACTCTATGCTGATCTCCTCGTGCGTCTATCCCGCTTCATCCGTGCCCTCCAGCAGAATGCCCGCATCATCGCCGAGGTAGACTGCCTCACCGCCCTCGCCGAGGTCGCCGTGCGTGATCGCTATGCTTGCCCCGTCGTCGATGATGGTCTCGCCATCGACATCCGTGCAGGGCGACACCCCGTCATCGAGCAGCAGCTCCCCTTCGGACAGAGCTATGTGCCCAACGATGTACACCTCGACGAAGACGAGACGCAGATCATGGTCATCACAGGGCCCAACATGAGTGGTAAGTCCGCCCTCCTACGCCAGACAGCTCTGATCATCCTGCTCGCTCAGATCGGCTCGTTCGTGCCCGCTGAAGCTGCTCACCTAGGGCTCACCGATGGGATCTTCACCCGTGTAGGAGCTTCGGACAATATCTCACGTGGCGAATCCACCTTCATGGTCGAGATGCAGGAGGCTTCCAGCATCCTCAATGCCCTTACCCCACGCTCCCTCGTCCTCTTCGACGAGCTCGGTCGTGGGACGAGCACCTACGACGGGATCTCGATAGCTTGGGCGATCATCGAGTACCTCCATGACAATCCCCATGGTCGCCCCAAGACGCTCTTTGCCACACACTACCATGAGCTCAACGACCTCGAAGCTCGCCTTCCCCGAGTGAAGAACTACAATGTCTCCGCCCGAGAGATCGAAGGGAAGATGCTCTTCCTTCGCAAGCTCGTACGGGGCGGGAGCGAACATAGCTTCGGGATCCAAGTAGCCCGCCTCGGAGGGATGCCTCAGAGCATCACGACTAGAGCCTCCGAGATCCTTACCCAGCTCGAGTCCGCTCATATCCATGAGGTCACAGGCCTCGGACAAGAGGTACAGGTTAGCCGAGCTGAAGCCCCCAAGACCCTGCCCACCGAACAGATCTCTACGGGGGTACAGATGAGCTTCTTCCAGCTCGATGATCCCGTACTCTCCGATATCCGTGAGCGTCTACTCTCCGTACAGATCGACAGCCTCACACCACTCGAAGCGCTGAACAAGCTGAGTGAGATCCAGAGCCTTCTGAAGACTCCCTAATCCTAGCTTCTACCTTCCCATCAAGTGCTACTCTGCGCCTCTTTTCGAGGCATAGAGTAGTGGGTGTGTACACTCTGTTTATTCGCTTTTTTCAGTAACTTTCGGGAGCATTTTAGTAGTTTCTTAACCTAAGAGCAGGCAGAGTATCGCCAGATAGATGTACTCTATCGCCATGCGCCGGAGAGACTCAACATATTTCGATAGAGATTACATATCTTTGCTGAAACTCTCTGAGGAGTGTATGGAAGAAGTTCGTGTAGACAAATGGCTCTGGGCCGTACGTATATTCAAGACCCGCTCTATAGCGACAGATGCCTGCAAGAAAGGTCGTGTCAGCATAGGGGGGACGAGCGTCAAGCCCTCTCGTCTCGTGCAGCGAGGAGAAGTCATCTCCGTCCGCAAACCTCCGATAGAGTACTCCTTCCGTGTGCTTGACCTCTTGGGTCACCGAGTGGGCGCCAAGCTCGTGCCCCAGTATATGGAGAATGTCACACCTCAGTCTCAGTATGAGATCCTTGAGCTCCAGCGTATCTCTGGCTTCGTCGACCGAGCTAAAGGCCTAGGTCGACCTACAAAAAAAGATCGCCGTGATCTCGATCAATTCGCAGAAGATCTTCCCGAGGATCTAGACTTCTTCGACTGGGACGAGGATTGGGACTGATGCTCCCCCACATCATATATTCGTGGGAAAGCTCAGCAACGACAAACAACAAATCACAACCATAGGATGAGAATCAAAGACCAAATCTCTCTACGTAAGATCGCCGATGAGTACATCATGATCGTGGGCTCTGGAGACAGCTTGGACTATACACAGGCCGTCAGCCTCAACGATAGTGCTGCCTATCTCATAGAGAGCGTACGAGGGAAGGACTTCACCCTAGAGGACTGGGTAGAACTCCTCACTAGTCGCTATGAAGTAAGCGGGGAGCAGGCACGCGCCGACATCGAACTCCTCGTCCAGATGCTCAAGGAAACAGAGATCATCTATTGAGTACTACCTCTACGCTCTCCCGTGACGAGGAGCTTTTCCTAGAGCTCCTGAGCTGTGCCTTACACAGCGAGCTTCCTAGACCTGAGTTATTCGCAGGCCTAGAGGAGAAGTCGTGGCGTAGGATCCACCGACTGGCGACCTCACATGCCGTGCCCGCCTTCGTCGGAGACCGGATCCTCACCTTGCCAAAGGGCTCCCTGCCCAACCGCAACATGTGCCTGATGATCTTCTCGGAGATCGAGCTGACCCGACGGGCAAACACCTACCTGATCGGTACCCTAGGCAAGCTCTCCAAGCTCTACGAAGATGCAGGTCTCCCCTTCATCCTCCTCAAGGGGCTGAGCCTAGGTCAGTACTATCCCGATCCATCCCTACGCTCTGGTGGTGACCTAGATGTACTCTTCACATCCAATAGCGACTACGAGCGAGCGAACGACCTACTGACCCAGCAGGGCTTCCACCTCCACGATGACTCAGAGGTGCGCTATGGACACACGGCCTTCTCCTATGGTCGTACCGTCATCGAGAACCATGCTCGAGCAGTCTTCTTCGACCACAAGCGCCACAATAGGACCTTCGACAAGCTACTCCGTGAAGCCATAGAGTCAAGAACTCTTCTCCCCCTATCCCTCGGAGACTACACCGTGCATACGCTCCCCAATGAGCTCAATGTCGTCTATGTCTTCATCCACCTCTTCTTCCATTGGCTTCATTGGGGGGTAGGCTTCCGTCAGTTCAGTGACTGGCTTCTGCTGATGACCCGACTGAAGGATCAGCTCGACAAGGAGAAGATCCTCTCCTATGCTCGTGACCTAGATATCCTCTATCCGATGCAGCTCTTTGCCCAAGCTGCGATCCGTCACCTTCGTGTCTCCCCAAGCATCTTCCCCTTCCCTCTGCTGGAGCGGGAGGATCCCAATACCGACCAAGTGATGCTCGATGTCCTCTACAGTGGCAACTTCGGCTTCGCTCAGCGCCCCGGCAAGTCCCAGAACGTGTGGGTATCCAACTGGCGTAAGCTTGTCTTCAAAGCCCGCCGATCACGCCGTCTCTATTCCATTACCCCCATCCATGCCTCCCGCATCATCTGGGGCTCGGTCTTGGGGCATCTCTTGCTCCTCGTACGCCATCGGAGATGATCGACCTAGTACGCTTCATCCTAAGAGGACACAAGTGGGGGATCATCTTGATCATCCTCTTCGGTCTGGGGACCGTCGCCACTAACCTGGTCTTCATCTGGCTCTCGAAGTGCGTCATCGACATCGCAGCACATCAGAGAGACGGCTCCATACACACCTTCTCGATAGCTCTAGTCGTGACACTCGGGCTACAGGTACTCTTCCGTGTCATCTCGGTGCGCCTGACGAACTATACCGGCGCCAAGATGAGCAATGCCGTACAATCCAAAGTCTTCTCCCACCTCCTCTACTCTCGCTGGTCTAGCCTCGGGCAGATGCACAGCGGGGACATGGTCCTGCGCATGCTCAAGGATACAGATGGATTGGTCACCTTCTTTGTCTCTTCGCTCCCAACAGCCTTCCTTGCAGCAGCTCAGCTCGTAGGGGCATTGTGCTTGCTCTACTACTTCAGTCCGACACTGGCCCTAATCCTTGGGGTAGGGATGCCTCTACTTGCGATCTTCAGCAAGGTGTACTACAAGCGCATGCGTCACTATACCGATGAGATGAAGCAAGCGGAGAGTGAGATCACAGCACAGATCCAAGAGACGCTGCTCAACCAGACTGTCATCCGCACCTTCGAGCGTCAGGCTACCTCCATCGACCATCTGCTGATGCGCCAAGGGAAGTACCTCCGTGCGGTGAAGCGCCAGACTCTTGTCTCGGTCTTTGCGAACCTCATCATGCAAGGGGCCTTCTCCAGCGGCTATATCGTTGCCTTCCTCTGGAGCGCACGTGGTCTCTATGGTGGGACGATCACCTTCGGGCTGATGACCTCCTTCCTTCAGCTCGTGGCACGCATACAGTCTCCACTGACTACACTCATCGGGATACTCCCCTCGCTCATTGCTTCGAAGTCTTCCCTTGACCGTCTGGTGAACCTCCTTGAGTTCAAGACTGAGCTCACGGGGCGCAGGGTACAGCTCACTGGTCCCATCCATCTTGAGGTCAAGGATATGAGCTTCCGCTATGGTGAAGAGGAAAGGTGGATCTACCAGAACTTCTCCCTAGAAGCCTCCTCGGGAGAGATGATCGCTCTGATGGGGCGCACGGGAGCGGGTAAGACGACTCTACTGCGTCTCCTCCTTGGGTTAGTCCCACCGACACAAGGGTCAATCAGCCTCTCTTCAGCGACGGGCTCTTACCCAGTGAATGAGGTCACTCGAGGCAACTTCGTCTATGTACCTCAAGGCGGATCCCTCTTCAGTGGTACCGTCCGTGAGAACCTCCTCATCGGGGACGAAGATGCGACAGATGCCGACCTCAAGCGCGTACTACGCCTAGCGGTAGCAGACTTTGTCTTCGATCTCCCCAAGGGGCTAGACACGCTCATCGGGGAGCGAGGTCTGGGGCTCTCCGAAGGGCAAGCACAGCGTATCGCCATCGCTCGTGCTCTACTGCGTCCTGGGAAGATCCTCCTGCTGGACGAAGCGACCTCAGCCCTAGACCAAGATACCGAAGCTCAGTTCCTCCAATACCTACGAGCTCATGCCTCCGATAGGCTTGTGATCTTCATCACGCATCATCCAGATGTAGCGGCCCAATGTGACCGCACGCTCCACCTCTAGCGAACCTACGGAGGGTTCTCCCTATTTCTCTCATTAGAGAGGGACTTCACCCTCCTCTATATCACCCATCTTATGGCAGAAGAACTAGAAAACGAATACCTCCGCATCGAGGAAGATATAGTAGCGGCACTACGCACCGTCTACGATCCTGAGATCCCCGTCAATGTGTATGATCTGGGGCTCATCTACTGCGTGGAACTTACGGACGAACGCTTCGTCACGATCACGATGACCCTCACGGCACCCAACTGCCCCGCCGCAGACTTCATCATCGAGGATGTGCGCATGAAGGTCGAGGATGTCCCTGGGGTCAGTGGGGTAGAGATCCAGCTGACCTTCGAGCCCGAATGGAACAAGGATATGATGAGCGAAGAAGCCATGCTTGAGCTCGGCTTCCTATAAGCGTATGGACGGACGAACGAAGGTCTACTTCACGAGCGATGCACATCTGGGGTCAGGCTACCATGCTGACCCTCGGGCGGTAGAGTGCCGTCTGGTGCGGTGGCTTCAGAGCATCGAGCAGGATGCTCGGGCGGTGTACTTCCTCGGGGACATGTTCGACTACTGGTTTGAATACCGCACGGTCGTCCCACGGGGGCATGTACGCTTCCTAGGTCAAGTCGCTCTAATGGCCGACCAAGGGATCGAGATCCACTTCTTTGTGGGCAATCATGATGTCTGGTTTGCCGACTATCTAGAGAAGGAGCTGGGAGCTCAGGTGCATCATGAGGAAGCGATAGTAGAGCTGGATGGGAAGACCTTCCGTCTAGCGCATGGAGACAAGGAATATCGTGCAGTCTCGTGGACGAATAAGCTACTCTACCACCTCTTCCGTCATCCCGTCGCTCGGTGCCTCTATGCTGCGATCCATCCTCGCTGGACGGTGGGCTTCGCCCTGAGCTGCTCGTTGAGAAGCCGCAAGAGAGGCCTACGTAAGGCCACCTTAGGAGAGGTACCTCATGCCTATCAGAATGATTACTTCGAGATCGAGAAGGAGTGGCTCGTTCGCTGGACGAAGGAGTATATCGAGGAGCATCCCGAGATCGACTATTACCTCTTCGGGCACCGGCATTTGCTGGTAGACCTCGCTCTAAGGGGAGAGAAGCGGATCATCATCCTCGGGGATTGGCTTCAGTACAATTCGTTCGCCGTGTGGGATGGTTCGGCGCTGTGGATCGACCAGTTCCTCGAGGAGGAAGCTTAGGCATCCCCCACCCTCATAGTAAAGAGATCGCCCCTGCAGTCTAGCGTAGACTGCAGGGGCGATTTGCTTTAGCGCCCAGAGGGAAGGCTCGGGCGACTTACCGCTTAGGAGAAGAGGGGAGGGAGCTGCTCGGTCAGCTTGTACGCCTCCTCGTAGTGGCGGTAGAAGTGCTTCCAGTCGGCACGGCGAGCCAGCTCATAGGCTAGACGACGCTGGGCCTTGGCCTCCTCGGGGCTCAGGTGAAGCTGCTCACGGATGAGGGAGGAGATCGTCTGGATGGTCTCGAGGATGTTGGTATCGGTACGCTCCACGACGTGCACGGGAGGGCAGGCTGCTTCTGCGAAGGGTGAAGAAGCTTCTTCCTCCTCAGCCCACAGCCCGAAGCCCGCGAGTGTCGTCGTGATCGTCGGCACACCATAGCGGATACTCTCCAGCGGGGTATAGCCCCAAGGCTCGTAGTAGCTGGGGTAGATCGTGAGGTCCATCCCTTGGAGCAGATCGTAGTAGGTCTGATCGAAGATGCCGTCGATACCATTGAGGTAGCAGGGCACGAAGATGACCTTCACATGCCCTTCGGGGCGATCAAGACCACGGTGGCGGATATGGGCCACGGCTCGGTCGTTCTCGGTATTGTAGAGCCAGTGGGAGAGGCAGGGGTACTGCAAGGGGCGCTCCTGCTCTTCGGCGGGGTGCCCTAGTAGATATTGCAGTTCCGAACGAGGACCTGCTTCCCAAGCGGGGACGAGGAGGAAGGCGACGATCTCCCGCTCAGCCGTATAGCTGGCTTGGAAGTGGTAGAGCGATTCGATGAAGAGGTCAATCCCCTTATTGCGGTACTCATAGCGACCACCGAGGGAGACGAAGAAGGCCTTCTCAGGATCAATAGGTCGGGCATAGAGGCGGGAAGCTACTCGAGCCAAGAGGCGACGCATCTTCTTGCGCTTGGACTGCATGGGGGCAGTGAAGGGGGAATTGCCGACGTGGAAGCCATTGGGTAGGACGACTGGTTCACGTCCAAGGAGCTGCTTAGCCTCACGAGCGGTGAGCTTGCTGACGGTAGCGAAGACCGAAGCCTCATGGGCTGCGCACTTCTCCACAGCGTGCTTAGCTTCTACCCCCAGCTCACGTGCCATCTGATCCCCATCGTACTGGTCCATGTAGGTATAGAGCTCCTTGTCATTGCCTGCGATGGAGCGCCCGATGGTCGTAGCGTGGGTGATGAAGAGGGTGCGCACCTCGGGAGCATAGAGGCGCAGGTAGAGCAGCCCCAAGGCTGTCTGCCATTCGTTGAAGATCGCCGTGGTGGGCTCTGCAGTCCAAGCAGCGATACTTGCCATAAGGCGAGCAGCAGCTACTGCGAAGAGACCACTCTCATCATAGTCTCCATAGCCCTTATCCCCCTGCAGACCATAGGCCTGCCAGAACTGGAAGTACAGATCATCCTTCTCCTCCCAGAGTGGAGAGAAGTCCACCAAGAGCACGGGGGGCTTACCCGAGACCGCCCAATGCCCCGTCTTGACACGAAGCCCCAGAGTCGGGAGGATCTCCTTCGTCCAGCCCTCGAGCTCGGGGATAGCTCCCGGGATGAAGTCTAAGGGAAGCGACTTGCCATCGCTCGCAAGCAGAGGGCCTATGAAGCATACCTTATCGGGGTGGCGCTGGGTCATCACATCTGCACGTGAGGAGAGGACGGTATAGATCCCTCCCATCTTATTGCAGACTTCCCAACTCGTCTCGAGGATCATGATCGTTCAGTAAAGTAAGGTGGTGAATGTATATGCTATCAAGCGAGCGAACGAGAGGCTTCTCCCGTCCGTCTGTATCAAAATTAAGCATAACTCTACAATTATACACATTGAGCCACCTAAGACAGGGCTCAGAGCGACCTACGGTAGATCGCCTCGACGACCTACGGTAGGTCGCTCCTCCGACCCACAGTGGGTCGTCGAGGCGATCCACTGTGGGTTTTTCTGACCCCCTCTGAGAGCGCCCTTGCCAAGCGGGATGTAAGCACCACCGAACCGCTCTACTCCAGAGACCTAGTGCGTCCAGATGGTTTAGGGCAAAATCCGTACCTTTGTGGGACGGCTAATAGCCGGAAGACACAGAGTCCAAAGCCCTACCGATTAGCTAGCTAAAATCTGTTCTATTGATGATATCCAAGATACGCAGCCTTGGCCGATGGGTCGTGGCATCCCTTGCGCTCCTCTCTTGCTCCGCAGGATGGGCTCAGCGCCAAGCAGACAGCGTCCACTTCATTGAGGGAGTGGTCGTCAGGGAGCGTTTTGTCTCAAAGGATGTCATCCCTGCCCAAACCCTCTCGGGGCGTGAGCTCCAGCGACTCAGTGCTGTGAGCGTGGCTGATGCTCTCCGCTACTTCGCAGGAGTCCAGATCAAGGACTACGGCGGTATCGGGGGACTCAAGACGGTGAATATCCGAAGCATGGGCTCCCAGCACGTCGGGGTCTTCTACGATGGCCTCCAGCTAGGCAATGCGCAGAACGGACAGATCGACCTCGGGCGCTTCTCCCTAGACAATATGGAGTCGGTCTCCATATATAATGGTCAGCGCAGCACCATCCTCCAGCCAGCGAAGAGCTTTGCCTCCGCTGCTGCGCTCTATATGACGACCCGACGGCCCGATGTCTCAGCCACCAAGCGAGATCATCTGAAGGCCTCCCTCAAGGCGGGCTCTTTCTCCACCATCAATCCCTCCATCCTCTGGGAGCGTCGTCTCAATCCCTCCCTTGACCTCTCCCTCTCCAGCGAATACCTCTACACCTCGGGACGATATAGCTTCTCCTACAAGAAGAAGAACGGCTACGACACTACCTCCATCCGTCACAATGGCGATGTGCGCTCCCTGCGCTTCGAGGCGGGACTCTTCGGCCGTATCGACGAGGGCGAATGGCGAGCCAAGGCCTATGTCTACAATTCGGAGCGAGGCTACCCTGGAGCCTTCGTTCGTGAAGAGCCAGGGAAGTTCAAGCACGAAGATCGTCAGTGGGACACCGACCTGATGGCTCAGGGCTCGCTGCGTAAGAGCTTCGGACGCTATACGCTTCTGGTCAATGGGAAGTTCGCCTACGACTACCTGCACTACCTCTCTGACCCTCGGCTGGATGTGACGACGATGTACGTCAACAATCACTACTACCAGCAAGAGGCTTACCTCTCCTCGGCACATCAGCTAGCCCTCTCCGACAGCTGGCGACTAGCTCTGTCTTCGGACCTGCAGTACAATACGCTCTCGGCCGACCTCTATGCCTTCGCCTACCCCACCCGCCTCACGGCACTCACCGCCCTCGCCTCCGACTTCACCTACCGAGGACTCAAGGCGCAGGCGAGCCTCCTCCACACCTACGTACACGACTGGACGAAGGCCAAGGACGGACAAGCCCCCGAGAAGAGCGAGTGGACTCCTACCTTCATCCTCAGCTACAAGCCGTGGGCTCATCGTGAGCTGAGCCTAAGAGGCTTCTACAAGCGGATATTCCGCATGCCCACCTTCAACGATCTCTACTATACCTTCATCGGGAATAAATACCTCCGCCCCGAGTACACGACCCAGTACGACCTCGGGTTGGTCTATACCAAGCCCTTCAGTCGTGGTGTGCTCCGTAGCCTCGAGGTGCAGGTGGATGGCTACCTCAACTATGTCGATGACAAGATCATCGCCATGCCCACCTCCAACCAGTTCCAGTGGACGATGGTCAACCTCGGGCATGTCCGCATCCGAGGGATAGATCTAGCCCTTGAGACAGGCTGGCGCTTCGGCAAAGTTCGTGCCTCCTCACGCCTCACATATACTTACCAGCGAGCCCAAGACCTTACCGATCCCTCCGACACCTATTATGGAGGGCAGATCCCCTATATCCCTTGGCATAGTGGCTCGGCCATCGTATCTCTTGCTTGGCAAGGGTGGGATCTCAACTACAGCTTCATCTATACGGGAGAGCGCTACGATGCCAGCGCCAACATCCGAGAGAACTATACCCGCCCTTGGTACACCAGCGATCTCTCCCTCTCCCGCCTCTTCTCTCTGAAGAAGCACAGCCTACGACTCACCGCCGAGGTCAACAACCTCCTCAACCAACAGTACGAAGTCGTGCGCTCCTATCCGATGCCTGGTATCAACACCAAGCTCAAGATCGACTACACACTATGACCTCCACCGCTATGAAGACTTCATCCATCACCCGCTTACTCCTCTGGGTAGGCATCTTTGCTCTCTCCCTCTCCTCCTGCCGCAAGGAGGATGAGATCATCCCCTCTACCGAAGAACAAGGGGGGAAGCCAGAACCTGCAGGCCCTATTAAGGGCTTCTTCCTCCTCAACGAGGCAAACATGGGCTCCAATAAGTCCACCCTCGACTACTACGACTACGAGACTGGTAAGTACACCCGCAATATCTATGCGGAGCGCAATCCCGGAGTCGTCAAGGAGCTCGGTGACGTAGGCAACGACCTGCAGATCTACGGCAACCGTCTCTACGCCGTCATCAACGTCTCTCACCTCATCGAGGTCATGGACGTGAATACAGCCAAGCACATCGGGAAGATCTCTATCCCTAACTGCCGCTACATCGTCTTCAAGGATGGCTTTGCCTATGTCAGCTCCTATGCTGGCCCCGTGAAGATCGACCCCAATGCACGACTAGGCTATGTCGCCAAGGTCGATACCGCTACCCTCAAAGTCGTAGCGGAGTGCCCCGTAGGCTACCAGCCCGACGAGATCGTCATCTACGGCGACAAGCTCTATGTCGCTAACTCGGGTGGCTACCGCGTCCCCAACTACGACAAGACCATCTCCATCATCGACCTGAAGACCTTCACCGAAGAGAAGAAGGTCGATGTGGCGATCAACCTCCACCGCCTAGAGCTCGACAACTACGGGAAGATCTGGGTATCTTCTCGTGGGGACTACTATCATGTCCCCTCGAAGATGTTCGTCTTCGACCCCAAGACCGAGAAGGTGACCAAGACCCTCGATGTCTCTTGCTCCAACATGACCCTCTCCGGAGACTCCCTCTTCGTCTACAGCACCGAGTGGAGCTACCTCACTGGGGAGAATACCATCAGCTATACCGTCATCGACACCAAGACCCAAAAGGTCATCGACCGAGACTTCATCAAGGACGGCACAGCTAAGGATATCAAGATCCCCTACGGCATCGCTACCAATCGGGAGCGTGGTGAATTCTATGTCACCGACGCTAAGAACTATGTCACCCCAGGCAGACTCCACTGCTATGATCTCAAGACCGGTACACGCAAGTGGTCCGTCAAGACGGGTGACATCCCTGCACACTTCGCCTTCACACGCAAACAACTTCAACCCAAAGACCCCAAATAGCTATGAAACCCATTCATTCCTGGAGCTCCCTCCTGATGGCGCTCCTAGCTCTAAGCTCTGTCGCCTTCGTATCCTGTAAGAAGGATGAGGCTCCCAAGCCTCCCGTCATCCCACCTGTCCCTGTCTTCCCTAAGCCAGAGGTCAATCCCAACGCTACGCCTTACATCACTCGAGTCCTCGAGTATATGCCAGCCGTTGGGCAGTTCACCAACAAGCTCCCCGAGTACGAAGACGGGGATACTCAGGAGAAGATGAACGAGAAGGCGCTTGAATACCTCGCCGACAACCAACGTAGCCTCGTCACCCTCGGTGGCTTTGGTGGTTACATCACCGTAGGCTTCGACCATACCATCCTCAATGTCCCAGGCAAACGTGACTTCCGTGTCCTAGGGAATGCCTTCTATGGTGACCAGAATGAGCAACCCTACGATGGTGGCAGCTGCGAACCAGGTGTGATCATGGTCGCCTACGACGTGAACCGCAACGGTAAGCCCGACGAAGACGAATGGTATGAGATCGAGGGTAGTGCCCACGTGGATCACACTAAGGAGCCTTGGTACAACCTCGTGAAGTCTGTCCCAGGCTCGGACATGAACTTCTACCGAGACTACGAGATGACCTACGAACGTCCTACCAAGGAAGAGATGTCTCCCGACACGGGTGTCCCCTTCGTCGGGATCGTGCAGTACGTACACTGGACGGACAATAAGGGGGGCTCCGGTTGGCTACCTAAGAATACCTTCCACAGCCAGTCCTATTACCCCAAGTGGATCAAGGGAGATAAGCTCACCCTCCGTGGTACACGCCTCCCACAGAACGCCCGAGACCAGAGTGGGGTAGGGCGCTACTATGTCCTCTTCAAGTTCCGCTACGGCTATGTAGACAATGAGAAGAACGACCTAGCCGACTCCGCTATCGATATTGACTGGGCCATCGACAAGTATGGTCGCAAGGTGCATCTCCCTGGCATTGATTTCATCCGCATCCACACGGGGATCAACCAAGTCAATGGTTGGCTCGGCGAATGCTCGACCGAAGTCGCAGGGGTCAATGACCTCCACCTCCTCAACGAGGACATCCCCACTAGATAGACAAGGCAAACCTAAATTCACCATAACATGAATAAGAAACTCCTCCTCGCTGGGATCGCTGGTATCCTCAGCCTAGCAACAGCTTGTAAGAAGGATGATCCTTCGCCCAAGCCTACCCCTACTCCCACTCCTCAGCCTGGATTTACGATCGAGGCTAAGACGACGAGCCTCCTGCAGTTCGACACAGTGCGCCTCTCTGCTCAGGGAGCTAAGGCTGATGCCAAGCTCACTTGGGTAGTCAATGGTAAGGAAGTCGCCGAAGGCAAGGACTATGCCTTCACTCAGCCCCGCACTGGAAGCTACAAGGTTGATCTTGTCGATAAGCGCAATGGGGGCAAGGTAAGCAAGGACTTCTCTGTCGCCGCTCGCTTCACCTCGGGAGCCTTCCTCCTCAACGAAGGGAACATGAGCAATGAGACGGGTACACTCACCTATATCGATGCCTCGAAGAAGTTCGTCCTCGATAGCGCCTACATCCGTGTCAATGGCACGAAGCTGGGTAATGTCTGTCAGGATATGGCTTTCGCCAATGGTAAGGTCTACATCCTCTCTCAGAATGGACCTAAGAATGGCGGCGAAGGGATGCTGACCATCGCTGATGCTAAGACGCTGGAGAAGATCAAGATCATCAACGATCCTAAAACCGCTGCCGACTGGCCTACACATATCGCGGTCGTCAATGGTCGCATCTACCTCAGAGGTAACAGCGGGATCTATAGCGGTACGGAGGATGGACGCTTCAACCTCATCCCTGGCACGGATAAGGCCAATAAACTCCGCATGGCTACCATCGGTGATCTCGTCGTAGCGACGACTTCGACTAAGAAGCTCCTTGTGCTCCAAGATGGGCAGGTGAAGCAGACATTCGCTCTTCCCGAAGGCTCTCCCTCGGGGCTTGCGCTTGCTCCTAATGGTCAGCTCTGGCTCTCTTACTCCGAGCCCAACACCCTTGCCAAGCTAAGCGTATCAGCTTCGGAGGTCAAGATCCTCGAGAAGCATACCACGACTCAGTCTCTATCTAAGGGATGGACGGCGACCTCAGCGATCTTCGCTCAAGACAATCAGATCTTCTTCACGGAGCAGAAGCCTGTCATCTACCGCCACGACTTCTCTAAGAATGAAACCAAGGAGATCGTGGATATCCTGAAGCTAGACTCTGAGGCGAAGATCTACTACAATAGCCTCGGTGTAGATCCCAAGACGGGACATATCTACTTCGCTTCCTTCGGGGACTGGGGCACCTACAAGAAGAACATTACCCTCGTCCTCAATCCCGACGGGAGTCTCCTCTTCAAGCGTGAGAAGGTGAATGCCTTCCCCGCAGGCTTCTACTTCATTCCCTAGCAACCCGCTCCCCTAGCGAGCGCTTGGCATAGAGCTTCGGTCTCTGTGGCGCAGCACTCGCCTAAAAGCAACAGAGTATTCACCGGACGCTTTGGCCTTATCCCTTTCGGGGGCTAAGGCCAGAGCGTGCCTTGAGTAATAATCGTTCACTAAATTATAATCACCTTTCGATGAAGAAAACTCTTCTATCTGCACTGACGCTCCTCGCCATCGGCACGGGGGTCTCCAGCTGTAGCAAGGGCGCACAGGATGCCCCACGCACAGAAGGACTCGCTGCTGAGACAGAGCTCTCTGCACCTCTCTCCGGCTCGCTCCAGACCGATAGCCTGGCGCTGGTCGATCTCTTCAACGCCCTCGACGGGATGAACTGGTCCAACTCCAACTACTGGGCGAGCGAACAGCCCGTAAGTAAGTGGTACGGTGTCCGTGTCTCCACTGTCGCTGGTCAGCCTCGTGTCACCGCCCTCTATCTCGGTGCGAATAAGCTCAAGGGCTCCATCCCTGCATCCATCGGTCAGCTGACGGCTCTTCGCACACTCCAGCTCCAGTACAACCGTGAGATCTCGGGAAGCATCCCCGAGGAGCTCTTCCAGCTCACTCGCCTGAACTCGCTACGTCTGCGCTTCACCAACCTCACGGGCGAACTGCCCGCTGCCATCGGGCAGCTTAAGGAGATCGATACCCTCGATCTAAGCAACAGCCGCTACGATCTCAGCCAGTGGTGGGATGGCAATCCTAAGACTGCTCGTGAGCATCGCCCCAACGGGTACACGCTCTCTGGTAAGCTCCCTCGTGAGATCGGTCAGCTGACTAAGGCTCGCTACATCGACCTCTCCTTCCAGGGCTTCACGGGCGAACTTCCCGCTGAGCTGGGCAACCTCTCGGCTCTGCGCTACCTCTCCATCTACGGCTGTCACTTCACTGGTGGCATCCCCGCAGAGCTTGGCAGACTGCAGCGTCTGGAGTACCTCTCCGCAGGACTCAATGAGCTCTCTAAGCCCCTGCCTGCAGAGCTAGGTAATCTCGCCAACCTCCGAGAGCTGATGATCAGCTACAACAAGCTCTCTGGTCAGATCCCCGCCTCTCTGGGTCGTCTGAAGAAGCTCAAGAACCTCAACCTCGAGCACAACAAGCTCTCGGGCCAGATCCCTGCTGAGCTTGCTGGACTTGAAGGGCTCTATCAGATCTACCTCAACGACAACCAGCTCACCGGTACGATACCCACTGACTTCGGTGGTGCACAGCAGAACAATCTCCTCTGGGTGGACCTCCGCAACAACCAGCTCACTGGTAGCATCCCCGCTCGCATCAAGCGCACGCTGCCTGATGCAGAGAAGTACGCCAACGTCCTAGGTCTCCCTAGCTACGGCTACACAATCTTTGCTCTCTCTGGCAACAAGCTCACGGGCGCTATCCCTGCTGAATACCTCGCCTATCCCAAGACGCTGAAGCACCTCGTGCCCCAGCAGGAGGGCTACGGCTTCACCAACGAGCCTAAGTAATTAGACCCGCACAGTCTCTCCCTCGGCGCAAGCTAGCCCTGAGGGGGAGACTGCCCCTTTACTTTTCCAACCAATTCATCACTATGATCAAGAAGTTTCTAACTCTGGCCTTAACGCTTACCCTAGGCCTTAGCTCATGTACCTCGGATGACGTGACTCCCGTCCTCCCCAAGAGCGGGATCAAGATCGACAAGGGTGTCCTCTCTGCTTATCCAGAGAAGGAGATCATGCCCTCGGAGCTTGTCTCTCTGCCTGAAGTCACCGAGATCGCAGATAAGGTCTTCGAAGGCTACAAGACCCTCAGAACTCTCAAGGCTCCTAAGCTCACCAAGATCGGAGCAGCAGCCTTCAAGGGCTCTTCGCTCAAGAGCCTTCACCTCGGTGCTACCGTGCCAACTGTCGGCGAAGGTGCCTTTGATGGTACTTCCGAAGAGAAGGATCTCGTCGTACCTGCAGAGAAGGTCGCTGACTTCATGGACTTCGCTAAGAAGTATCAGTTCATGACGATCAACGGCACTCCTCTCCCAGGCACTCAGATCGAGATCGAGAATGGTGTCCTCCTCAACTATCCTATTGACAAGACTCCTGCCGATGGCGTAGTCAAGCTCGAAGCTTCTGTCAAGGAGATCGCAGATAAGGTCTTCGAAGGGAACACTCGCCTCAAGGAGATCCATGCTCCTGGTATCAAGAAGATCGGTGCTGCTGCCTTCAAGGGCTGTATCGGTCTAGTTAAGGTAGACTTCGGTGGCGCTCAGCGTCCTCCCCTCGCTATCGACGAAACTGACAAGGACTTTGGCACAGCAGAAGATGCTTTCTGGAATACCCCAGAGGACAAGGTGCTCGTCTTCAACGAAGCTAACAACCCCAACTTCCTACAGTACTTCGAGTACATCGCTCGCCACCACTTCGCTAAGCTTGATGGTATCAAGATCCCAGCAGAACTCGATAGCAAGGCATTCAATGTCAAGGATGGTGTCCTCAAAGGCATCAAGAACCAATACTACCTCGCTGGTCAGGGTAAGAACGGTGTCCTCGTCCTTCCCTCCAGCATCAAGCGTATCGAGGGCGGAGTATTCGGTGACAAGTTCCAGAACTTCAAGGCCATCTATGCAGAAGGTGTAGAAGAAATCGGGAACTATGCCTTCAATGCTACGGCGAGCCTCAACTATGCTCACCTGCCCAAGCTGAAGAGAGTAGGAGAAGGTTGCTTCCTCGATAACGCTTCACTCGATGCTGTGAACTTCCCCAAGCTGGAAGAGATCGGGCATATCTGCTTCAATGGTGGCTCTAACATCAGTGGCAATGGTCTCAAGATCACCTACATCAGCCTACCTGCTGTAAAGAAGATCGGTCGCGGTGCTTTCCATGGCAATTATAAGAACTCTGGTGTTGCTGTCCTCCTTGGTGCTATGCCCGAGGTAGACTTCAACCCCTACAGCGACGATGATCCTTTCCATGATGGTCATGTGGCCTTCGGTCAGATGAAGGATCCCGTCCTCTACGTGACCCCTGCAAACAAGGAAACCTATCAGATCACCGACGGTAAGTGGAAGAACTTCACCGTCAAGGACCTGAAGTAAGTCCTTCATGAGGAAGGCGAGGTAGCCCACGAGCGTGGCTACCTCGCCTTCTTACTTTTCTTTCCTCTGTATATACCTCAGACTATGAACTACCGCATCTTTGGAGTGGTGCTTGCGCTCGGTCTGCTTACGGCTTGTGGCGACAAGTCCACACCCCTACCAGAGCCCCAGCCGAAGCCTACTCCTACCCCCACACCTACACCACCTCCCACACCACAGCCCCCCGCCTACGAGGGTTACCAAGGCTATACCATCCTCTTCAACCAAGGACTGGCCTCCGTCTTGACGAGCCAGCCTTCGGAAGTCGGGGTATCGCCCTCGCTTTTCCTCCTCGACCGGAAGGGCGAGCAGCTCACGAGCGTCTTCTCCGAGAAGGGGGCAGAAGGCAATAGTGACTTCGAGGGCAAGGGCGAGATCTGCGAAGGCACGCTGAGCCGTGCTGGAGACTATCTAGCTTATCTAGCGAAGTACGACTTCACGGGCTCCAAGCATGCTTCCCGTCTTTTCCTCTTCGACGCAAAGACGATGAAGATCGTCAAGAACCTCCTTATCCGCCAGCCTAACGACGGGGATGAATGGGTACGCCAATCCTTTACGCTTAGCGATGGATCTACCTATCTCTCCTTCGACAAGAAGCACTACTACCGCCTCGATGTCGAGACGGGTGAGATGAAGCCACTTACGGGGATCTGGGGCTTCGCTTCGGGCGGAGCGTCTTGGGAGGATCATGGGTACTTCTTCGTTCGCTACGGTACGGAAGCCTTTGCCTTCGATAAGGGGAGTCTTGCTGCCCGCAAGATCCCCATCGCCCTCTCGGGCGCTACGATCAAGGAGGTCCTGCGAGCAGGCGAAGAGTGGCTCGTTCTGAAAGACAGCTCCGCTCGCTACTACCTCTTCTCCATGAAGGAGGGGAAGGTCGTGGCTCGCTTCACCCTCACCGAGCAAGTCGGCCGAAGCATCTGCTATGATGCCCGCTCCCAGCGCCTCTATTATTCGGGGAGCACCTCGGACCAAGGGGGCTCCGATGCCAAGGAACGCAGTGTCTACACAGCGAAGCTCACGCTCCCGAGCGAAGAGAATAAAGTCCAGGGACTCGTGTCTACTCGCTACTACACCATCGCAGGGCGCACGGAGGCGGACAATAGGCAGGGCTACAAGATGCAAGTCGGGTTCAACCCCGACCTCGATCAGCTCTTCGTCTCCTACCTTGACCAAGGACGCTCGGGTCCTCTCCTGCATGACCTGACGAAGGTGCTGGTCTTCTCGCTCTTCAAGGAGGACAATGTCCCCGCTAAGAAGCTCCGTGAGCTTGATCTGCACTATGCAGCCGATGTGAATGCGATCTTCCTCAACGGTCGTCGCCCCTAGTTCATCCCAAGTCTTAGTGTCCTAAGACCAGCGAGGCTACGTCACAAGCACCCTTAGCTTGTGGCGTAGCCTCGCCTCTTTGATGCGGCAGTCTATCTCTCATACAGGTCATGGGGGGAAGCAGGGAGCTTCCAGAAGGATACCCTCGTCGATCTGGGAGATCCATCAGTAGGATAGCTTAGGCGGGAGCTAGTTACTTCTCTAGGACTAACCTCACTCCCCCGAGCCTATTATTTTGCGTATCTTGCCCCCGCTCTTGACTAAGCAGAGCACGCCTCACAAGATGCTTCTACGACTCCTCCTTCCCCTGCTCCTCCTCTGGAGCACGAGCCTCTCGGCTCAGGGCTTCGACTCGCTCATGCGTGCGCATGGCATGGTCGAGGTCACCCAGCTTGCCCCGCATATCCGTGTCGAACTGAAGTACGCTACCCGAGACAACTTCATCGGGGAAAATATGTACGGCACACTCAAGAAGGCTTACCTTCACCCCAACCTCGCTCGTGCCCTGGCCCGTGCTCAGCAAGCCCTCGAGGCAGAGCTCCCAGGCTACCGCTTCCTCATCTACGACGCTGCTCGCCCCCAGAGCGTCCAGCGACGGATGTACCAAGCTGTCGCTGGCACACCCAAGAAGATCTACGTAGCAGCACCCGAGCGAGGCGGACGGCACAACTATGGGGTCGCTGTCGACCTCACCATCATCGACGACAAGGGCAAGCCCCTAGATATGGGAAGCCCCTTCGATCACTTCGGTGAGGAGGCTCACCTTGGCAACGAAGAGGCTCGTGTACGTGCGGGGATCTTCTCCGAAGAAGTGCCACGCAATAGGGCGCTCATGCGCCGTCTGCTGGGGGCTGAAGGCCTGCGCCCCTATGACAAGGAGTGGTGGCACTATCAGGAGCGTATGTCTATGGGAGAGGTGCGCAAGCGCTATCGGCTCCTCGCCTTCTAGTCCCGCCGTGATGGCGGAGCTATGAGCGCTCCCCTATGGGAGCAATAGATAATAAAGAGCTAGCGCTCGGGATGGATCATCCTGAGCGCTAGCTGTACTGGGTAGCTGAGCATACAGCACCGAGCCGTAGGGGCTAAGCACATGCTCTGGGAGGCGCTACCTAAGAAAAAACCTATCCTTCGGAAGGCGAAGGCTCGGACTAGCCAAGGATCTCCTTCTGGAGACTGCCTACGAGACTACTTGCACCGATGCGGAAGAAGCGATTGTCGAGCCATTCCTTGCCGAGGATCGCTTCTACCAGCGTGTAGTACTTCACAGCCTCTTCGGCCGAACGGATACCCCCACTGAACTTCACCCCACGCTGCTCGCCATACTTCTCCTTGTACTCCTTGAGGACGGAGCAGAGGATGTAGGCAGCACGCAGATCCGCACCTGGATATTCCTTCCCCGTAGAAGTCTTGAGGAAGTCAGCCCCAGAGAAGAGGGCAAGGATGCTGGCTCGGCGAATAAGTTCGGGCTCCTTGAGCGCACCCGTCTCGAGGATGACCTTGAGGTGAGCACCTCGAGCCGTAGCCTTCTGTTCTTCGATCTCGGTAGAGGCTTCGAGGTAGTCGCCCGAGAGGAAAGCACCTAGATTGAGTACGATGTCGATCTCGTCGGCACCAGCAGCGACGGCAAGCGCCGTCTCGGCGATCTTCACTTCGGTGAAGCTCTGTGATGCGGGGAAGGCACCACTGACACAAGCGACTTGGACCCCCGAAGCAGTGAGCACCTCACGCACGGTCTTGACGAAGTTGGGGTAGACGCAGATAGCAGCGACCGAAGGGACATCCTCCGTCCCCTCGAAGTCATTGACAGAGCCGACGAGCTGAGCCACCTTCTCTTCGGTGTCTGCTCCTGCCAGCGTGGTGAGATCAATGGTGGAGTGAAGGAACTTCTTCACCTCACGGGTGTTGTTGCGCTCATAGCCCTCTTCGAGGATCTTAGCGATACGGCTGTCGATCTCCTCTAGGGAGAGAGCGGGGGCGAAGGCTTCAAAAGCCTCGGTGTACTTAGTTAAGTTTGTTTCTACCATGGAGTAAACTATTGCTTAGGTTCTATTTCTTCTTCGGTGGCGGCTAGCTTGGGGTTAGCACGATGGCGATCTCGGTCTCGCTGGGTCTTCTTCTCGATATTCTTCATCAGAGCGCTATGGAGATCGACTCCCGTCTGATTAGCGATGCAGAGGAGCACCCAGAGTACATCTGCCAGTTCATCATCGAGCGTCTTCCCCTCATCGCTCTTCTTGAAGCTCTGATCACCATAGAGGCGAGCCATAAGCCGGGCGACCTCACCCACTTCTTCGGTGAGAATAGCCATATTCGTCAGGGGGGAGAAGTAGCGTACGCCGTAGGTCTGTATCCATTCGTCGACGAGGCGCTGAGCATCAGAGAGGGTCAGTCTGCTGTCCATCGTGTAGGTATTGTCGAAGCTGTATGTCTAGCCGGAGGAGCCTTGCTCCTATCCCACAAAGATAAGGGAATACCAGCGAGTGGCTCTACCCGCCCCCGTGAGGAGCAGTCGTCCATCCTCTGGGAGGTCTCTAGACAAGGGCTCGAAGGCACTACTGTTTCCTCCTGAGAGGCACTACTGTTACCACTTCGGAGGCGCTACTGGTACTAGGTGGCTATCTCTAGGAGAATAGGGTCAGAAGAAAAGAGGTTTCGCTAAACGTCTCTATTCTAATAAATTTAAGTAATCTCACCTTGTAGCATATCGAGAAAAATACTCGTACATTTGTCCTAGAGATAGCCTCTATCTTCTAAGCCGTAGCCCATACACAGGAGCCTAACCCTCCTATCACCGACAGACGCTCGCTTACTGTAAGCACACGCCCGCCATAACACATCAAGCTCGTGTACCCAAGGCCCACCATCTTCACAGTAATAGTGATCTTCTCCTTATCACTCCTAGCGTTCTTCATTTCGCTCTCACTGCAAATGATGAACCACCTCTTCTTGGGGCATCGTCCAGGGATGATCGTCCTCTCCGTGGTCCTTCCTCTGGTCATCGTCTTCATCCTAGCACAGCTAGCATCTCGGCAGTATGGTCAGAGCGCCTGGATCATCACTCCTGCTGCCCTGCTGATCTCTACAGGGCTCATCTCCCTCCTTTTCTCCCTACTCCACTACTTCTGATCGGGAGAAGCCGGCTCCTAGGCAGCGAGGGTGACGAGCTAGGAGCTAAGCTATCGATCGGAGCGAGACGATCTCGGGAAGTTCGCAGAGTGAGGGAGCACAGCCCGTGCCTCCTAGCGGAGGCTCGTCTGTCTGGCTAGCTCCACGGGAGAGGAGTCCGTGCCCCTTGGGAGCGATTTCCCCGCCCGCTTGCTGGGGGCTCATGTCTGAATTATTCCCTATCTTCGTAAGTCAATAGATAGTGGTATAATCCTTTATATATTAGATCGAGATGCAAACAGTAGTTAGCGGTATTCGCCCCACAGGCAACCTTCACCTAGGAAATTACTTCGGTGCCGTACGTGCCTTCATCCAGATGCAAGAGGAGTACAAGTGCTTCTTCTTCATCGCTGACTGGCATTCGCTCACTACACATCCCCATCCCGACGATATCATCCGCAGTACCAACACGATCCTAGCAGAGTATCTGGCCTGCGGTATCGACCCAGAGAAGGCCACGATCTATGTACAGAGTGATGTACGTGAGGTGCTCGAGCTCTACCTCTACCTCAACATGAACGCCTATCTGGGCGAACTAGAGCGTACGACCTCCTTCAAGGACAAGGCTCGCCAGCAACCCGACAACGTCAACGCTGGTCTGCTGACCTATCCCTCTCTCATGGCTGCAGACATCCTCATGCACAAGGGCGACAAGGTACCCGTGGGCAAGGACCAAGAGCAGAATATGGAGATGGCACGTAAGTTCGCCCGTCGCTTCAACACGATCTACGGTGTGGACTTCTTCACCGAACCTCAGTCCTTCTCCCTCGGGGAGCGTGCACTGAAGGTGCCTGGGCTCGACGGCTCAGGGAAGATGGGTAAGAGCGAAGGCAATGCGATCTACCTCATCGACGACGAGAAGACCATCAGCAAGAAGGTCATGCGTGCCGTCACCGACGCAGGTCCTACGGAGCCCAACAGCGAGAAGCCCGAGCCCATCCAGAATCTCTTCACGCTCATGGAGATCGTCTCTGCCCCAGAGGTCTATCAGCACTTCGACGGGCTCTACAACGACTGCGCTATCCGCTACGGCGACATGAAGAAGCAGCTCGCCGCAGATATCAATGCCTTCTGCGCCCCTATCCGTGAGCGTATCCTCGACATCCGTGAGGACAAGGAGCTCCTCTCCCGTGTGGCTCGTATCGGTGCCGAGAAGGCCCGTGAATCCGCTGCCAAGACCATAGAAGAGATCCGCCACATCATCGGCTTCCGCCCCCGCTAAATCAGACTCATAAATAATAAGATCCTATACAGATGGAACTAATCGGAAAGATCGTCCAAGTGCTCCCCCTTCAAGAAGGAGTCTCCAAGGCCGGTAACCCCTGGAAAAAGCAGGAATACATCCTCGAAACCCTCGGCACGCAGTACCCCCGCAAGGTCTGCTTCAACCTCTTCGGAGACAATGTCGACAAGTTCCCCATGCAGGTGGGGCAAGACGTGACCGTCTCGATCGACATCGAGAGTCGTGAGTTCAACGGACGCTGGTACACGGATGTCCGTGCTTGGAATGTCCTCAACGGTGTCCAGCTCCCTGGTGCTCCCGTAGCGGCTCCTGCTCCTGCCCCAGGCTTCGGAGCGCCCGTAGCAGCACAGCCCGTCGCTGCTGCTCCTGCACCCGCAGCGACAGTCCCCACGGCGGCCGACGACCTCCCCTTCTAGCCGAAGCGTAGCTCGAGCTACCCTCGGTCAAGTATGACCCATTAGACTACATACAGCAGAGTGAAAGCGTAGTCTAATGGGTCTTCTTTGAGTGTACCCTCGAAGATCTGACTCTATCTCCCCTAGGCCCTCTATCCCCCACGCTCGCTGATGCACCTGATGCTCCTAGCCGTAGGCAAGACCGACAGCCGTCATATCGAAGAGCTCACCAAGCTCTATGCCGACCGCCTACGCCACTACCTCCCCTTCACCCTCCAGATCATCCCCGACATACGACGCTCCAGCAAACTCTCCCCCGAGCTCCAGAAGCAGGCCGAGGGAGCGGAGATCCTTCGTCTCGTGGCACCTACGGATCGTCTGGTACTCTTCGACGAGCGGGGACGGGAGTTCTCTAGCACGGCCTTCGCCTCCTACATCGAGCGGGTGATGGTCTCGGGGGAGCGTAGGATGATCTTCGTCATCGGTGGGCCTTACGGCTTCTCCGATGAGGTCTATGCACGAGCCAATGACCGAGTCTCCCTGAGTCAGATGACCTTCTCCCACCAGATGGTGCGCCTCTTCGCCGTGGAGCAGCTCTACCGAGCGCAGACGATCCTCCGTGGCGAGCCTTATCACCATGAGTAAGGCTCTCTATTAGCCCCTGATACTGACTACTTCGACCCCGACACACCATGCAGCTATGGGACCGACTTAGGAGTATGATCCGCTCCTTAGGCCAAGGCTTCTACTACTGGATCTTCGTCTTGGCCCTCCTCCTGCCGAACATCATCCTCTCGATCGTGATGCAGCAGCCGACCATCGGCCGTGTGCTCAACATCCTCTTGATGCTCCCCCTCTATATGCTTCTCCTCTTGATCGCTAAGCGACCAGGACGCATCTACTGGGGACTGGGCGTGCTCGTCCTCCTGCATGCCTTCCAGCTGGTACTGCTGACGATCTTCAGTGGCTCGGTAGTCGCCGTGGACATGATCCTCAATCTCTTCACCTCAGAGCCCGACGAAGCTGGAGAGCTACTCTCCAACATCCTCTGGCCCATCATCGGTGTCGGCGGGCTCTACCTCCTGACCTTCGTCCTAGCCTGGCTCTCGGCTCGTGACCGCAGAAGCCTCACCCCTCGCTTCCGCCGACGTACAGGACTCATCGCCCTCCTCTGCCTCCTCATCGCCCTACCTACCTACATCGGGGCTAAGAGACGCTTCCCCTATCTACACCTGCGGGCAGAGGTCTATCCCATGAGCGTCTTCTACAATATGTATCTGGCGACGAAGAAGCTTCATCAAGTCCTCCACTACGACCAGACGAGCGAAGACTTCACCTTCCGTGCCCAGTCGGAGCGCCCAGCAGAGGAGCGTGAGGTCTACGTCCTCATCCTCGGCGAGACCTCCCGTGCCCATAGCTGGAGCCTCTACGGCTATCCTCGCCCCACGACCCCTCGGCTCGACAGTCTGGACAAGAGCAGTCTCATTGCCTTCTCAGACGTGCTCACCCAGTCCAATACGACCTACAAGAGCATCCCCATCATCCTCTCCCATGTCAGCGCTTCTACCCCAGACGAACTGCCACGGGTGAAGGGCATCCTCGCTGCCTTCCGTGAAGCAGGCTTCTACACCGCCTACATCACCAACCAGCCAGGGAACCACAGCTATGTGGATTTCTTCGCCATGCAGGGCGACGAGCATCACCCCATACGCAAGGAGCTCCGCAAGACCAAGCGCCGACTCTACGACTCCGATATGCTGCCCTATCTGGGTCGCCTGCTCGCCAGTGATCACCCTAAGCTCTTCGTCGTACTCCACACCTACGGCAGCCACTTCAGCTATCGTGATCGCTACCCCGAGGAAGAGAACTTCTTCCCCATCAACCAGCGCTATTCGGGCTCGAAGGCCGACAGCCTCATGCTCCGCAATGCTTATGACAATGCGATCCGACAGACGGATAAGTTCGTCGCCTCGGTGATCCAAATGCTGGACTCTGGCGACCGAGCAGCATCTATGCTCTATATCTCCGACCACGGCGAAGATGTCTTCGACGATGATCGGGAGCGCTTCTTGCACTCATCGCCCGATGTCTCCTACTACCAGCTACACATCCCCCTCCTCCTATGGAGCTCAGACCGCTGGAGAGAGGCTCACCCCCAGCTCTTCGCCTCGGCACGAGCCAACGAGCGAGAAGCCATCTCCTCCAATGCCGTCTTCCATACCCTGCTGGAGCTAGCAGGCATCCGTACACCCTACCGAGACGATCAGCATTCGCTCGTCAGCTCTAAGTTCCGTGGGGGGACACGCTTCTACCTCAATGACCGCTACGAGTGCGTGCCCATCGAGGATCTAGACCTGCATGAGGAGGACCTACGGCTCTTCAAGGAGAAGGGACTGAAGATCACTCCCCGCCCCTGCCGCTAGCGCTGAGGAAGTAGGACTCCCTGATTATGAGTCAGGTGCTCTATAGCACCTCCAAAGAATAAGCACCGAGCAATGTATCGCTGAATACATTGCTCGGAGCTTATTTATATAGGTGTACTTCTTAGCCTGCTCTAGCCATTGTCTCGGAGACACTCCAGAGCGGACTACATCTCGGCACTTATCTCGCTACATTATATTACTCTTCGGAGGTAAAAAGAAAGAAAAAGAAAAGCCTTCTTTTCATCCCAAGTGAAGTGTAAATGTTATTTTATATAAATTTTTAAGAGATAGGCACTTAGCCCCTCCTTTGAGTGAAAGAAATACCTACCTTTATACACCCCTTTATCACTAACTAAATACAAACCTATGAAACGAATGAAGACTGTCAGTAGTCTACTCCTCCTAGGGAGTTTGCTACCTGGATTCGCCTCTACTGAGGCCAGCGCTTCGGAAGCACAGGCTCCTCGAGTCGAGGCACAAGCTCAGCAGACGAGTGCCCTCACAGGGACCGTCAAGGACTCCAAGGGCGAACCCATCATCGGGGCCTCGGTCCTCGTCAAGGGCGTAGGCAAGGGCGTACTTACCGATCCTAAGGGTCACTTCTCCCTCAAAGGCATTAAGCTAGGATCCGAAGTCACCATCTCCTGCGTCGGCTATAAAAGCCAAACTCTTCGCTGGACAGGCGCTGCCCTCGAAGTAGTACTAGAGGACACAGCTACCCAGCTCAGTGGTGTCGTCGTCACCGCCCTAGGGATACGCCGCGAACGTAAAGCCTTAGGCTATGCCATGCAAGAAGTCAAGGGCGATCAGCTCATGGCTGTACGCGAACCCAACATCACCAACGCTCTCTCCGGTAAGGTCTCCGGGATCCAGATCATCAAGGGATCCAGCGGCCCCGGCTCCTCCTCCAAGATCGTCCTCCGTGGGAGTAGCTCGCTCTCAGGGAGCAACCAGCCTCTGATCGTCGTCGACGGTGTCCCCTTGGACAACACCACCGGTACTACCAACAACGACTTCTGGAACCCCTCATCCGATATGGGTAACGGTCTCTCCGACATCAATGCCGACGATATCGAGAGCATGACCGTGCTCAAGGGTGCTTCTGCTGCTGCCCTCTACGGCTCACGTGCCGGTAATGGTGTCATCCAGATCATCACCAAGAGCGGGCGCAAGAACAAGGGCCTCGGTGTCACCTTCTCCTCCTCGGTAGGTATCGAACGTCTCTTCATGAGCCCCAAGCTCCAGAGCGAATTCGGTCAAGGTACCGAAGGGGCCTACAAGGACAATGTCTCCACCAGCTGGGGTCCCCGCATCGAAGGACAAGAGTACACGAAGTGGGACGGCACGAAGGCTCGCATGCAGGCCTTTGACAATGTCGCCAACTACTTCCGCTCAGGGGTAGACCTCACCGAGAACCTCGCCTTCTCTCAGATGTACGATCGCACCTCGATCTATTCGTCCGTGACGCGCACCGACAATCAGAGCCACATCCCAGGCTCTTCGCTCGGGCGTACGAACATGACGCTGCGTGCTACGACCAAGTTCGGCCCCAGTGATCGCTGGAGCACCGACACCAAGGTGCAGTACATCCGCTCCTTCGTGCAGAACCGTCCTCTCAATGGGCGCAATGCTTCGAATGCCTTCTATACCATGTATTCCCTACCCCGTAGTATGGATATCCGAGACTTCTCAGACGCTCGTACCCCTCAGGGTGCCATGCGCTGGTATGGTGTCGGTAGCCAAGTGAACCCCTACTGGGCAAGTAAGTATAACCTCAACAACGATACCCGTGACCGATTCCTACTCAGTGCTGCTCTGAAGTACAAGATCACCGACTGGCTCAATGCCGAGCTCCGCTTTGGCTCTGACCAGTACTCCACCCGCATCGAGCGTAAGACCTACTCGGGCTCTCCTATCGTAGGCGGTGGAGGTAAGTACGAGACGGAGCAGATCAAGTTCTACGAGAATAACTACAGCTTCCTCGTATCAGCGCACAAGGATAACCTCTTCGGTAAGCTCGGAGCATCTGCCTCTATCGGGGGTAACCTCATGGAGCGCAAACACCATGGCCTCAAAGCTAGTGTCGGTCAGCTCATCATCCCTGACCTCTTCTCCTTGACCAATGGGATCAATAAGCCCGACAACGTAGAGACCTTCAGTCACAAGAAGATCAACTCCCTCTACGGGACGATGCAGCTCAACTGGGATGGCTACTTCTTCGTCGATGGGACGCTGCGCAATGACTGGTCTTCCTCACTAGCTAAGGCCAACCGCTCCTTCCTCTATCCTTCGCTGAGCTCTTCGCTCGTCATCACCGACCTCCTACGCAAGCAGGACATCGAGCTCCCCGAGTGGATCTCCTTCGCCAAGGTCAGAGCTTCGATCGCACAGGTAGGTAATGACCTCGAGCCCTATCAGCTCTACAGTACCTACAAGATCGAGAAGGATCCCAACGGTGGGACGATGGCCAATGTCGATAACACCCTCTACAGCGACAAGGTCCGCAGCGAGCTCATCAAGTCTCGTGAAGTGGGCTTGGAGCTCCGACTCTTCGACAACCGTCTGGGCTTCGACTTCGCTTGGTATCGTAGCAATGCGACGAACCAGCTCATCCGCCTGCCTATGGACCCTGCCAGCGGCTACGATGCGAAGATCATCAACGCTGGGGACATCCAGAACGAGGGCTTCGAACTCATGATCAACGCTGACATCCTCCGCAGTGAAGCCTTCAAGTGGAACGCTCAGCTCAACCTCTCCCACAACGAGAACCGCATCATCAAGCTCTACCAAGGCAACGGACAGGATTCGCCCGTCACAGAGTACGACCTCGGTACCTATGACAACTTCCAGATCCTAGCTCGCGAAGGTGGTAAGTACGGGGAAATCTGGGGCTCGACCTTCAAGCGTGTCGAAGATCCCTCAAGCCCCCTCTACGGTAAGATCATCACCGATGCCGACGGTCTGCCTATAGCTGGCGAAAGGAAGAAGCTCGGTGATCAGCAGCCCGACCTACTAGCAGGGCTTACCAACACCTTCTCCTTCGCAGGCTTTGACCTGAGCTTCCTCATCGATGCTCGCATTGGCGGTAAGATGTTCTCTGGGACGAACCACGCCCTCCAAGCCAACGGTTCGTCTGCCAACACGGCGGTCAACGGGCGTAAGAAGTTCGTCGTCGATGGTGCCATCGAGAAGAACGTAGGTGGGAAGAAAGTCTATGAGAAGAACACGACCGAAGTCACTCCTGAGGACTACTGGGGTGCTATCTCTGGGCGTAGCGGTAACCTCGGGATCAACGAAGCCAATATCTTCGATGCTACCAACGTCCGTCTGCGCAACATCGCTCTCAGCTACACGCTCCCACAGAGCCTGCTGAAGAAGACCCCTATCACCAGAGCTAAGCTAGGCTTCTCCTGCAACAATGTCTGGATGATCAAGAGCTACATGAACGGTGTAGACCCTGAGTCCGTCTTCGCTACTGGATCGAACGCTACTGGGTATGAATTCGCTTCATCTCCTACGACTCGCTCCTTCCTCTTCAACATCACGCTTGGCTTCTAGCCGCCCTTATACGCATATAGATCATGAATAAGAAGAATATGCTCCTGGCGGGTCTAGCCTCTTGTGCTATGCTCAGCCTATCTACCTCCTGCCGAGACTTCGATGATGTCAACAACAACCCCGTGGCAGCCGATAGAGAGCAAGTCCTACCCGAATACCTCATCAACCGTGGGATCATGGCTGCTCAGCTCAATCCTCACGTGGCTGAGCGTGCCTTCGTCCTCTACTGGAAGACAGGGGGACACCAGCATCGCTCTGGTGGTCTCTCCCTCGGGGGATACAATGATGGCTGGAGCTGCGACTACTACAGCCGCGCGGCTACCCAAGGGCTCAAGCCTCTCTATGAAGCTATCCGCCTAGCAGAAGAGCGCATCAAGGATGGCTCTGCTCGCCCCTTCGAGAGCACCATCCTCTCAGCAGCTCGTATCTGGCGTGCCTACCAGCTCTCTGAGATCTGCGATATGTTTGGTGTCGTAGCTATCGATGGCTATCTGGGGAACAATCCTACCTATGTAGGAGCTAAGGAGGCCTACACCTTCATGCTCAAGGAGCTGAAGGAAGCCTCCGAGACGCTCAAGACTTCTCCTTCGCCCAAGCCTTCGGATCAGTCTCAAGTCACCTCTCTAGACTATGCCTACAGCTACAATGCAGCTAAGTGGCGCGCCTTCGCTAACTCGCTCCGTATGCGTCTAGCTATGCGCCTCTCTGAGGTAGACCCAGATATTGCTAAGTCGAACTTCGAGGAAGCAGCTGCCGCTGGTGGTATCCTCCAGGCTAGTGATCGCCTTGAGATCCAAGAAAAGGACGGCTGGGATGACCTCACAGGTGTCATGAGCCGTCAGTGGAATCATCAGATGATCTCTCCGACGTACAACAACCTCGTGCTCGGTCTCGGGGGTGTCACTTCAGAGAAGCAGCTCCCCGAAGAGCGCTACAAGAAGCACATCAAGGCTGCTAACTACCTCGGTATTCGCTACCAGTCCCACTTCCCTCTGACCACGACAGACCCCTCTCGAGGCTTCTACTTCGATGGGCTTCCTAACACGATCGACCCTCGTGCCTACAAGACCTTCATCATCACGGGCGATACGCTCAACTCTGAATTCTGCTTCTACCCATCTTGGGCACCTGATGCAGCTAAGAAGACAGAGTATAGCCTCAAGAAGGTCGGCGAAAGTGATCAGGAGCTCGAGAAGATCGATACTCGATTCACTTGGAACACTTGGGTCAGTGGCTCCTGGGGTACGCTCAGTGCTATCAATGACCTGCTGCAGGTCGGTACCATGCCTCGCCTAGCGAACAAGTACCGCAACAGCAAGAGCAAGCGTATCTTCTTCGCAGAATGGGAGACGTACTTCCTCCTAGCCGAAGCTTCCATCCGTGGCTGGCATGTCCCTATGTCCGCTAAGAATGCCTACGAGGCTGGTGTGAAGGCAAGCTTCGCCTACCACGGTGCAGGCTTCGTCAGCGAATACCTAGCGTCTACCGACTACAACCGTGTAGGTACCTCCGTCGCTTGGGATCATACCGCAGAGCCCAATGCTACGGTGGAGATGACGTACACCGACGGCTATACGAAGGCAAAGGGTAACTATACCTACCGCTACCCAGAGATGAAGAGCCGTCTCTATACCAAGGCTATGAATGACCATCTAACGAAGATCATCACGCAGAAGTTCATCGCCAATACTCCTTGGCTACCACTGGAGACTTGGAATGACTTCCGTCGCCTTGGCCTCCCCTTCTTCGAAACACCTGCTGTAGAGAAGCCTCTGGACAATATGCCTCAGCTCTCCTCGAGCAACTTCGAGACGGTCTCCATTGACTTCTTCCCTCAGCGCATCCCTCTGCCTAGCAATATCGCTAGTGGCAACAAGCAGGGACACGAGACTGCTGTCAAGGCTCTCGGTGGCGAGGATAAGGTCTTCACCCCCATCTACTGGGCTAAGAAGAAGTAATCGCTCTTCTCCCATCCCTAGTAGTTAGGACAAAGAGAAGCCCCCCTGAAGCTACGTGCTTCAGGGGGCTTCTTTCCTTATATAGCATCCTCAGCGAGTATCTCTTCTCTAGGGGAGCAGGAGCGAACTATCCCCGTAGCTTAGGAAGCGGAAATCATGCGTGAGGGCATAGTCATAGACACGATGCCAGTCCTCACCGATCAGTGCCGCGATGAGCAGAAGGAGCGTGCTGTGAGGCTGGTGGAAGTTCGTCACCATCCCTCGGATGATCCGGTAGGTATAGCTGGGTGCGATGATGATGCTCGTGGGGAAGACCAGTGTCTCCTCGCCATGTCTCTCGAGGTAGCTAAGGAGTGCACCGAGCGCTGCATCTGCCGTCAGCTCTTCCTTAGGCTCGTCACCATAGGGCTGCCACTGCTCCACATGAAGCTCCGCCATCGGAGTCTCGGGATAATGATGGAGGTAGACACCTAGATGATAGAGGCTCTCCAGCGTACGCACCGAGGTTGTGCCTACAGCGATGATATGCCCGAGGTTTCTTCGGAGCTCCTCGATGGTCTGACGACTAAGGCTGATGAGCTCTGCGTGCATCTCATGCTCCCCGATCTGCTCGGCCTTCACGGGACGGAAAGTCCCCGCCCCTACGTGTAGTGTCACATCTAGTACAGGTACGCCCCTTTGGCGAAGCTCTTCGAAGACCTCGGGAGTGAAGTGCAAGCCTGCCGTAGGAGCAGCTACCGAACCAGCATGCTGGGCATAGACCGTCTGATAGGTCTCTAGGTCCTTCGCCTCCGTCTCACGACCAAGGTAAGGAGGGATGGGAAGGATGCCCATGAGCTCCAGCAGTTCTCCGAAGGTATAGCGATCGTTATCCCAGGAGAAGCGCACTTCTGCCTCGCCCGTACGCTCAGCAGTGAGGAGCACTTCGCCTAGCTCATCGCTCTGGATAAGACGTGTTACACGGGAGCCGACCTTGAAGCGCTTAGCATTCCCCACAAGGCAATGCCATGAGCAGGCGTGACGCTCTGTGAGAGCTAGCTCATAGGAGGTAGGACTTGCTGGGTCAAGGCAGAAGATCTCGATACGAGCACCTGACTCCTTCTGGAAGAGGAGACGTGCACGGATGACCTTCGAATTGTTGCGCACCAGCACCGTCCCCTCGGGCAAGAGGCTGGGTAGATCACGAAAGGTAAACTCTTCGATCTCCCCCGAGCTATAGCGAAGGAGCTTAGAGCTACTTCTATCGGCAAGGGGGTACTTAGCTATGCGCTCATCTGGCAGGGGATAGTCGTAGTCGGCTATCTGAATATCTTGGGGTCGGATCTTCTTCTCGTTCATGCTTCTAAGGGGCTCATTAGAGTGGCACAAAAGTACACAAAAGAGAGGGGATGCTCCCCAGAGAGTGAGGGAGCCATACACTTACTCAGTCAAATGAAGTAGTAACTACTCTCATCTCTTACCCAAAAACATCAGAGCCCAAGCGAGTAGATCGCTTGGGCTCTGATAGAAGCTAATATACTTAAGAAAGGGCCTACGTTATTCTACGCTGAGATACCCCAACTCAAGTATAAAACGATAGAGGCTACGAGGAGATAAAAAGGCAAGGTAGAAGGAGAGTTCATTGCCTTAATAGTATTACACAGCTGAACAAATCGATCTCCTAGATCACCAACCTTGTACAGAAGGTCAATGTATTCCTCCGTCTCCTTTGAAAGGCTTTTAAGAAACTTATTCTGAACGCCGATGGTGATTCGCTCTAAGCCCAAGTAATAGCAGTCTAATAAGTATAGCAATATCACTGGTATTAAACAAAGCAGAGGATTAGGGAGCTGAATCTGCTTATCTACCAATAGTACTAACATGGCTGTAACAAGGGTGACAGTCCAAGTCTTACAGCTTGCACTATTTCCTGCCATACGGTTGAGGATCCCCTGGAGCATGGATATATACCCCTGTACTGCAGGGCTATCTAAGCGAGATAGTTTATTACTCATTTCTACTTAAGGGTTTAATGCATATAAGCGGTCTAAGTGCTTGTGAGGAGGGCTCACCTTAAATGAACGTGCAGCCCATTTCATCAAACTATCTGAGTCTATCTTCGTAAGATGGGCCACAGGTGCTTCATATGCGATCATAAAACCAAGACTCCTTCTTTCCGCAAGCTCTGACACTGGGCGCTTCCCTTCCTTTGGTCGTCTCCTTATTGTCCTAGCTATCTCGAGTTCTGACTGGATCCAATTAGATTGAGTCTTCCCATCACCATGTATGGAATTCGATGTATTCAAGAAGAACAGACACTCCGTCACGTCTATCATTTCCCTGATAGCACCATTCAGCATTGTATGGACATGGCTACGTATCGTATCCTCCAAAGCTTTATGTTCCTGTGGATCGTTAGCTTGTACAGCCCCTTTTAATAGCTGTTCTGAAAGCTTGTCGAAGTATCCCCAAGCACAAGAATCAACAAAGGGAACCAGTCTAAAGGTCTCATACAACCATCCAGCTAAAGCTAGAGCAAGTTTTTCATCTTGGTGAGAGTGTGATATAAACACATCAGCCTTGATTCTAGGAAACCAGTATTCTTGTAGTCTAGAACCATCAACAGAGCCGTCTTGTAAGATGAAATCAGACATCTGGAAATGATCTATAGCACGATTCATTCTGGTACGATTCGAACTAAAGAGATTATAGCCTCTATCTACGTACATAGAAAAACGATCGTTGAAGATACCCGCTTCTGTATCCAACGCTAATTGAAACCCTCTGTGCATACTGACTTATATGTTACTTTATGACTAGGTAAGGCAAAGTTAGCTATTTCACCCATTGAATACTAATAAGATTACACTACCAGCCTCTTCCATTTGGAGATCATACTAGCTCATTTCAGGATGTATAGGCTTCATCCCGAGCTGGGGCTAGCCAGCTTTGCTCCAGAGGGCTGGAGGCTTTTAGCTAACTTTGTGAGCAAGAGATCCAATCGAATATATAGACGAGATGAAGCAAAATCCAAACTATACATACCAAGAGGCTTCTCAGCGCCTTGATGCGATCGTCCGACGCATTGAGCAGGAGAGCCCCGATGTCGATGAACTTACAGGCCTCGTAGAGGAGGCGGTACAGCTCACGAAGTTCTGCCGAGAGAAGCTCACCAAAGCTGATAAGCAACTCTCTAAGCTCATGGCACAGCTCAGCGAAGAGCCTGAGGAAGGAACGAATGAATAAAGAGCGCTACGCCATCATCGTCGCTGGAGGTCGAGGCCTGCGCATGGGTGGGGAGCTGCCGAAGCAATTCCTTTCCCTCAGCGGGAAGCCCGTCCTCATGCGCACCCTAGAGCTCTTCGAGGGGGAGGTCAGTCGTATCATCTTGGTACTGCCCGAGGATCATATCCCCTTCTGGCAAGAGCTCTGCGAGCAATATCACTTCACCCTATCCCACACCGTAGCCCTCGGGGGAGAAACTCGCTTCCACTCCGTACGCTCGGGGCTTAGCCACCTGCCACAGGAGGGGCTAGTAGCCGTACATGATGGGGTACGTCCCTTAGTCAGTAGTGCACTCATCCGTCGCTCCTTCGAAGAGGCTGAGCGAAGTGGTGCTGCCCTACCCGCCTGCCCCGTAACAGATAGCCTAAGACTTCGCCAAGATGAGGGGAAGAGCGAAGCTGTCGATCGCTCCCGCTATGTGGCAGTACAGACCCCACAGACCTTCGACCTTGGGCGACTACAGCAAGCTTACCAGCAGGATTACTCTCCCCTCTTCACGGACGATGCTTCGGTCTACGAAGCTGCCTCACTTGGCTCCATCACCCTCATTGATGGCGAGGAGACAAACATCAAGCTCACGACCCCTCGTGATCTGCTCCTAGCCGAACTACTCCTTCGTGAGAAGTAGCCTTCTTCACTAGGAAGCTCCCTACTCTATCGATGCCTCAGGACTTCTTCCATACCCCGCTTACCTTCCTACCCAGTGTCGGTCCTCGACGAGCTAAGGTGCTCGCCGAAGAGCTCGACCTATATACCTATCTGGACCTGCTGCACTACTTCCCGACGAAGTACGTAGATCGCTCCCGTGTCTATACCATACGTGAGCTACGGGGGGAGATGCCCTATGTCCAGCTACAAGGCTATATCCGTGACTTCAAGGAGGTAGGTGAAGGGCGAAAGAAGCGCCTCGTGGGTTACTTCTCCGACGGTACGGGGACGATCGAGCTGGTATGGTTCCGCTCCCTCTCGGCCATTAGGCATCTCTATGCTGAGGGGCGTATGTACATCATCTTCGGCAAGCCCGTCTACTTCAACGGTGCCTACAGCATCACCCATCCCGAGATCGATGATGAGTCGAAGGCGGAGCAAGTCAGTGGAGGGCTCATGCCCGTCTATCCTCTCACAGAGAAGCTCCGTCGTGCTGGTATCGCCAGCCGTCAGATGCGCCAGCTCCTCTACATCCTCAAGGAAGCCTGCCTACCCCATATCAAGGAGACGCTCCCCGAAGAGGTGATCCAGCGAGCTCGACTGATGTCCTATGCCGAGGCGATTGATCAGATCCACTTCCCCCAGAGCAAGGAGGGGCTGGAGGCAGCACGTAGGCGACTGAAGTTCGACGAACTCTTCTTCATCCAGCTCCGCCTACTGAGTATGAAGCGGGAGCGTAAGACCTTAGTTCCTGGCCTTCCCTTCCCTCGGGTGGGCGAAGGAGTGAAGGGGCTCTATGCAAGCCTTCCCTTTGATCTGACGGGCGCACAGAAGCGAGTCATCCGAGAGATCCAGAGTGATCTCGTCGGAGGCAAACAGATGAATCGCCTTATTCAGGGGGATGTAGGTAGCGGTAAGACCCTCGTAGCACTCTTCTCCATGCTCCTTGCCCTAGATAATGGCTACCAAGCCTGCATGATGGCTCCTACCGAGATCCTCGCACGCCAGCACTATGCATCACTAAGGGAATATCTAGAGCCGCTAGGCATCGAAGTAGGCCTCCTCATCGGCAGTACAAAGAAGCGGGAGCGACGGGTACTCCTCGAGGGGCTGAGCGAAGGGAGCCTTCGCCTCATCGTCGGAACGCATGCTCTGCTGGAGCCCATCGTACAGTTCCACCACCTAGGTCTTGCTGTCATCGATGAGCAGCATCGCTTCGGGGTCGTCCAGCGCTCGGGGCTGTGGCAGAAGGGTGAGAGCTACCACCCACATATCCTCATCATGAGCGCTACGCCCATTCCCCGCACGCTGGCGATGACCCTCTATGGGGATCTAGATATCTCAGTGATCGACGAACTGCCACCAGGTCGCAAGCCCATCGAGACCTACCACCAGAGCGAGAGCCACATGTATGAGGTCTATCAGTTCCTCGGAGCGCAGATCGCCGAAGGGAGGCAAGCCTATGTCGTCTTCCCGATGATCGAAGAGAGCGAAGAAGCCTCTATGCGAGCTCTAGAAGAAGGGGTACGCAGGTACACGGAGCACTTCCCAGAGCTGAAGATCGTCCATGTGCATGGCAAGATGAAGCCCGAGGAGAAGGATGAGGCGATGCGAAGCTTCAGTTCGGGTGAAGCTCAACTGCTACTAGCTACGACGGTCATCGAAGTAGGTGTCAATGTGCCCAATGCCTCCGTCATGGTCATCGAAGGGGCTAATCGCTTCGGACTCTCTCAGCTCCATCAGCTCCGTGGCCGTGTAGGTCGTGGTGCTAGCCAGAGCTATTGTATCCTAGTCACGGGCAATGAGCTTGGCGAAGAGGCCAAGCGACGTATCGCCATCATGGTCGAGACAAATGATGGCTTTGAGATCGCCGAGGAGGATATGCGTCTCCGGGGATTTGGGGAGATCGATGGTACCCGTCAGAGTGGCCAGCAGCTCAGTCTACGCATTGCCAATCCCGCCCTTGATGGAGCGATGGTCCAGTACACCCGAGAGCTCGCCGAGAGCATCCTCACTGAAGACCCCGAACTGAGCCTTCCCAAGAACTCCCTCCTAAGGCATCGCCTCCAAGAGATCTACTACGAGCGCCCGAACTGGAGCCAGATCTCCTAACCCCCATCCTCAAGTCCCAGCAGGATCACTACCAATATCCCCTTAAGGGCGACCGCAGAAGTGCTAGCGGTTGCCCTCCTATCTATACGCCTTCTTTGCTAGAGACATACTCCTCTGTAGACTGGAGTAGGGAGGTAACTACATTCCTGAATAAGAGGCTAATTTATTCGACTGATGAACTAAATTTAGTAGCCTTGTTGAGTAGTAAACGGCACGAATGAAGACACTATTTCAATACAAGCTTTTAAAGGAAATTGATCTAGGAGATCATTTCTTTGATAGCCTACGTCAGGACTATGATGGTTTTGATGCTTGGTATAGGCGCAAAACTGACGAGGGCAGACAAGCTTTCGTCCTATATGGAGACCAAGGACTACAAGCTTTCATCTTCATCAAAAGCGAGATTAATCAGCTCATCAATGATGTCGAGCCTCCGATTGACCCTTGCCGTCTACTCAAAGTGGGGACACTTAAGATAGAAGCTCACCAAACAAAGCTGGGTGAACGTGCTCTGAAAATCATATTTGACCAAGCCCTTTCCTATAATCTTGAGGAGATCTATCTAACTACCTTCCCAAAGCACACACAGCTTATCCAACTCCTGCAGACCTATGGCTTTCAGATGTACGGACGGAAGAATGATGAAGTCGTGCTCATCAAGAAGATGAACTCTTCTACAGGAGATATCAAGCTTGATTACCCACGCTTTAGCTTAGACAGACGAGCATTCTTACTTTCAGTGATGCCTGAGTATCATACGAGACTATTCCCAGATTCTATATTGAACAACGAGCAGGCACGCTCAAAAGAGCTCATTCAAGATTGCTCACACACGAACAGCATACGAAAGGTCTACATCTCGTGGAATAAAGAGATCACAACTTTGAAGAGAGGTGACCTCCTCGCCATCTATCGAACGAGTGACCTGCAAGCTCCTACCCACTACAGAAGCGTAGTAACTTCCATCTGCACCGTAACCAGTGTAGTTGCAAAAGGTCACTGGCGCTCATGTGAGGACTTCCTCAAGGATGTGTATCCCTATAGCGTCTTCTCTAAGGAGGAATTGACACACTTCTTTGGGAGGCAGAACTTCTATATCATCCATATGCTTTATAATTGTGCCCTCCCTGAGAGAGTCACTAGAAAAAGCCTAATAGAGGAAGCTGGTATGGATGGACAGCTACGCTGGGGCTTCCTTCCTCTAGCAAACGAACAATTCAAGTATATTCTTAGCAAAGGAAATGTCAGTAAAGGTTTTATTATCGATTAAGCCAGAGTTCGTCGAGCAGATTGCTTCGGGAGCTAAGTGCTTTGAGTATCGCAGAGTCCTATACAAGCGAACAGGTATCAAACGTATCGTGGTCTATGCCTCAAGCCCCGTCTGTCGTATCGTCGGAGAGATAGAGGTAGGCGAACTATTAACTGATACGCCTGAGGCTCTCTGGGAGCGTACCAAAGAAAAGTCAGGTATTAGTGAAGACTTCTTCCTCTCATACTTCTCAGAGAGATCCCACGCTCACGCTATCGAGATAAAAGCATTCCATCCCTATCGTACTCCTAAAAGGCTAGCAGATAAGTATCCCAACACCACTCCTCCGCAATCCTTCTGTTACCTCTAAAGAAGATTAAGAGCAAGCCCCTAATGCTGATCAGCATTAGGGGCTTGCTGTTTGTAAGGACTTACTCCTAACTATTATACTTCGTCTTACTGAGAGCAAAATCATGGGGGTAAAAAGAGACCCATTCATGGGTCACCGGAGGGAGGCATGAATGGGTCACCTTGGCGACCCATGATGGGTCGTTAGTGGGGTATATGAATAGGGGAGGAGGTTCCTTCGTCTCAGAGGAGGGAGCGTAGGGTAGTAGCTAAGTAGTCGAGGGCCGAAGGATCAAAGCCCTTGGGAAGGGTAGGGTACTCCATCGGCGAACCTGTAGTCGAGGGGAGGAAGAGGTGATTGAGCTTGGGGAAGACCTTCACCTTGGCCTTGGGCTGGAGACGAAGGAGCTCCGTAGCATTGGAGGGTAAGACCTGCTTATCCATCTCCCCGAAGAGCCCGATGACGGGACAGCGAACAGAGCGCCATGTCCCCTCAATATCCAGCTGAAGAAGTTCCCGTAGATAGGGCGTGAACTGCCCCATGATCTGCGTGCGTATCGTAGCGTACATCGTTGTATCCGAAGTCATGACAGGGAGGAGTCGCTCGACGACCTTAGAGGCCTTCGCCTTCACTTCATCAAGCGAAAGGCGCTTGTCCTGCATTAGGCCGTAGACCTCAAGGTTCCCTTTGCGTAGGGTGGCACGCTCCTCGTCACTCTTTCCTCCCAGCAGGCTAAGGGCATCCATCTGATCAGCTAGGATCCGATCCATACCAAAGACTGGACCAGCGAGCGAGACAATACCAGCAAGCGAGCGGTCTTGGCTTGCCACCTTCGAGGCAATATAGCTCCCTTCGCTGTGGCCTAGGAGGAAGATTCGCTGAGGATTCACTGCCTTGTGCTCCTTCATAGCCTTGACCGCCGCCTCGGCATCCCGTACGAAGTCCTGCACATGCGAGGCCATGAAGATCCCCGTGCTCTTACCTACACCTCGGTCGTCGTAGCGGAAGACGGCAAAGCCCGCCTCCGTGAGCCTCCGTGTGATGTCTAGGAAGGGCTTATGACCGAAGACCGTCTCATCCCGATCCTGAGGACCACTGCCCGTGATGAGGATGAGCGTAGGGTAGGGGGCTTTACCCTCCTTCGGAAGGGCAAGCGAACCAGATAGGACGACGGAAGAGCCCGATACGGGGATCGTCAGTTCCTCCTCAGTGTACGTAGTGGGGGCGGACTTAGTATCCTCGGCCTTCGCCACCCGTCGAAGCGAGAGGGGAAGGCTCATACCGCCCTGCTCGAAGGTGCCCACCAGCTGATCCTCCCCGTCCCTCAGCGCCGTATAGCGAAGATGAAGGGCATTGAGTCGGAGGAATAGGCTATCTCCCCGCACCTCTACCTCATCGGCACGCAGGGCATAAGCACCTTGGTCGGGGCTATCCAGAGAAGCCGACCAGCGCCCCGCTTCTTCGGTAAGGTGAAGGATGAGTCGTAGCTTCCCCATAGGGAGGGATAGCTTCCCCTCCCAGTCTCCACTGAGGGAGGTCTGCGCTGCTAAAGCGAGGGGAAGGAAGAGGAGCACACAGAGTAGCTGAAAGATACGTCTCATTATTGCAAAAGAATAGGTGAATTAGGAGCGAGTCGACTGCCGTAGGTAGCGATTCATATAGTAGGTAAGGAAGAAGTTCTGCCACGCTATGTAGCCAGCGATCCCAGGAGCTACAAGGGGGTGCATGAAGGAGATGCAGAGCCAGAGGGTAAGGGCCGTGTTCTTCTGCCCCATAGCCTGTCTGCAGGCGACCTCCTCGACCCCTATCCACTTCGATAGGGGAGGGCCTAGGGTGAACTGTAAGGCGCAAGCAAGGAAGCCCACCCCAAACGAGGCTACGAGGAGTAGGGGATTACCTCCCCCTTCTTCGGAAACGAAGGCTACGGCCTTCCCGAGAATGAAGATGAGCGAAGAGAGCCAGAGCCAGTAGGTCAGGGTACGATGTGGCCCTGGCGTTCGCCCCCGACGCTTCATCAGATAGCGCACGAGCCAAGCGAGCGTGATGGGTAGGATGACCATACGTGCTACCAGAAGGGCTATCTGCCCCGAGAGCGTCCAGAAGGGGAGCTGGCTGTGATCATCCAGCAGAGGAAGTAGGAAGGGAGCGAGGAAGCAGATCAGCCCGTGCGTCAGTATCGTATAGCCCGTAGCGAAGCCCGTATCCCCCTCCATGAGGCTAGTCATCGCCCCCGCTGCCGTAGCTGCTGGAGCGAGGAAGCACATGAAGAGGCTCGTAGCTATGAGGGGATTCCAGAGGGAGAGCAGGAGATACAGCCCGCCCCCGAGCCCTAGGTGTAGCGCCAGCAGGACAAGGTGCTTCGGTCGGGGTGCCACGGCTCTCAGGGGCATATTGAGCACAGCGAAGAAGAGCATCGCCGAGATGATCCAAGGGAGGATCACCGCAAAGGGTGCTGTCACCCGCCAGAGCACGATCCCCAGCGTGATGAAGCAGAGTGGGGCATAGCCCTTGAGCCTGTGCCAATCGACCCGAAGCATTTACTTAACCTCTAGCAGTGAAGGATCAGCGATCACCCGCTCGATAGCGGTACGGATGGAGCGAAGACCGAAGTCCTCAGCTCGGAGCTCCTCAGGGCGGAGGAAGACCAGCTCGCCTACATCATCTAGGGCCTGAGCTCCCTCGAAGCTCACCACCTCTACACGGTAGAAGATATCTGCCGTATAGACATCGATGCCCGAGTAGGGGTAGATATTAGGTAGGGAGAAGAGCATACGCACCGACTTAGCCTCTAGAGCCGTCTCCTCACGCAGTTCTCTTACCACGGCGGACTCTACCCCTTCCTCGGGGTCTACGAAGCCTCCAGGGAGGTCTAGCGTGCCTCGTGCGGGCTCTCTAGAGCGACGTACGGTGAGTAGTCGCCCTTCCTCGTCGAGGATGAAGCAGGCGACGGCTGCTGCTACATTGTGGTAATAGGAGAGGTCACACTTCGGGCAGTGGATAGCACGCCCATGGATATGCTCTAGCCCTGATGCCCCACAGCGAGGGCAGAAAGTGAAGCTCGAGAGCGGATGCTGGATCATAGAGGTAAGGATGAAGGCTGAGCCTAGAGAGCGGATAGCTATTCGGAGGAAGCGAAGACAGCTCATCCAGCTGGACGAGTGTCGGTCTTTCGCTTGGGTGGGTACAGATCTTCCTACTTAGCGAGCGGTGAGTGCCCTACTTAGCGAGGGTACGGGGCTCAGTCTAGGCGAGCGGTGAAGGGGAGGGGAGTGGGTAAAAGTAAAAGAGCTAGTCGGGACTAGCTCTTCTACTTCATTCGTATTTCTATTCGGGATAGATCGGAGGCTTAGATCTACTTTGCTTCCCAGCCAAGGGCACTAGCCCCTAGGACTGCAGCATCGCTCTCCTTGAGCTGAGAGACGAGGAGCTTGGTCTTGCCTTGGTAGATCTTCAGGAGGTTCTTCTCCATGTGGTGACGGATGGGGTTCATCAGGAGGTCCCCAGCCTTGGTAAGCCCACCGAAGAAGATGATCGCTTCGGGAGAAGAGAAGGTGACGAAGTCAGCGCAAGCCTCACCAAGGATAGCCCCCGTTGATTCGAAGATCTCCAGAGCAAGCGCATCGCCTGCACTGGCTGCATCGAAGACATCCTTAGAGGTGATCTTGTCTATATCCAGCTCACGGAGCTTGCTCTCGTCGGAGCGGATGGTGAGGTACTCACGTGCCGTACGTGCTACACCCGTAGCGGAGGTATAGGTCTCGAGACAGCCCTGACGACCGCAGCCACACATACGACCGTTGCGTCGTACGATCATGTGACCGAGCTCTCCAGCGAAGCCGTCGTGCCCGTAGACGAGCTGTCCACCCACTACGATACCGCTACCGACACCTGTACCGAGGGTGATGACGATGAAGTCCTTCATCCCACGTGCAGCGCCATAGGTCATCTCCCCGATAGCAGCAGCGTTAGCATCATTGGTCAGAGCGACGGGGATACCCAGACGATCCTGAAGCATCTGAGCCAAGGGGATCTTTCCCTTCCAAGGGAGGTTAGGTGCGAACTCGATGCAGCCGTTGAAGTAGTTCCCATTAGGAGCTCCGACACCGATACCACGGATCTTGTCCTTGCCACCTACCTGCTCGATGAGCATGTTGATACCGGCGACGAGATCATTAAGGTAAAGTTCGATATCGATGTGCGTCCCCGTCTTGATCGAAGCATTGACGACGACGTTACCACGAGCGTCTACGACACCGAAGACCGTGTTGGTGCCTCCGAGGTCTACACCTATTACATAGGGTTTTTCCATGAGTTGATGATGTGTCTACTGTGAGATAAATAGTTTCTTCTTAGGAACAAAGATAGTAGTTTTCGCGGATCAGCCGTGAGGGAAGTACCTAGAGCTTCGGAGAGGCTCTTCCCCTTGGCCCAGCACTTATCCCCCGAGCTTAATATAAGGGTATAAAAGAGAGAAAGAATATATAATCTCTATATACCCTATTGTTAATATAGGCTGTGGAATCGTGGGTAAGCATGGTGGGGGATTCTGGGGAGGGGTAAGGGAATACACGTACTTATCCTAAAGCTATCCGTAGCCTACCCACAGACGATACACAGGAGACTTCGCCCTCTGTATCGGTGCTGGAGGGGAATAAGCGGAGATAGTCCACAGCTCGGGGGGAGGAAGAAGAGCTTGGAGTAGATAAGCTGCTGTGTATGTCGTTGGGATAAACGGGTGACTTATCTACACCCTCGAGGGTACGCCTAGGGAGGGGTCTTCCGACCTCTTGAGGGGGAGTGAATTTATCCCAAGGTTATCCCACGGCTATACACCCTCTAGAGCGACCTATACACCCCTACTTTTGGTCTCATCAAAAGACTCAGCCCACATCATGACAAGCACGATGTGGGCTGATAATTAGGGAGCGATAGGGCTCTAAAGCTAGAAGCGTTGTTTTCTTCATTCAGTTCTACCTAGAGTTCTATGGCTAGAGGTACTGATCTTTAGATCTAGTTCTAAGTGGAGCTCCAAAGCTAGAACTATGGAGCTTCTGAGCCGAGACTTAGGTAGTACTTTTAGGGAAGAAGTCCAGTATCCTATTGGTGGAGGAAATTGAGGATGGCTTCAGCTGCTCGGGGTGCACTCTTCTTTCGACCCATGAGGCTCTGGAGCTCCTTGAGATCATGAAGCATCGCCTCACGTGCAGGTGCCTCTTCGGGGAGGATACAGGTGAGGGTAGAGAGGATCTGAGCCGAATGCACTCGGTCGGCTAGAAGCTCGGGGACGACAGCTTTACCGAGGATGAGATTGACCAGCGAGAAGTAATCTACTTGGAAGTAGCGTTCGAAGATCCATCGAGCTATTCGCTTACCTCCCATCCGATAGCAGACGACCATGGGAAGACCCCAGAGTCCTGCCTCGAGAGTCGCTGTACCCGAGGTGACGAGGGCGGCATGAGCTCGCCTCATGAGCCCGTATGTGTCCCCGAAGAGAATGGGCGTATCGGGATAAGCACCGAGGTAGGGACGATAATCCTCCTCCGTAAGTCCTGGTGCTCCAGCGATGACGACCTGCCAGCCTGAGGAGGCATAGGGTGCTGTCGCTAGAAGCATCTCACTGAGGTTGTGCTGGAGTTCGGAGCGGCGACTCCCTGGTACGAGCAGGATCATCTGTTCCCGCCCGACGGGCTCGGGATGAGCCTCTAGATAGCTTAGCTGGGCATCGACACAAGGGTTACCTATATAGATCGTCCTTAGGCCACGCTCCTCGAAGTAGCTTACTTCGAAGGGAAGGATACTGAGGCTAAGATCTACGTAGCGCCGAAGGGTCTTCACCCGACTCGAGCGCCATGCCCACACCTTGGGGAGAATGTAGTAGACGATGGGGATGCCTAGCTGACGCTTCACAAAGGGCAGGATGAAGCGGAAGTTGAAGTCAGCGTAGTCTACGGGGATGACCACATCGGGCTGGAAGGAGCGGATCGCTTCCTGCACCCTATGACCTATACGGGTGAGCTTGCGGAGGTTCTTCAGCACGCTGACGATCCCCATGAAGGCTACCTCTCGGTAGTGAACGAGGGGAGCGACACCGGAGGCCTCCTGCATCTTGTCCCCACCCATGAAGGCAAACGAAGCCTCTGGATCACGCTCCCCCAGTGCTCGTATGAGCGCTGAAGCGTGCAGATCACCAGAGGCTTCGCCTGCGACTAAGAAGTAGCGCATAGTCTAGTGCTGTGTCTGTGCCAGCGTGGTCAGCTCCTCGATCCAGCGATGGTTCGTACAGTCGAGCTGCAGGGGCGTGAGCGTAGCCCAGCCTTCCTGGAGGTAGTGCCAATCGCCCGTACTGGGATCTTGACCTGGATCTTGGCGACCCGTGAGCCAGTGGATCTTCTTCCCCTTGCCATCCTCAGAGTGTACGAACTCTTCAACGAAGCGGCCTACGGTCATCGGGCAGACCTTGAGTCCTAGGGGCTCGGTCTTGGGTACGTTGAGTGAGAGCATCGTCTGCCAAGGCAGGCGGGTGTGCTGCATCAGCTCTACCACACGAAGCGTATAAGCGATGCTTGCGGTGAAGTCAGGCTTCCAAGCCGTGTCATCGAGCGATACTGCCAGCGAAGGGATACCGTAGATACAGCCCTCACGAGCAGCGCCTAGCGTGCCCGAATAGCTGACGCAGATGCCCTCGTTGCTCCCGTGGTTGATGCCCGAGATGATGAGGTCAGGACGCTGGTCGATGAAGAGGGTATTCAGAGCGAGCTTCACGCAGTCTACGGGAGTACCTTCGCAGCTGTAGATCTCGAGATCCCCGTCGCTGTGGCGGTGCTTGAGCCGTAGAGGTTGGGTCGTGGTGATAGCGCCAGAGAAACCCGACCGTGGTCCATCTGGAGCGACGATAGTGACTCTACCTAGGGAGAGCATAGCCGTAGCGAGCTCTTGGATCCCTGCGGCTCGGAAGCCATCGTCATTACTCAGAAGTATATGCATTCAGTGTTGATTAGGTCCTACTTAGTAGAGGGCTTGATGACCTTCTTCAGACGGACACGATAGTAGAGAGAAGTATAGCTGTCGGTACGCTCAGAGGTACTGGTCGTATTGTTGAGGTACCAAGGGATGACGATGGTGGCCTCAGCACCCTGGTGGAGGTTCTGCACGGCGATCTGTAGACCTACGGGTAGGTTCGCCACGGGTTCCTGATCGATAGCATTGAGGTCGAGGGTCTGACGCAGACGGGTAGCCTGGAGCTTGTCCTTGATCCAGTCGGTGGTACGGTAGGTATCACGGAAGAGCTGGACTGCATCCGTGTAGTCTACATCGATGCTCTTGTCGCCCTCCTTCTCTACCTTCATGTAGACGAAGGCGCTGCCTCCGATGCCGGGTACAGTGACACGTGTATAGGCACTGTCAGCGAAGCTACGGAAGGCCCGCTCATTCTCACTGCGTCGCTCTTGTTCCATATCGATGGTGCTATTGCAGCTCGAGAAGCCAACGAGGGACATGAGGGCGAGGCTCCCTAGGAGGAGGCTCTGTAAAGTCTTGCTAGTCATAGAGGCAGGTGATAGGGTGAGGGGGTTAGATCTTGCGAAGGAGACTCTTGAGGGAGGTCGCTTCGTGGAGGCGCTGGGAGAGGGCTTCGATAGCTACTCGCTCCTGCTGCATGCTGTCACGATGGCGCAGGGTGACGGTGCCGTCCTCCATCGTCTGATGGTCGATCGTCACGCAGAAGGGCGTACCGATGGCATCCTGACGGCGGTAGCGCTTACCGATAGAATCCTTTTCGTCGAGCTGGCAGTTGAAGTCGAACTTCAGTTCGTCGTAGATAGCACGAGCCTTGTCGTCAAGACCGTCCTTGCGCACGAGAGGCAGGATAGCGAGCTTGACGGGGGCAAGGGCTGCAGGCAGGCGAAGTACCGTGCGCTTCTCTCCACCCTCCAGAGCTTCCTCTTCGAAGGAGCCACAGAGGAGGCTGAGGAACATACGGTCTACCCCGATGGAAGTCTCTACGACGTAGGGCACGTAGCTCTCACCGAGTTCGGGATCGAAGTACTGCATCTTCTTGCCACTGAACTCCTCGTGACGCTTCAGGTCGAAGTCCGTACGGCTGTGGATACCTTCTACCTCCTTGAAGCCAAAGGGCATCTCAAATTCGATGTCGGTAGCAGCATTGGCATAGTGAGCCAGCTTCTCGTGGTCGTGGTAGCGATACTTCTTGTCGCCGAGACCGAGGGCCTTGTGCCAGCGCAGACGAAGATCCTTCCAGAACTCGAACCACTGGAGCTCCTCGCCAGGACGGACGAAGAACTGCATCTCCATCTGCTCGAACTCGCGCATGCGGAAGATGAACTGACGGGCGACGATCTCGTTGCGGAAGGCCTTCCCGATCTGAGCGATCCCGAAGGGCACCTTCATGCGACCCGTCTTCTGTACGTTGAGGAAGTTAACGAAGATCCCTTGAGCGGTCTCGGGGCGCAGGTAGACCTTCATCGAGCCTTCGGCCGTGGAGCCCATCTCGGTGGCGAACATCAGGTTGAACTGGCGCACCTCTGTCCAGTTGCGTGTACCGCTGACAGGGCAGACGATCTCGCAGTCGAGGATGATCTGGCGCAGACCCTCGAGGTCCGAAGCGTTCATCGCCTCGGCGAAGCGCGTGTGCACTTCATCCCACTTAGCCTGATACTCGAGGACACGGCCATTGGTCGAGCGGAACTGAGCCTCGTCGAAGCTCTCACCGAACTTCTTCGCTGCCTTGGCTACTTCCTTATTGATCTTCTCTTCGATCTTCGCTAGGTGATCCTCGATGAGTACATCGGCACGGTAGCGCTTCTTAGAGTCCTTGTTGTCAATGAGGGGGTCGTTGAAAGCATCTACATGGCCCGAGGCTTTCCAGATCTTGGGGTGCATGAAGATAGCTGAGTCGATCCCTACGACATTGGGAGCAAGGAGGGTCATGGCCTCCCACCAGTAGCGCTTGATATTGTTCTTGAGTTCGCTCCCGAGCTGACCGTAGTCATATACGGCTCCCAGACCGTCGTAGATCTCGGAGGAGGGGAAGACGAAACCATATTCCTTACAGTGGGCGATTACCTTCTTGAAGAGGTCTTCTTGCTGTGCCATGAGCAGATCGTTGTATTCTATTTAGCTATTGGATTGTACTAATGGATTTCTGTAGCGACCACGGAGGACGCACAGCCCACAAAGGTACATATTATCCACTACTTGCTTCGCTAGCGCCCGTGTAACGCTCCCATGAGCTCTGTGGGGGAAGCTTGTTCTCTCCTCGAGAGGCGCTACTGGTACTTCCCGAGAGGTGCTACTAGCGCCTCTTCAGGGGTACTACTGTTGCTCCTTGTGGGGTACTACTAGCGGCTCCTTGAGGGTATTATTTATCAGGCTGAAGACTATTGCTTCTCCAGACTTAGATGAAGGGACTATCAGTCTAAAAGGGGGATAGACGGCGATTCATGTCAAGAGGATTTGAGGCATGGACCTCCTTGCTGAGGAATAGCCTATCGAGTGGAGGGAGCATGTGTCTGGGAGAGATCTATTAGTAACACTTCTTATTATTTAGGAAACACATTACCTTTGAGTCATCTAATCCTTATAACATCATTACGCAATGGATCTCGTTACGTTCGGAGAGTATGCTCTCAAAGTACTTTTACCAGTTGGACTTCGGCTCAAGAAGCTCTACACCTCAGAAGTTGATAGTGGCATTACGGAGGCCTTTGATCTCGCACTTAGTGATTGGTCCGAGCACGACCCCACTACGAACGATAAGCTCCGTCTAAGGAATGCATTGGAGGAATATATCCAAAGTGCAACAAGCTACGAAGATCTTGATGAGGATACCAGAGCATTCATTGACTTCTTCCAGAGAAGACTGAGCGAGCAACCAGCTGCCCACAACTACCTGATGATGCTCAGAGCAGACAAGCTGGAAGAACAAGGGGTGCGGGATCTTCAAGAGCATCACAAGACACAAGACTTATTACAGAGCATCATGAGTACACTGAAGGAAGAGGACATGTCTCCCGAAGAACTTCAAGCTCTGCTCAAGGAACTTCCACTCAAGGAAGGACTTGAGCAGACAGAGTCGACACTCGGGGAGATGCTCAAGAAGAAACGTATTCCTTCAGAGAGAGTGAAGGGGCTCGTCTTAGAGTTTGTCCGATTTCTCTTCGAGTATACCGACAGGGTTGACGAAGAAGCTAGACATCTAAGAGAGGCCGGATATAACTATCTTGCTGAGACCCTAGAGGAGATTAAAAGAGTACTAACTGGCGAGAGCAAGCAAAGCCTAACTGCTGTCTACGAGAAGTACCAGGAGCAAGCACGAGAGGGCGAGATCAAAGTCCTCAAGGAGCTGATTGAGGGAGCTCAACTCCAGTTCTCCTTCGGGGAGGCTTGCAAGTTCTACAAGCGTCTGATTGAGCTGGCTCCTACGGTAGATCATCACTTCGAGTATGCTCACTTGCTTCAAAGCCTCAATAACTTCAACGAAGCTAGAAGCCACTACGAGGTGGCACTACAGGTCCTTCGCTCTTTGGCTGAACATGATCTCGAGGCCTACACTCCAGCAGTGGCTACAACCCTTAATAACTTGGGTACCTTACTCAAAGACACGAATGAGTTTGAGCAGTCTCAGACTTATTATGAGGAGGCCTTACAGCTCTATCGCTCTTTGGCCTCTCGTAATCCTGAGGCCTACATTCCAGATGTGGCGATGACCCTTAATAACTTGGGTATCTTACTCAGCGACACGAATGAGTTTGAGCAGTCGCTGACTTACTACGAGGAGGCCTTACAGCTCTATCGCTCTTTATCAGCTCGTAATCCCGAGGCGTACACTCCAGCAGTGGCGATGACCCTTAATAACTTGGGTGCCTTACTCAGAGACACGAATGAGTTTGAACAGTCTCAGACTTACTATGAGGAGGCTTTGCAGATTCGTCGCTCTTTGGCCTCTCGTAATCCCGAGGCGTACACTCCAGCAGTGGCTGCAACCCTTAATAACTTGGGTGCCTTACTCAGCGATACCCATAATTTTGAGCAGTCTCAGACTTACTTTGAGGAGGCTTTGCAGATTCGTCGCTCTTTGGCCTCTCGCAATCCCGAGGCGTACACTCCAGCAGTGGCGATGACCCTCTATAACCTTGTCTTCCTCTATATTAAACTCGAGAGAGAAAAGGATGCAGAGGGAGCTTACCAAGAGGCGTACGATATTTACCAGAGACTAGCTCATAGTCATCCCATCCCCTACGAAATCGACTATGCCGAGATCCTTGTAATGGGCGCTTATTTACTGGATAGGCAGAGGAAATATCTAGAGGAGGCAAAAGCAATCCTAGACAGATATCCCGAGCATCCCCGAGCTCGGAAGATTTTGAGCTCTATAGAGTAGTTTGTTAAGAGGTGATTGTCGCCTGCCGTTTGGGCTTCCTGTTTTATTGGATAGAACTTCCCCATAGGAAGTATAATGTCTTGCTTGTAGCTTTAGTATTTAGGTTAAGAGGCTTGTGAGGAGTACCGTAGATTAGGTTCTCTCCTCGTGCATTTGAGGGTGACATCTGTAAATCTTGTGGTATCATCTCTTAGCCCTGCATGGAGTGCTACATGAAGCTCTGGAGGAGATGCTCGTTCATCCCGTAAGGAGGCGCTAGTAGTGCTCCACGGGAGGTAACAATAGTAAGGGTAGGGGACGAATAACAAGTACTGAGGAGAAGGGCTAAGCTCTTCGCCCAAATACTTCTATATAAGCCTAGGTATCAGCGTGCTTGGAGAAGGAGAAAAGGCAAGGGGGATGCCTCGGACAGCTGTCGAAGCATCCCCCTTGATGAGGAACGGGTAGGAGGCAGTGGGTTTAGCCCGCCTTCACCCGAAAGGTCTTGAGTAGAGCCTTGACCTCGGGATCAATACGGCGGGACTCGCAGATCTTCTGGATGGCCTTGTTGTGCACCCAAGGGGTGAAGCGCCGATCAGCGAGGTAGGGGTGAGTCTCTTTGGGGTAGAAGGTGTAGCACTCCGCTAGAGCCCACGCTAGAGCCATCTGCACGTAGTAGCCTTCGTTCTTGACCGCTAAATAGAGGGGAAGGAGCTCGCCGATGTGCTCGGTATCTATGAAGTACTGCATGAGGGCTACCACGCCGAAACGCACCCGATACTCCTGGCTGTGCTGGAGGTAGGGGACGAAGAAATCCCAGAGCTCTCCTCCGTGCTCCCTGAGGAGCTTCTTCGACTGGGGTAGAGCGAAGGAGTCACAGACCGACCACGAGTGGATGACCTGCACCCAGCGCTCCAGATGCTCTAGATAGGCGGGGAAGTCATCCACGGGGAGCATCCCGAGGACAAAGCCATGGAGGATACGAGCCTCCATGAAGTCCTCTCTGGGGGAGCGCTCACCTCGCTCAGCCTCCTCAAGGTATGCCGAAGCGCTACCACTTCGCACGATGTGCTTGGCGAGTGCTCGGAGGTCAGGGAGCCTTACCCCTAGCACCCCAGGGATACCAGGATGGAGACGTTCGGTGAAGGGCTTATTGCCCCGCTGAGCGAGCTCGAGGAGATGCTCCGTGATGCTTCGATCATCGATCCGATAAACACTAGACATAAGACTGAGGAGAGGTGAAAGAGGAGGAAAAAGAAAACCCCACCTTTGGCTTCGCTGCCAGCGAGGTGGGGTGAGGATTAGTCGAGTAGTAGGTGATTGGAGTCTTCTATCCTAGAGATCGTGCCCTTGAGGGTGATGGTGCCTCTATCGCTCTCCTTGTCTGAGTAGAGGTGGGAAGTGAGGAAGGCTTGACAGGTGCGCTCCTTGAGATCCAAGACTTGACTGACGGTCGTCCCATCGTCTTCTACCCAGTTGACGAAGAAGACATGCGTGCCTATACGCACAGCATGATAGGTGTCCTCGCCCTCTTTGTAGCCGTGTACAGAGTCCTGACTACTCCAGAAGAGATAGCGGGGGGAGAGGTATTCGACGACCGAACTATTCGAGGCAAACTCCAGATAGAGACGCTTGCCTACAAGGGTCGTGTCTGTAGCTTGGATCTCCTTGCGCTGTACCTGACCCGTCCGATGCTTCTTCGAGCCTGAGCCCGAAGAGCAAGCAGCGAGGAGGCCCAAGAGGCTCATCCAGCAAAGTAAGAAACGGATACGCATAGTAGCAGGAGAAGTAGAGTCGTATAGTCTGTAGCCCGAGACTAGCGCCGAGAGAAGAGGCGGGCGAAGAAGCCCCGCTTATCCTCTTCCTCTTCGAGAGCTAAGAGATGCCAAGCCCCATCCAGCGCTTTCCCAGCGCGGATGCGGTGATAGATCGTGCCCCAATCGGGGAGACCTCCGAAGCTACGGTCATCGATGAAGAGATCGGCCTTGAGCTTACGAGAGAAGCCACTTCCCGTGGCATCTTCTTCGGGGAAGTCTCGATTGATGGCATAGAACTCCACTCCACGATCCCGGCACCATTCGACGGCTTCATCGAGGAGCTTACCCTCACGGACCGTCCAGAGAATGAGTCGATGACCCTCGCGGATGAGCATCCTAAGGGTCTCGGTAGCAAAGGGGAGTTCGTCACCTATCTTGGGGTATCGATGGCGTACGATCGTGCCATCGAAGTCTACAGCTATGATCATTGGTTAGTAGTAAAGTGAAGGAGTAGGGATCAGAAGCCAGAGAAGCGGATCACATTGTCCGCTGGTTCGTCTTCTTCCGTACCCTTGTCGGTGGGAGTAGCCTCCACACTGGGCGAAGGCTTGACCTCAGAGCTGGTCGTGAAGGTCGTAGGCGAGGTATAGCGCTGAGACTCCTCAGGCTGGGGAGTACGTAGCTCAAAGCTAGAGAGCTGACTACGCTCCTGACGATCACGGAGGCTATTTCCCGCCCCCTGATGAGCGATGCGGATGGCACGATCGGAGCTCTTCTCTAGACGCTTGCTCTCAAAGATCCGGTGATCACGGCGGTAGGAGGGAGTCTCCTCGATGATGATCAGCAGGTCTTCGTCATCAAGCTCGTCGATCATGAGGGCGACAGGCTCGGCCTTGCTTCGCTTGGTCGCTGCATGTCCGTAGACACGCTCGATGAGTCGCTGCTGCTCGTCCCGCTGCTTCTCCTCAGAGATCTTCGTCACCGGATCCTTGCGCTTAGCACTCGTGGGCATGAAGATGTCCTCGTCGAAACCAAAGCCCGAAGCAAGGATCGTCACGGCGATCTTACTACCCAGATCTTCCTTGAAGGCAGTACCGTAGATGGTCTTGACTTCGTCAGAGAACTCCTCTGTGAAGGCTTGTAGCTCCGTGAGTTCGGGGATCGTCAGCGGTGCATCAGGTCCCTCATAGACGTTGATCAGGAGCTGGCGAGCCTTGCTGATGTTATTGTTATTCAAGAGGGGCGAATTGAGCGCCTCTTGGATGGCTACGGTCATACGTTCGGGACCCTCAGCATAGCCCGTATTGATCACGGCCACGCCCCCATTGCGCAGGGTCGTATCGACATCGGCAAAGTCGAGGTTGATCTTACCGCTGATATTCACTAGGTCAGAGATACCACGGGCTGCATTGCTCAGGGTATCGTCGGCCTTGGAGAAAGCTTCGCTGACGGTGAAGTCCTTATATACCTCGATGAGACGCTGGTTGTTGATCACCAGCAGGGCATCTACGTTCTGGCGCATCTGCTTGACCCCTTCGAGGGCTTGGAGGATCTTTGCTGTCCCCTCGAAGAGGAAGGGGATGGTGACGATCCCGATGGTCAGTAGCCCTGCCTCCATCGCTATCTTGCCGATGACGGGAGCTGCACCAGTACCTGTACCACCACCCATACCAGCAGTGATGAAGACCATACGGGTCTCCCCAGAGGTAAGCGCTTCGCGGATGACTTCCTTACTCTCAAGCGCAGCCTCTCGGGCACGCTCGGGCTTAGCCCCTGCACCTAGCCCTTTGGTGACCGTAGGGCCGATGGTGATCTTGTCCTCTACGGGGCTGTGGTAGAGCGCCTGAGCATCGGTGTTGCATAGGAGGAAGGATACCCCAGGGACAGAGCCACTGGTGCACATCTTCCCGACGGCATTACCACCGCCGCCACCTACGCCCACGACCTTGATGAGCTGCTTGATCTCACTCTCGCTATACTGGAAGGCTAAACTTCCTCTTTCGATTGTATCCATTGTCGTCTGTAGAGTATGGGCTACTAATAGTCATCACCTGATTCTGCTCCGAAGAAATCCTTAAAGCCCTTGTTGAGGCGATCCAGAATAGAAGGGCCCTTGCTCTTATTGGGCTTCGTCTTCTGAGGCTGGGGATCATCGTACTCATCATAGTCATCCTCATCCTCCTCATCGAGGGGCTGAACTTGACTGATCGTCGTGTAGGTGTAAGTCTCTTCCTTGAAGATCTCCTGTGCAGGCTCGGGTTCGGCTACCTTGGCTGGCTCAGCAGCAGGCTTGCTAGGCTCTTCCTCCATAAGTGAAGAGAGCGAACGGAGCTCGAAGGAGACTCCTGGCTCCTTGGCTTGGAAGGCAAGGGCGATCTCCGTCATATAGCCCTCCACAAGCTCCTTGTCGCTGCCTTCCTCGTAGATATCTCGGCGGAGAGAGGCGGGGCGGTACTCGGGAGAGAGGCGACGCAGTGTCTCGTAGAAGTAATTAGTGCGGGTCACGCCACCGGCGAAGACAAAGCCCTTGGAGATACTCTCCGCACAGCCTGCTTCACGGATGATACTGACCACGTTGCTCAGGATCTCCAGCACTCGGGCGCTGACATACCTATTGACTTCGAGCTGGGAGAAGCGCTTGGTCGAGCTACCGTCCACAGAAACAGCTTCGATCTCCTGATTGTGCGGGATGGAGAGATTCATAGATCCACGCTCGATCTTGAGCCGCTCTGCATCGGACTCCAGCAAGGGGATCGAGAGCTGAGTGAGGTCGCGTGTCACATTGTTCCCACCCAGCGGTAGGACTAAGAGTGCCACAGGGAAGCGCTCCTGATAGATAGCTACTGAGGTCGTACCTCCACCGATATTGACATAGGCACAGCCCAGAGCCATCTCTTCCATCGTCATCGTAGCGGAGGCTTCGGCGATCGGAGTGGGGAGGATACCTAGGAGGCGTAGTTGCAAGCGGTCCTCGATCGTCTCACGTACATTGACGATGATATTCTGTCGGGCGACAATGAGCAGATACTGCGCCTCTAGACGGCTGCAGCGTACTCCTCGGGGATTAGGCTCACGCTTGCCATCACAGCGGTAGCGAGGATCGGTGACCGAGAGGATCGTCATGCCTGGATAGCTGGCATCGTTGACTTGATCCTTGAGCGTCTGGAGGTGCTCGGGAGTCACCACGCAGCCTTCGGGACCGAGGTCGATGAAGGCATTGTAGCGCTCGGAGCGCATGGAGCGGCACTCAAGCCCTACATAGACCCCTTCGATCCTAGCCTCTTCGGGGAGCGAAGCACTAAGCACATCGAGGAGCGAACCGATACGCTGTGCAGCCTCTTCGATGTTGTGAATAGAGCCCTGACGTACGCAGCCGTTGGTGGGGATACGGTGTGCCACGAGCGGGAGTACACGTCCCTGCTGTGACTTGGTGGCGAGCATCCCGGAGAGATAGGAGCTCCCTATGTTGATGACGGCATATATGCTATCCCTATGTTCGTTCATTTCTTTTGTGGATGGTTAGGTTTGCTCTTGGATGGCTCGGGTTTAGTGGGCTTCTTGGGAGAAGTAGGCTTAGGAGCTTGGGGCTTCTTTGCCTCTTTCTTTGGCTCCTTTTTAGGGTCTTTCTTTGGCTCTACGACCTTAGCTTTTGCCTTATCCTTGCCTTTGTCTTTCGTTTGCTCTTTGCCCTTGTCCTTGCTTGGAGTTTTTGCCTTCGCTGGGGTCTGAGTCTTCTCCTTCGCTTGGGGTGTAGGTGCTGGAGTCTTCTTAGGCTCGGCGCTTACCGCTGGCGAAGGAGTAGGCGAGGGAAGGGGAGGGCGGATAGCTTCGCCCTCGTCGTCGAGGAGCTCTCCTACGGGAGCATAGCGATCACGGGCGATGACTTGGTTGCTGTAGTCGAGGTTGACATAGGAGAAGGCATTCATCCCTCGTTTGGGGAGTACGCTCTCGGCGAAGATGCGCCACTTGCGGAGCTTCTCTGCCCAGTTGGGGCTTCGGCCGATGATGACCCGTGTCGTGCCTATACGAGGGATGAGTACGATCCCTTCGGTGCGATCCACATAGACCTGACCGAAGTAATTGGAGAAGTACTCATCCTCACGCAGTACCTGCATCAGATCATAGACGGAGCTGGTAGCCTGCTTGAGGTCTACATCACCCGAGACGATGGGTAGGTAAGCGGCGAAGGAAGGCTTGACGCTGATGGTACCCTTGCCCTGTGTGACGTAGTAGGTCTTACCCGAAGGCTCCTGCACGATGTACAGGGGGCACTTCTCCGTAAGGCGTATCTGCACCGAGGAGGAGGAAGGGGCTACGAAGGCCTCTGCCTTCTTGTAGATGGGGATGCTAAGCAGTGTGCGCTCGATGAGGCGAAGGTCGATGGAGTCAAGACGCTTGCCCTGCAGCTGAATCCCTCGACGTGCTAGTTCGTCAGCGATGCGGTCAGGGGTGAGGAAGAGCGGGTCGCCTCCGGTCTCACTCTTCACCTCGATAGCTACACGACGGCAGCGATCACTGGCTGTCACCTTCGGAGTGCTCAGTGCCAGATAGACCAAAGCTCCGAGCATAGCGAGTGCTAGGAGCGAGAGGAGGATATTACGAGCGAGGATCTTCTTGTTCATAGGCGCTGGCGGATCTCTTCGGCGACTTGAGGCACGAGACGATCGATGTCTCCTGCGCCTACCATCAGGATGACTTCAGGGAGCTCTTGACGGGAGCGTAAGTGGGGGAGGAGTCCTTCCTTGGGGAGGACAACGACATCTTGATGCTCCATGTGCTCAGCGATCAGATGGGAAGTGACTCCAGGGATCGGCAGTTCACGAGCAGGATAGATATCGAGCAGGATCACTTCGTCGAGCTGGTCGAGGCTACGGGCGAACTCTCGGTAGAAGTCCTGTGTACGGCTATAGAGATGGGGCTGGAAGATCCCGAGGATCTTGCGGTCGGGATAGAGCTGACGCACGGAGCGGATGCTGGGGTCAAGCTCATTGGGGTGATGCGCATAGTCATCGATGAGCACACATCTGGGATCATCGACGAGGCGGTCGAAGCGTCGGTAGACCCCACGGAAGGAGGCCACGCCTTGACTCAGTTCATCGAGATGAGCACCACAGAGGTAGGCCACAGCCATCGCCGCTACGGCATTCTCTACATTGATGAGCAGGGGTACACCGAGCTCTACGTGAAGCGTCCCCTCAGGCTGCCCGTCTAGAGCGGGATAGTGCCAGTCGAAGAAGAGGTGTCCGTCACGTATGTCGATATGATCTCCTCGGAAGTCTGCTTCTTCGTCACCTGTGGTATAGGTGAAGAGGCGTGTACCCTCCTTCAGCCTTGGAGTCACGGGGATGCCCTTCTTCATCACCAGCGCACCCTCGGAGGAGATGAGCGAGGTGAAGTGCTCGAAGCTCTCACGATAGGCTTCGGGGGTATGGTATATGTCGAGGTGGTCGGGGTCTGCCGAAGTGATGACTGCGATGTAGGGGGAGAGGTGATGGAAGGAGCGATCGAACTCATCCGCTTCGATCACCGCATAGTCACTCTTCTCAGAGATGAGGCAGTTGGTCTTGTAGTTGTTGGAGATCCCCCCGAGGAAGGCATGACAGTCTACGTGGCTCGAGCGCATGAGGTGAGCCAGCAGTGTAGAGGTTGTGGTCTTACCATGGGTACCAGCGACGCAGAGTCCACGCTCACGGCGGGTCAAGTCGCCTAGGAGCTCTGCTCGCTTGATCACCCTGTTACCTTGGTTGATGAAGAAGTTGAGCTCCCGATGATCTCGAGGTACAGCAGGGGTGAAGACGACCAAAGTATCTGGACTGCGGAAGGGCTCTGGGATGAGCTCGGGATCATCTTCGTAGTGGATCAGTGCACCCTCTTCGGTGAGTGCCTTGGTCAGAGGCGAAGGTGTCAAGTCATAGCCCGCTACGACATCCCCTTTGCTGAGGAAGTAGCGTACCAGCGCACTCATGCCTATGCCACCGATACCGACAAAGTATAGCTTCATGCTGTATCTCTATTTTACCATTTTACGCAAAGGTACAAAGAAAGTAACACTGAGCCTCAAGACCCTTATATTAAGCGTATAAGTGGCTCCTTGCGCATGGAGGGGGCATACCAATCGCTAAGGAGTACAAAGCCCAGAGGCATCAGCACAAGCTACGTGCTGATGCCTCTGGGCTTCTATCTGTACTCAGGATAGGGTGGGGGATTACTCCGCCTTACCCGAACCTAAGTGATAGTAGGCGCAGTGCGGGTATTCGTAGAGGTCGAGCCCGAGGTAGTTGATATTTGTTCGGTAGACACGGCTACCGTCTTCTGTATAGCTCTCTACTGGGAGCAATCGGAAGTAAACCCGTGCATAGAGCGTATGGACATTATGCCCCAGTGTCTCTGAGCGCTTCTCATAGCTTTCGGATCGCTCAGCAGGTACGTTGATGAAGGGGACGCTCTGCTGCGTGGCTAGGTAGAGAGAGACCTTATCGTCGCCCAGAGTGGAGAGGAAGGGGACTGCAGGCCCATGTAGCTCGCTCCAAGGGTAGCCAGAGCGTGTGAAGTCATATTCTTCAGTGACGAGCTGATGCCGTGCATAGTAGGTTCGGTTCAGATCGAACTTCTCCACGGCTTCCTTCAGCTTCTCCAGAAGAGTAGCCCGCTGTCGCTGGTACTCGAATGGATTGTTCGTAGCGCTATTCGATGACTCGCCATTCCCCAGGGATTGAGCGTATGCCTTGATCGCTACGTCCGTGTACGTCGTGTAGCCCGCCTTGATGAGTGCAGGGACATAGTCCTGAGGGAGAAGCTCCACGGCCTCTGGGTAGAGAGTCGTGTGCTCTACGGGAGCGGTCACGATTTCTCCCTTCTGCACGGCCTCATGGAGGTAAACGACGAGACTATCCTTCGGATACTGAGGGAGGCTCAAGAAGTACAGGGTATCTGGCTCGGCGATGATATCCCCGAACATATCCTTCTTCGAGGGAATGATGTGCTTCTCCAGTTTACCTTTCGCAAAGGCGGGTATCTTCATATCGCCCTTAGTCCAACCCATCGTTTGGTACCTCTCCCCTGGTGTATGGGGCAGGCCAATCGTGAGGCTATCTCCTAGATGGAAGGTCTGTCCTGCGGCGGTCGTGACGGCTGTCTGTGCTAAGCTACTACCGCCACCAAGCAGAAGAACCAAGAGTAAATAGAGGTAATTGCGCATAGCTGTATTGGGTTGGTTTACTTAATAGAAGCTTTACTACCACTCCCCTTCAAGATCTCCTTACGCACTTCAGGGTCAGTGATCTCTTTGATGAGTCGGTCCACATGCGTACAGGGATTGTGACTACTGTAGTCGGTATCTCGGTAACTATTCCGAAGCTTCTCAGCATTCTTTATCGCTTGCCCTTGATCGCCATGCTCAGCGAGGATGGAGTGCATGGGGGAGCTACCCTTGCCATACTTAAAGTCTGGCTTACACTTCTGTATTTCTGTCTCGAGGGTTGCCGTACACCTATCCCGTGGAATAGCGGTATTCTGATACCTGAAGTGGAGGAGGTACCAGAGTTCGAAGCTTTCATTTGACCAGGCAACATCAAACCCAGCGTCTGTTGCTTCTCTGATCGCTTTGTTGAAATCAGGGAAATCATCCTTATCGAAGACAAGCCAGCAACGGTCAAAGGGTATTTGCCTTCTAGCCCTGATACTTTTGGCTTCTTCTAGCAGGCGGGTCGTACTCATTCCACAGCCTTGGACTACCGAGTCTTTAGCTATACCTACGACTTCACTCCCTGAGCAGGCTGCTTGAACCTCCTTAATGAGGGCTTTGAAGTAGTCCGTAGAAGACTTCGTATCCTCGGATATGATAAGGAAGCGAATAGCGATCTCACGCGTGTCAATACTACGCCCTCTAGAGAATCCTCTACGAGGTTGATTATTCCGTCCCATACCTTATCGTTGCACTTTTATACGAGGTATTGCCCCGTAACGTCCATTCACATACTGCTCTGTGATGTCCATAGAGGGGTCGAAGTCCTTGAACTCGATGTGGGAGTACAATTCTGTAGCTTCAACGGGGCTCTTCTCTGTAAACCATATCTCATCTCGGCGTACGTAGTCTAGATGTAGCTGGTTGGTATCGTGTGTTGTGAAGACCAGTTGAGCTCCAAGAGGATTCATCTTAGGATTAGTGAAGAGCTGTACAATAGCTCTCGTTAGGAGAGGATGGAGCTTGGCATCCAGTTCATCGATCACTAAGAGTCTACCACTCCAGATGGTTGTGAAGATAAGTCCAAGAAGCTCTGTTATCTTCTGAGTCCCTTCGGACTCATTATGCTCTATGTTGAAGACCTCTTTTCCAATAATCTCTCCTTGTCTATTATATCTATTATGTGTGGATTCGACTTTGAGGGAAGTCTGCTCTTCCTTGAGGGAGGGCTTTTTGAGCCCTTCAGGTGTGTCTTTAGGCAAGGCAACAGATACCTCTTTTACTGATAGCTCCGTGATGCCCATATCTATATTTGAGAGGAACTCCAGAACCATATCTATGAAGAGACCCTTCTTTTCCTCTATTAGCTTTTCCTTATCCTTAAGTAGGGTGGAGATTACCTTTATATATTGTTTAATTTGTGAGGTGCTAACAAAGGTTCCCCGATTGAACCAAGAGATAATCTGTTTGGATTGTACCCCATTGAGCTGTGCTATGAGTGAGAGGAAGAGTCTATTGCTATTGAGCGTATTCTCTTTATCCTTTCCTTCAGGGAAAGACTTTCTATTGACTCGAACTTTATCCTCATGTCTGCTAAAGAGCTCTATTTCTCTGCCATCCCCCTTCTTTCTATAGAGCCACTCATCTATTATGATCTTGTCAGTGAAGGAGAAGCCATAGCGATAGTGTTGCCCTCGTCCATCTATCTCATTGATAAGAAATTCAACCTCAAACTCCGTGCTGTTATTCCTAGATTCTTCATCTAGTAGGAAGGGTTCATACTCATCCAGAGTATCGTCTGGGTTGAGACGCACTGAATTAAGTACCATCTGTCGCATCATCCCGAAGGCCCGAAGAATGTTACTCTTACCGCTGGCATTGGCACCAAAGAGAAGGGCTACAGGGAGGATGGGGATACCATACTTGCTACGTATCAATGACTCTTCATGGGGGAGACCTTCTACGGCCATCAGGCTGAATACCTGACGCTCTTTGATCGACCTGTAGTTAGTTACGGCAAAGTTGAGAAGCATAGTCTTTGTTTCTTTCTGTTGGGGGCACTATTCCCTGATGTTGCAAAGATACGATAAGCTACCTATCTGCATGCTCGGGGAGCGTGGTGGCGGAGGTCTAAAAATCGAGGCTCGGCGGAGGGCGGACATCCTATGGAAAACTTTGGGGAGATCTATGCAGAGAAAGGGGGTTGGAATTATCCATCAGGATAGAGCTCTGCGAGACCCCTCTTTTGCGACCTATGGTGGGTCGCTCCGAAAACCTACTGTGGGTCGGTCGGTCGACCTACCGTAGGTCGTCAAGGCGACCCACAGTAGGTTTTATTTTGGGGCTCCCTTGGGGCGGTTAGATAATTCTGTTTTGGGATAAGTCGGGAGGTAAGGTTCGGAGGCTACTTCTCTAGTAGAGAGATAGGTAATTTATTATCTGTACCTTTGCGCCCTAGAAATTAAGTCATTCACATAATATTTTATTGAAAGAAGCTTTAACTCATGATCGTAACCAAGCGAGCCAACGAGCCCGTATGGACTAATATCTACGCCTATGCACAGCTCCCCGAAGAGCTCCGTAGACTAGATGAACTGGCACACAACCTCTGGTGGGTATGGAACCCCAAGGCTCAAAACCTCTTCCGCCGTCTCTCCCCCGAACTCTGGGAGGCTACTGAAGGCAACCCCGTCACGCTCACGCGTCAGCTCTCCTCCGAAGAGATCGCTGCGCTCATCGCAGATAAGAGCTTCATGGCCGAGCTCGACGATGTATATACCGACTTCCGTGCCTATCTAGCTGAGCCCGCTGATACGAAGCGCCCCTCAGTAGCCTACTTCAGCATGGAGTATGGTCTGACGAACATCCTCAAGATCTATTCTGGTGGTCTGGGTGTCCTCGCAGGGGACTACCTCAAGGAGGCCAGCGATAGCAATGTCCGTCTGACGGCTGTGGGCTTCCTCTACCGCTATGGTTACTTCACCCAGACGCTTAGCCCCGAAGGCCAGCAGGAAGCTACCTACGAAGCTCAAGACTTCTCACAGCTCGCCATTGAGCAGGTCTTCGAAGCCGATGGCAAGACCCCTATGATCCTCGAGGTGCCCTACGCTACGCACATCGTCTTCTGTCACGTGTGGAAGGTCAATGTTGGGCGTATCAGCCTTTACCTCCTCGATACGGATCTTCCTCAGAACAGCGAATGGGATCGCCCCATCACCCACAAGCTCTATGGTGGTGATTGGGAGAACCGCCTGAAGCAGGAGTTCCTCCTCGGTATCGGTGGTGTCCTTCTGCTGAAGAAGCTCGGCATCTCGAAGGATGTCTACCACATGAACGAAGGGCATGCAGCCTTCATGAACGCTCAGCGCCTCGTGGACTATGTCGAGGGCGAAGGCCTTCCCTTCGACGAAGCTATGGAGCTCGTACGTGCTTCTTCTATCTACACCTGCCACACGCCCGTGCCTGCTGGTCATGACTACTTCGACGAGGAGCTCCTTGGCAAGTACCTTGGCCATCTGCCCGCCCGCCTCGGCATCTCGTGGCATGACTTCGTGAGCCTCGGCCGTGAGTGCCCCGAGAGCAATGAGAAGTTCTCCATGAGCGTCTTCGCTCTGAATACTTGCCAAGAAGCGAATGGCGTGAGCCTCCTACACGGCAAGGTCTCTCAGGAGATGTTCGCTCCCGTCTGGAAGGGCTTCTTCCCCGAAGAGCTCCATGTCGGCTACGTCACCAATGGGGTGCACCTTCCTACGTGGGCTTCAGCAGAGTGGCAGGAATTCTACCGCAAGCACTTCGGCGAAGATTACCTCAAGCACCAGACGAGCGAAGATACTTGGGCTAAGGTCCAGAATATCCCCAACGAAGAGATCTGGAACACCCATCAGACCATCAAGCTGCGCCTCGTCGAGCACATCCGCTCCTTCTATGGAGAGAAGTGGATCCGTAACAGCGGTGACCCCGAGACGACGGTCTCTGTCCTCGACGGGATCAACCCCAACGCTCTTCTCATCGGCTTCGGTCGTCGCTTCGCTACCTACAAGCGTGCACACCTGCTCTTCACCGATCTAGAGCGTCTGGAGCGCATCGTCAACAATCCTAAGTACCCCGTGCAGTTCCTCTTCACCGGTAAGGCTCACCCTGCCGATGGTGGTGGTCAGGGACTCATCAAGCACATCCTTGAGATCAGCCGTCGCCCAGAGTTCCTCGGTAAGATTATCTTCCTCGAGAACTACGATATGCGTCTGGCTAGCAAGCTGATAGCAGGGGTAGATATCTGGATGAATACACCTACTCGTCCTCTCGAAGCTTCTGGTACTTCAGGTGAAAAGGCAGAGATGAATGGTGTCCTCAACCTCTCCGTCCTCGACGGCTGGTGGTACGAAGGTTACCGCAAGGGTGCTGGCTGGGCGCTTACCGACAAGCGTACCTACAGCAATCAGACGCTGCAGGATAAGCTCGACGCTACGACCATCTATGACCTCCTCGAGAAGGAGATCGTACCTCTCTACTTCAACCGCGAAGGGAAGCCCTATTCTGACGCTTGGGTACAGACGATGAAGAACTCAATGAACTTCATCGCTCCTCACTACACCATGCGTCGTATGATGGACGATTACTTCGATCGCTTCTACACGGGTCTAGCTGCCCGCTCGGCTCATCTCCATGCCCATGGCAACAAGATCGCTCGTGAGCTCGTCCAGTGGAAGCGTGCCGTAGCTAGCGAATGGGATAGCCTCCGTATCGTCTCTGTTGAAGATTCGGCTAACTCCTCCAATGTCTCCAACGAGCGCTTGACGGGTACCAACGAGACTATCCGCCTCGTCCTTGACAAGGCTAATCTCACTTGTGACCTCGATGTAGAGCTCGTAGATGTTCGTGAAGAAGCCGATGGTAAGCTCCGTCTCGTGGCTAAGACTCCACTCCGCCTCGTAGAAAAGGAGGGCACGAAGGAGGTCTACGAACTTGCCTTCACGCAGTCTCGCCCAGGGCTCTACAAGCGTGCGCTACGTATCCTGCCTACGCACCCTGAGCTTCCTCACCGTATGGACTTCGCCCTTGTCCGCTGGGTGGCACTTCTGTAAGCGCTCAGACTAAGAGTAGTCACTTATAGCAAAGCCCCCACCTCATACCGAAGGGTATGGAGTGGGGGCTTGCTGTATTTATTCGGTTGGGCTTTACCGATCTATGCGGTAGAGGGCTCTCTATATCCCTTGGGATGAAGTTTTACTCGTGGCTCGCAGGGTCGATGGGGTGGGGGAGTGCTCTGTGGGCTTAGTAGAAGGCCTATGAGGTTCGTTCTTGGCTCGTGGGCTATCCTTCCTTGTCGGAAGCCTTCGGATAGAGCCCAAGGGCCTCTGCTTCACGGAGCATGAAGGCATAGGCGGGCTCGTACTCGTTGGGGATAGTCCCTTCGAGGATGGCATCCTTGATAGCATCCTTGATCAGACCTACTTCGCGGCAAGGGGTGAGCGCAAAAGTATCCATGATCATCTGCCCAGAGATGGGGGGCTGGAAGTTGCGTATGCGGTCCTTCTCTTCGATGTCTACGAGCTTCTGGCGCACCAGCTTGTAGTTGTCGAGGTACTTGCGTACACGCTGGGGATTCTTGCTGGTGATGTCTGCTTCTACGAGGAGCATCAGATCATCTATATCATCTCCAGCCTCGAAGAGCAGGCGACGAACAGCTGAGTCCGTCACTCCTTCGTCCACGAGTGTGGCAGGGCGCATGTGTAGATCTACGAGCTTCTCTACGTAGTGCATCTTGTGATCCAGCGGGAGGCGCAGGCGACGGAAGATCTTTGAGACCATCTTCATGCCGATGAAGTTGTGGTTGTGGAAGGTCCAGCCGAGTCGTCTGTCGAAGCGCTTCGTGCGTGGCTTACCGATGTCGTGTAGGAGAGCAGCCCAGAGTAGCCAGAGGTTCATCTCTTCTCCAGGGCGGGCGGTAGATAGAGCCTTGGCCATATTGTCTACGACCTTGTAGGTGTGGGTGAGGTTGTCCTTATGCCCGATGCCGTCACGTGTCTCTGCTCCCTTGAGCTCGAGGAGCTCGGGGAAGACTTCCGCCATGAGTCCCGTCTGCTCGAAAAGCTCCAGACCTATGGATGGGCGAGGGGAGAGGAGGATCTTATTGAATTCCGTAGAGATGCGTTCGGCTGAGACGATCTCGATACGCTTAGCATTGCGTCCGATGGCCGCGAAGGTGTCGGGATCAATGAAGAAGCCCAGCTGTGAGGCGAAGCGGATCGCTCGCATCATGCGAAGGGGGTCATCACTGAAGGTGATATCTGGATCGAGCGGAGTGCGAAGGGTCAGCTCTTCGAGGTCGGTAAGTCCGTCGAAGGGGTCAATCAAGGTGCCGAAGGTGTCTGCATTGAGGGAGATCGCCAGCGCATTGATCGTGAAGTCTCGGCGCTCTTGATCTTCTTGGAGCGTGCCATCTTCGACGAAGGGCTTGCGGCTGTCGGGGCTATAGCTCTCCCGTCGAGCTCCCACGAACTCTAGTTCGAGGTCTCCCTGCTTGACCTGTGCTGTACCAAAGCGAGCGAAGGTGGTGATGTGCGCCCCCCGTCCGAGTCGTCTTGCTACAGCCTGTGCTAGGTCGATACCTCGACCAATGGAGACGATGTCGATGTCCTTCGAGGGACGATAGAGGAGGAGGTCGCGTACATAGCCCCCGACGATGTAGGCATCTACCCCGAGTTCGTCTGCAGCTTCTCCTATGAGATGAAAGAGGGGAGTATCGACCTTGTCGTAAATCAAATCTTCGCTAAGCATCCGTGATCTTGTTCTTGTTCTTTTCGCCTGCAAAGATAGGCATTCTGCTACGTTGGTCGCTCGGGTGGATGCTCCACGTGGAACGGTTGCAACCCCTCGTCTACTTTCCTAGCTCATCGAGGACTCGGTCTTTCTCTGTGATGGGGCGAAGGGGGTGACAAGGATTGCCAACGGCGATGGTGTTTGCTGGAATATCTCGAGTCACTACGCTGCCGGCTCCGATCACTGCTCCTTCGCCGATCGTCACGCCTCCTAGGATGGTCACTGAACCACCGATCCAAACGTTGTCGCCAATGGTTACAGGTTTTCCTTGTTCGTAGCCGGTGTTTCGTTCTTCGGGGAGTAATGGATGGGTAGGGGTATAGATGCTGACGTTGGGTCCGATGAAGACGTGCTTACCTATCTCAATACGTCCTGCATCAAGGGCGGTGAAGTTGCTATTCACGAAGCTGTGGTCTCCTATGTGGATGTTCGATCCGTAGTCGAAGAAGATGGGTGGTACGAAGTGGCATCGCTCGCCCATGCTCCCTAGGAGTGAGCGGATAATCTCTTCGGCTTCCTCGTGTTTGTCTGGGGGGAGGGCATTGTAGCGCTGGATGAGCGTCTGTGCTCTGAGGCGTTCTTCGTGAATCTCGGGGTCGATGGCGCAGAAGTAGAGTCCTGCTTGACGGTGTTCTTTTTGGGTCATTGTTTGAGGGGAAGGGTGGGGGAGTGAGTACGCTTTCCGCAAAGATACGATAAGCTTTGGCTTTGCGTCGGGAGAGGGTGTTGGTCTTCACCCGTGATAATCCTCGGGTTTGCTTTGTGTGGTCTATTTATTCTGATGAAGAGAGAGCGGGGGTGTCGTGTACCCTCGCTCTCTCTTGTTTGTTGGCTTGGCGATCTTTTTGATTCCTACGGTTGCATCGTGAAGGATCCGAGGCGCCGTAGTGGCTCTTTCTTGAGCTTGATGATCTTGGTCTTCATGCCGGTATTCTCGATCATGTTGCCCGACGTGATGGACTTTTTGCCTGTGATGTAATTGATGCTCGTCTTTTCTCCTTCGCCAGTCATACGGTTGTGCCAACCTGTCTCTTCGCCGATGAGGTAGAAGTCTCCCGACTGGTAGCGGTATCTGTAGGTCGTACTACCCGTGTCGGCGGTGCCCATGCTCGACCAACTGCTGATGTTGAAGTCGACAGCGCCCTTGGGGGTGACAGAGAGTTCGACGCCGATCTCGGTATATTCGTCCTCACGATGTGGGACGGCCTCCTTCCATACATTGAATCTTTTGTAGACGCCTGTGGGTGATCCGAAGTAGACGGCAAGAATAGCGGGGTTGAAGTCGTACTCATATCCGTCGTCTCTCTTCTTGAAGTACTCGGGGTCATTGGGGTGGGCGATGAGGATAATATCCTCGATGCCGTCCTTGTTTAGGTCGCCGGTGGCACGTTGTGCCTCCCAGCCTTTCGGGAGTAGCTCTTCGAGGCTATGTCCTTCTCTTGCGAGCTCTGGCTTCTTGCTCTTCTGTGCCATTGAAGGGCTTGAGCTTAATGCGAGTAAGACTCCCATTGTCAGGGATAGTAGTAATGCTTTCCTTTTCATAGTGCGTGCTGCTTTGGCTAAGGGGTTAGAATTATTGCGTTGTTGAGTTGCTCTATGGTTGTGTGTGGGTGGGGCGGTGGTGGGATCTTCCTCCTTGCTGCTTTGCTTGGGTTGGGAAGGATCTGATTGCTTCAGTGTGAAGATAAATAGAAATTCCCGTATCCAGCTCTTTAGCTAGCAAAGAGGGATGCGGGAGGGAGGGAGAGGGCTGTGTTCCACGTGGAGCACATGCGTTCTTTTCCCAAGGGAATAGGGGTAGAGCGCTGGGGCTTACTCTCTGGCTTTGCTGTCGAGCCAGATCGTCACGGGGCCATCATTGATAAGGGAGACCTGCATATCTGCTCCGAAGCGACCTGTGCCCACCTTGCGTCCGAGACGAAGCTCAAGGGCTCGGATGACTTCATTGTATAGTGGTTCGGCGACCTCAGGGCGGGCAGCTCGGATGTAGGAGGGGCGGTTGCCTTTCTTCGTCTCGGCCATAAGGGTGAACTGTGATACGGCGGTGATATCCCCTTCTATGTCGAGGACGCTGCGGTTCATCACGCCTGCTTCGTCGTCGAAGATACGAAGTTGGGTTGCCTTCTTCACTAGGTATTCGATGTCTTCGGCAGTATCTTCGGGGGAGATTCCGATGAGAATGAGCATGCCGAGTCCGTTGCTTTGGGCTACTTCTTCGCCTCCGATATGGACGGCTGCAGAGCGTGTTCGCTGAATTAGGAAGCGCATGAGGGTGATGGTGGTTTATCCTTCGGGGTGGAAGGCGGTGTAGATGATGCGGGCTTTGGAGGGGCCGACGGCTGTGGCGAGCTCATCGAGGGAGGCGGAGGATATGCCCTGCACACTGCGGAAGTGTTGGATCAGTGCCTCCTTTGCCTTAGGACCAATGCCCTTGATGTAATCCAGTCGGGAGTCAAGCTGGCTCTTGCTGCGCTTATCCCGATGGAATGTGATAGCGAAGCGGTGTACTTCCGCTTGGATCTGCTCGAGGAGGCGGAAGACGGGGCTGTGATGGCGAATAGGGATCTCACGGAGGAACTCGTCGCCATAGAGTAGGGCAGAAGTGCGATGCCGTTCGTCCTTGACAAGTCCAGCGACAGGGATCTCCAGCTCCAGCTCCAGCAGAGCTTCACGGATCGCCCCCACTTGTCCCTTACCTCCATCGGCTAGGATGAGGTCGGGAAGGGCTTCTTCTCCATCCTTCATACGCTTGTAGCGACGGGTGACGACCTCTCGCATGGAGGCATAGTCGTCGGGCCCTTCGACGGAGCGGATGTTGAACTTGCGGTAATCCTTCTTCGATGGGCGACCTCGCTTGAAGACGACGCAGGCGGCGACGGGATCAGAGCCTTGGATATTGGAGTTGTCGAAGCACTCGATATGTAGGGGGAGCTTGTCTAGATGAAGTAGCTCCTTGAGTTCGGTGACGATCTGCATGAGGCGCTGGTCGGGATTGAGTCGCTCAGCACGCTTATACTTGTCGAGCTTATACTGGCGGACGTTGCGCTCGGAGAGCTCAAGGAGCTTCTTCTTGTCGCCTCGCTGGGGGATGGTGATCGTGACATTAGCATCGTCCTGCCAGCCTGGATCGAAGGGGAGGATAAGCTCCTTTGCTCGGGAGGCAAAGCGCTGACGAAGCTCGGTGATAGCCGAGGCGAAGAGCTCTTCACGTGTCTCGCCCTCGAGGAGACTGCGGTACTCGATGGTGTAGACCTGAGTGACCATACCTTGGGTCAGGTGCATGAAGTTCACATACGTCGCCCCATCTTCATCCTCCTCGAAGCTGAAGACATCGACATTGTGGATGTGGTGGGGGGCTACGGTGTGCTTGACTTGATAGTTCTCGAGGTACTGCAGACGCTCCTTGTAGATCTGCGCTTCCTCGAAGCGAAGCTCCTCGCTCAGCCGAAGCATCTCGCCTCGGTAGAGGTCGATGACATCACGGAGGTTGCCACGTAGGAGGGAAGTGATCTCACGGACATTCTGATCGTAGTCCGATTCTGTCTGGAGGCCGATGCAGGGAGCCTTGCACTTCTTGATATGGTACTGCAGGCACTCTTTGTACTTCCCTTGGGCGATCTTGTGTGGGGAGAGGTCGAGGTCGCAGGTGCGGATGGGATAGAGGTCACGCACCATATCGACGGCGGCATGCGCCATCCCAGCATTGGGATAGGGGCCAAAGCGCAGAGAGCCATCCTGCTTCGGACGGCGCTCTACACGTATGCGGGGGAAGGGTTCGTGATGGATGACGACCTCGGGATAGGTCTTGTCGTCCTTGAGGAGAATGTTGTAGCGGGGCTGATGCTCCTTGATGAGGGCATTCTCAAGGATCAGGGCTTCGGCCTCGGTGCCGACGACGACGTACTCAATACCACGGATCTGGCGCACCAAGAGCCGTGTCTTGGAGCTCTGTACATCACGCTGGAAGTAGCTACTTACCCGACGACGCAGGTTCTTCGCCTTGCCGACGTAGATGATCGTGCCGTCCTGCCCGATGTACTTGTAGCACCCGGGAGACTCTGGAAGGGTGGGGAGGATCTTGCGGATCTCTTCGATCGTCATGGCGGGAGGGCAAAGTGGGTGGAAGTCCTATCGTCCTGCTAGGACAAGTAGGACGCTGACATCGTGGGGGGATATACCAGGTATGCGGGAGGCTTGGCCGATGGTGACGGGGCGGATGCTCTCGAGCTTCTGCCGTGCTTCGGTGCTAAGCGCCTGAATGCTGGTGTAGTCGATGCCTTCGGGGATGAAGACATACTCCAGACGCTCCAGCTTCGCTGCTTGCTCCCGCTCTCGCTCGATATAACCGCTGTACTTGATGAGGATCTCAGCGCACTCGATGAGCTCTGCACGGCGGCTCTCGGAGAGCTTGTCAAGCTGACGCTGGAGGGCGGGGATATAGGTGGCGAGCTGGAGGATGCTGAGCTGAGGGCGTGAGACAAGGTCGATGAGCTTGCATCCTTGGCGAAGGGGGACGAGCCCCGCTGCCTCTAGATGGGGATTGATCTTGTCGGGACGCACGGAGAAGCCTTGGATGAAGGCGATAAGCTCATCTCGTAGCTGGATCTTCTCCTCAAGGAGCGCAATACGCTCTTGTGTAGCTAAGCCGATGGCAGCAGCCTTCGGTGTCAGACGAACATCGGCATCGTCCTGACGAAGGAGGATGCGGTATTCTGCCCGAGAGGTGAACATGCGGTAGGGCTCATCTACACCCTTGGTGACGAGGTCATCTATGAGCACACCGATATAAGCCTCGGAGCGGCTCAAGGTGAAGGGTGCTAAGCCTCGTACCTGCTGGTGGGCATTGATCCCTGCTAACAGTCCTTGTCCTGCGGCCTCTTCGTAGCCCGTGGTACCGTTGACTTGTCCTGCGAGGTAGAGCCCACTGATGACCTTGCTCTCCAGCGTATGGTGAAGCTGGGTAGGATCGAAGAAGTCATATTCGATGGCATAGCCAGGGCGGTAGAGACGTACATCACGGAGCTCGGGGATCTGGCGGAGTGCTTCGAGCTGTACCTCTAGAGGGAGCGAAGAGGAGAAACCATTGATGTAGTACTCATTCGTTCGCTCACCCTCGGGTTCGAGGAAGAGCTGGTGCTGTGGCTTGTCAGCGAAGGTCACGATCTTCGTCTCGATGCTGGGACAGTAGCGTGGCCCGATGCTCTGTATCTGCCCGTTGTAGAGGGGAGAGCGGTCAAGCGCCTCACGGAGTACAGCGTGGCAGGCTTCGTTGGTATAGAGCGTGTAGCAGGGGAGTTGCTTGAGGCGGGACTTTGGGGTGTCGAGGAAGGAGAACTTATGATGGTCATCTTCTCCCTCTTGTACACCGAGCTCTTCGATATGCAGGCTACGAGCGTCGATGCGTGGAGGTGTACCCGTCTTCATTCGGTCGGTACGAATACCCGCCTCACGGAGCTGCTCGGTGATCCCGTAGCTGGCAGGTTCGGAGACACGACCTCCGGGTAGCTGAAGCTCTCCGAAGTGCATGAGTCCACCGAGGAAGGTGCCAGCGGTGAGGATGACCGCCTCTGCCGAGAAGGATACCCCGAGGGCGGTATTCACCCCTCGTACTCGTCCCCCCTCTAAGCGAAGGGAGGTGACGGTGTCTTGCCAAAGGTCGAGGTTGGGCTCTGCATCTAGTTCCTCCCGCCATGCTTCCATGAAGCGCACCCGATCACTCTGTGCACGAGGGCTCCACATCGCTGGACCTTTGCTCCGATTGAGCATGCGGAACTGCAGGGCGGTGCGGTCGGTGATCACCCCCATACGTCCACCCAAAGCATCGATCTCGCGCACGATCTGCCCCTTGGCGATCCCACCCACGGCGGGGTTGCAACTCATCTGCCCGATCTTATTCATATCGGGCGTGATGAGTAGGGTCTTCGATCCTAGGCGAGCGCAGGCAGCAGCGGCTTCACAGCCAGCATGACCTGCACCGATGACGATGATGGCGTAGTCCTGCATGGCGGGCATCAGACGTTGAATCGGAAGTGCATGATGTCGCCATCCTGCACGACGTATTCCTTGCCTTCGACGGCCATCTTCCCTGCTTCCTTGACAGCGGCTTCGCTACCGTAGGTGATGAAGTCCTCGAACTTGATCACCTCGGCACGGATGAAGCCCTTCTCGAAGTCCGTGTGGATGGCTGCAGCGGCACGGGGAGCCTTACTCCCCTTGGTGTAGGTCCAAGCACGTACCTCCTGCACCCCTGCGGTGAAGTACGTCTCTAGGTCAAGGAGCTGATAGGCAGCACGGATCAGACGGCTCACGCCCGACTCCTCTAGGCCGATCTCTCCGAGGAAGAGCTGGCGCTCTTCGTAGGTCTCTAGTTCGGCGATCTCGCTTTCGATCTTAGCGGCAACGACGAGGAGGTTAGCTCCCTCTTCTTGGATCGCCTCACGTACCTTTTCGACATAGGCATTACCCGTGACGGCGGAAGCCTCATCTACATTACACACGTAGAGGACGGGCTTGCTCGTCAGGAGGTAGAGCTCACGGGCGACCTTCTGCTCATCCTTGGTCTCGAAGGTGACGGTGCGGGCATTCAGACCCTGCTCCAGCGCTTCCTTGTAGCGGGAGAGTACCTCGTAGGTGAGCTTAGCGGTCTTGTCGCCACCCGTCTGAGCCTGCTTGTAGACCTTCTGAATGCGTGCCTCTACGGTCTCTAGGTCCTTGAGCTGAAGTTCGGTGTCGATGATCGCCTTGTCACGCAGGGGATCTACGGAGCCGTCGACGTGGGTGATGTTATCATCGTCGAAGCAGCGCAGGACGTGGAGGATGGCATCCGTCTCACGAATGTTGGCTAGGAACTTATTACCAAGCCCTTCGCCCTTGCTCGCACCCTTCACAAGGCCAGCGATGTCCACGATCTCCACGGTAGTGGGGACGATGCGCTGGGGGTGTACGATCTCTGCAAGCTTATTGAGGCGCTCATCGGGGACGGTGATCACACCGACGTTGGGCTCGATGGTACAGAAGGGGAAGTTGGCGGACTGTGCCTTCGCGTTAGAGAGGCAGTTGAAGAGGGTAGACTTCCCGACGTTTGGGAGGCCTACGATACCGCATTGTAATGCCATTATGTTTATTGATTTATATACTTAACTATGAACTGCAAAGATAGCGAAAAGCCAGGAGCTGATCCCGGACGGCCTCTGCCCTGCACCCCGCTCAGTCTCCCCCCTCATGGAAGGAAGAATCTCTCACCGCTTCGGGAGCCCTCTCCCCAAGGGGATAAAAAACGACCCACGGTAGGTCGTCGATGCGACCCACAGTGGATCGGTGAGACGACCTACCGTAGGTTTTATCAGCGACCTACCGTAGGTTTTTTTCGGGTCCTTCGTGTGACCCTGCGAGAGCCCGCTTGTAGAGCGGGTTTGCGACACTTGTAGATAGATGCCGTTTGAAGCCTGTTTTTGGGGGAAGAACAGCCCCTTTATTTCGGGGTGAGTATTGAGGAACTTTGAGGGGAGGATGGGATGAGTTTGGAGGGGGATAATACGAGGCACGG
>NZ_CALHVI010000004.1 GCF_938039215.1 uncultured Porphyromonas sp. | reverse complement strand
AATTCAGCCCTAAAAAAAAGGACAAAAATTCAGGTTCTGCTGTGCTTGCCTATTTTAATCTTTATGCTGAATACCCTCGTCTTGCCCCCTACTTCCGCCAACTCTATCGCATCTGCGAGGTCATTGATAAGTCGGAACTAACAGGAATAGAAAAGGCACAATACATCAAAATATTGCGAGCACAGTTAACCGGCAGTGAGCTACTCTTACTTAGATACAACGCACAAACACCTCACGGAAAAAACTTTACACATTATATCAACGAGTATAACCTGCTCAAGCATCTCCCAACTTTTGAACTCCTTGAATTCAAAAGCTGGTGGGGGAACATGGCAAATAATTATACGGAGAGACTTAAGGTCAGTGTTTTTGTTGATACTTTACGCCATAGAATCAAGGAGCTTTTAAGGGAAGCTAAGTCGACCACAGATTTCACTCACTGGGGATGGAAATGTACCATCACTCGAGAGGATGACAAAAAGATAGACATCCATATTAAGAAGGTCAGCAAACAATGGACAAACGCTTTTAGCACACTCACCCCTACACAACGAATCCAACTCCTTCAATGTATTCTCATTGAAATATTCTGTAACTCTAACTTTGGAATTAAATGTCCCCAAAAGAATCTAATAATTAATCCAGTAGAAGGCTCTGACAAGAACTCTATACATTGTACTATAGAAGCGCAAGAGAGCCAAACTCTATATCAGAGTTTTCAGCGACTAAGTCAAATAAACCATCCTTGAAAATATTTATACAACTCCACGAGAGCTCCCGAATTTACAACATAGCAAGGATCAAACAACGAACTATTTGGCACTACAACCTGATCAGCCTTAGTCCCCCCCATACAGCGAGCCACCCGACGCAATGCTTCTCGGCATCACGTCGGGTGGCTCTGTTTGCTGGCGCTTCGGCAAAGGCTTAGATACCTACGTGCCCGCTGCCGTTACCAGGCTCGGGCGTCGTGCCACCTTCGGGCTTCTTTTCCTTCTTCTTAGCCTTGGGCTTAGCCTCCATACGTTCGTAGCTGACCTCTTCGGGACGAAGGCGGAAGTACATGGTATTCGGGCGAAGGTTCACGCGGGGCTCGGTGATATGCACGTTGGCATTGAACTCGCTCCCGACGGGCACGACCTTGCTCTTAAACGAAGGCGAAAGCGTCCCCAGACGGCCGAAGTCCACGATGTCGCCGTTAGCCACGACTTCGCGTGCCATATCAGCAGCGAGGTTGAGTACGCTCTGCACTTCCATGTAATTGAGGGTTGTGTCCTTGGCCACCAACTCGCAGAAGCGCTCGAAGCTCATGCGATGACGACCCGAAAGGGTGGCTTGGATGACTACCTTGCGTTCGCCGAGGGTGTAACCAATGGGTTTGTTTTTCTTACTCATAATTATTTAAGGTGTCTCCAGATTGTTCGCCCAGCCCCTGTCGGAGACTTTTTATACAAGGGCAGGATAATGTGTTTTTCAGCTGTCTCAAGGCCATTCAGTCGCTACCGTCAAAGCCTATGGTAAAAAGACGTATACGTTTTGCCCGCCAAACGTATACGTTCGGACGAGGAAGGGTATACGTTCGGATGAAAGACCCTATAAACTAAGCCCTTGTGTGACGGGTGAAGGTAAAGGAAAGACATGGAGCTTCGGGGGAAGAAGGTACTCCCCTACTTGCTCCACCTAATTACTGCAAGCCCCCAGTAGTCGACCCTTGGATCACTGCTGGGGACGCTTCTCTAAAGGTAAGGAAGGTGCATTTCTCCCTCTTTGAAGGGGAGCCCTCGGAGAGGGTAAGTCTCTTGGGAGAGCGGAAGGTCAGTCTTCCCGACTTAGGTGTAGATACCAGGCATTCCCTAGCGGGCGGTATAGATCTAGGCTCTTGGAATACCTTCGTGCGACTTGATCCAAGTCTTCGTTCGTAATACCCTTCACGATGAAGCGTGCAAGGACTGGATCTTGAGCAAGCTCTTCACTGTACTTCTTCATCTCTGCTGGAAGACTTGGGGCATAGATATACTCCTTATATCCCCCGCTTACAGAAAGCCCCCATGTGCTGACCATTAAGCGCACTTCAGCCTCCCCTTCGTAGTACAAGCGCTCGATGCCCGTCAGACCAAGGAGCGAATCTAGAGCTTGACGGTCTTCGGGGGCAAGGAGCAAGACGGTGCTGTCCCCTTCATCAAGAGGCGGGTAATGGAAGGGGGGATACTTGACGGCAATTGCTCGTAGACGCTCGAAGTCCGAAGCATGATGATCGAATGTCTCCAGCATCTGACGATCGGACAGCGTACCTCTGCGCTCACAACCCGAGGAGAAGAGCGAAAGAAGAAATAGGAATAGAAGGGATAGTCGAAACATAGTGATCGCTTTAGAAGTCGACTCTTTAGCATTCGCCTTGTGATCCTCTCAAAGGATGAAGCTATCCCGATCAAGAGGTTTGTCAGCGATATACCTTGGGGAATGTAAGCCCGCTTTGCTGTAAAAATACACTTTCTTATCCAACAGAAATTACCCCCACCATGGATTGCTGATAAAACTTCTCGTGGGTCACCCCTACGACCTACCGCAGACCTCCTTTGCGGGCAACGATGGCTTTGCTTCGTCAGTCTATTCGCTTTAACTTCGCCCCAAGGGAAAGAGGGAGGCTAACTTCCAAGCCAATAAGTACACCTTCCGAGCTAAAGGCGAAGGTACAGCATCCCTTCCCCACCTCGAAGAAGAAGACAGAGCAGACATGGCAAACAGAATACAGCAAAGAGCTATGAGAATAATGAGGTACGCATGGGCAGGCATTTGTATCGTCCTCCTCATGCTAGTCGCTTCGGACACGTACAGAAGCTTTACCTTCCCCGAGGAATATCCCTTCGGGGCGGAGAACGTATCCATATTATATCGGGACCTCCCCACCTATGTGAGTCTCAACGCAGCCCTCGCTCTCTGGCTACTCCTTGGCTTCGTGCTTGCGCTTTTCTGCAAGCGTAAGCATCGTGACTTCCTTGTGCTAGCACATGCTTTGATCACTCTGGTCATGCTTCTCCTTGGTGCTTGTGGGGACTAAGACTTTCCGCAAAGACAAAGCTTGATTCGGAAGCCTAAGTAGCTGATCTCCCACAACCTTAGCTTACAGCACAGACACAGCATTCACTTCCTTAATTTTCATAAAATACCACAGAATGAAAAGAAGTGTTGTAAGATCAAGGAAAAGGTGTTTATTTTGTAGTACATCTATCACTTAGACATCATGATAATGAACAGATTCCTACAACGACTACCGCGTTTAGGCTTCCGCTTGAAAGTGGCATTGCTGCTCGTAGGTGGGGTTGTGATAGGCTTAGGCGGACTCTTCCTCTATCTGCTTAGGTTCCATACCTACTTAGGCGACGACCCCTCGGCCTGTGTCAACTGCCACATCATGACCCCTTACTATGCCACGTGGATGCATGGTGCGCACGCTCGTAATACTACTTGCAACGACTGCCACGTACCTCATGACAATGTCTTCCGAAAGTATTACTTCAAAGGCAAAGACGGTATGAACCACGTGTATAAGTTCGTCACCCGCCAAGAGCGACAAGCCATCCGTGCCATCGACGAAAGCGCAGAGGTCATCATGGAAAACTGCGTGCGGTGTCATGCCACCCTTAACACTGAAATCGTCAACACTGGACGCATCTCCTACATGGACGTCAAGTGTGACCAAGGGAAAGCTTGCTGGGATTGCCATCGAGATGTGGCCCACGGCAAGATGAATTCCCTCTCATCCACTCCAGCAGCTCAGGTGCCACTTCCCGAATCACCCGTGCCCGACTGGCTACAGAAGATGGTCAAGTAATCCTCCATCATTCACTAGCGAAAAACAACAACAGAATAACAACAACGTAAAAGAGACTCAGAATCATGGCAAAACAGTTGAAACGTTGGCAAGGATGGCTCCTGTTCGGAGGCTCAATGGTCGTAGTCTTCGTCCTTGGGCTCATCGTTTCCTCCCTCCTCGAGCGTCGTGCTGAGGTGGTGAGCATCTACAACAACCGCAAACACCTCTTCACCGACTCCATCGTCTCACAGAATGAGAAGTTCGCCGAAGACTTCCCCCGCGAGTATCAGACTTGGGCAAAGACGGCAGACACTACTTATAAGGGTGAATTCAACAGCTCACAGCGTGTCGACGTACTCGCCGCTCGTCCAGAGATGGTCGTCCTGTGGGCAGGCTACTCGTTCGCAATGGAGTATAACACACCACGTGGGCACAAGCACGCCATCGAAGACATGCGTGAGATCCTTCGTACAGGCTCCCCTGGGGTGAACGGCAAGGAGGATATACAGCCCGGTACCTGCTGGACCTGTAAGAGCCCAGACGTACCTCGTATCATGAAGGAGAAGGGCATCGCAGAGTTCTACAAGGCTCCCTGGAGTAAGTGGGGTGACGAGATCGTGAACACCATCGGTTGCTCCGACTGTCACGATGCCCGCACCATGAACCTCAAGCCTGCTCGTCCCGCACTCTACGAAGCCTTTGCTCGCCGTGGTGACGATGTCTCCAAGCAGTCCCATCAGCACATGCGTTCGCTCGTCTGCGCTCAGTGCCACACCGAGTACTACTTCAAGGGCGATGGTAAGTACCTCACCTTCCCTCATGACAAGGGCTTCACCGTCGAAGATATGGAGGCTTACTACGACGAGATGGACTACTCAGACTACACGCACAAGCTCTCTCGAGCCCCTATCCTCAAGGCCCAGCACCCCGACTACGAACTCTGGCGTATGGGTATCCACGGACAGCGTGGTGTCTCCTGTGCTGACTGTCACATGCCCTACGTGAGTGAGGGTGGAGTGAAGTACTCCGATCACCAGGTCATCAGCCCGCTGGCTCGTATCGACAAGACCTGCCAGACCTGTCACCGTGAGGACGAAGAGACGCTCCGTCAGAATGTCTACGATCGTCAGCGCATGGCCAACGAAGTACGTAACCGTGTAGAGAAGGAACTAGCTAAGGCACACATCGAAGCTAAGTACGCTTGGGACAATGGTGCTACTGAGCCCGAGATGAAGGCTGCCCTTCAGGCTATCCGCAAGAGCCAGTGGCGCTGGGACTTTGCCGTAGCTAGCCACGGTGCTTCCTTCCACGCTCCTCAGGAAGTGACCCGCATCCTCGCTCAGAGCCTCGGCTATGCTCAGGACGCTCGTCTCTCCATCTCCAAGGTGCTCGCTAAGCATGGCTTCACTGGTGACGTACCCATGCCTGACATCTCCACTAAGGAAAAGGCTTGGGCTTACATCGGTGTCGATGGCAAGAAGCTCCAAGCTGACAAGGCTGAGTTCATGAAGACCGTCGTACCTAAGTGGGTACAGTCAGCTAAGGCACAAGGTAAGCTCATCGAACTCTAAGCAGAGCCCCTGAAGCTTGACACACATCTAGAATATCCTCTTATGGCGCGGCGACAGACCTCATCGTCTGCCGTCGCGCTTCTTCTCTACTCCAACTCCTTTCCCGTATGTTTAATGCTATCTGGAAAATGAAAGAAGGCTTTGCCACTGGTGCTGGGCTGATCCTCGTGGGGCTGATGCTCCAGTACAGCGTGGGTCCCATCCACTGGTCGGACTTCGCCTTCCCGATCAACGGCATCTTCCTCATCCTCTACCTACTCTCCCTCGTAGTCGTCTACCTACTACGTCATCGAGTACGCCTCTTCGCCTTCCTCTTCACCGCCGAAGCAGCTGTACCCACATTGATCTACGCTGCCCTACTCACCGTCGTGATGGGGCTCACGCGTCAGGTAGCACCTCATGAGCGTGCCATCGACCCCATCGGGCTGACACAGATGCTCTCCTTCTGGCCCTTTGTATTTATCTATGCTCGCCTTGCAGGTATCGTGGGGCTGATCGCACTACGGCAGATCTTACATTTCCGTCTGAGAGAAGTACCCTCCATGCTCTCACACATCGGGCTCTTCATAGCTATCGTCTCCGCTACGCTCGGTAGTGCTGATATGGAGCGAGTGAAGCTCACGGCCCAGACAGACATGCCCGAGTGGCGTGCTACCCACGAACAGGGCTTCATGGAGCTCCCTCTAGCTATCCAGCTGGAGAAGTTCACCATCGACGAATATCCCCCCAAGCTTCTAGTCATCAACAGCAAGACAGGGAAGTCCATCCCAGCGAAGAACCCTGACATCGTACTTATCGATAAGCACTTCCGTGAAGGTATGCTTCATCAGTGGCGCATCCGTATCCAGCAGAACCTTCCCCTGGCTGCACCCGTCATCACCTCTGATACTACGAGGTACGTCGCATGGGGATCGTCAGGTGCTGTGACTGCCCTTCTGGTCGAAGCACAGCCTATGAAGGATGGTAAGGAGGTCGGCAAGCCCCTCACCGGCTGGGTCACCTGCGGTAGCTACCTCTTCCCCTTCCAGGAACTCAAGCTCACCAAGGATCTAAGCCTTGTCATGGCACGGCGTGAACCCGAGCGCTATGCCTCACGTATCCATATCTACACCCAGTCGCAGAAGAACATCGTCGCTACCGTCGAAGTCAATAAGCCCGTCACGGTCGATGGATGGAAGATCTACCAGCTCAGCTATGATGAATCGATGGGTCGATGGAGCGAGACCAGTACCTTTGAGCTCGTCAAGGATCCTTGGCTACCTGCCGTCTATGTAGGGATCTACCTACTGCTGGCTGGTGCTGTACTCACCTTCATCGTCTCGCAGAAACGTCGCTAAGTCCTTCCACTTAGTTTAGGGTAGGCACACTTCCCGACGAAGGCGCAGAAAGCGCCCAAGGTACTAGGTATTCGTCCCCTACCTCTTCTGCTTATCCACTCCAACCCCTATCAATTCTATCCTCATGACTTGGGATTCCTTCATATTCTTCGCTATCCCTGCCCTCCTGCTATGGGCGGGCGGTGCATGGACGGCTTGGCGTAAGCGTCCTCTTCCTACCTACCTACTCACTGCAGCAGGACTTATCGTCTACTTCGCCTTCATCCTTGGGCTATGGTTGTCGCTGGAGCGTCCGCCTCTGCGTACCATGGGTGAGACTCGTCTGTGGTATGCCTTCTTCCTACCCACGGCGGGGCTGATCGTCTATTCTCGCTGGCGCTATCCTTGGATCTTAGCCTTCAGCACCGTCCTAGCTGGTGTCTTCACGACGATCAACATCGTCAACCCCGAGATCCACAACAAGACGCTCATGCCTGCGCTCCAAAGCCCTTGGTTCGCTCCACACGTCATCGTCTATATGTTCGCCTACGCTGTGCTCGGTGCTGCGGCGCTGATGTCTGCCTACCTGCTGTGGTTCAAGAAGTCCCCCATCAACGATCACGAGATGGACATCTGCGACAACCTCGTCCAAGTCGGTTGGGCGTTCATGACCGTGGGTATTCTCTTCGGAGCACTCTGGGCTAAGGAAGCTTGGGGACACTATTGGGCATGGGACCCTAAGGAGACGTGGGCTGCTGCCACATGGTTCGCCTATCTGGCTTATATCCATGTGCGCATCCGCTCCGACCGCTATCGTCGTGCGGCGCTCTGGGGGCTCTTCATCTCCTTCATCCTTCTGCAGATGTGCTGGTGGGGGATCAACTACCTCCCTTCGGCTCAAGGCGTGAGCGTCCACACCTACACCCTCGGCTAAGGACACAACCCACCCATAAGCCTCTCTAAAAGCAATCGTCCCCACCTGCAACCTCGGCTGCAGGTGGGGACAATCTACTATTCTACCTTACTCTTCGAGCTGGGAGCAGAAGCTACTTTCTATTCTTTCGGTTCAAACATAGCCTTCAACTCAGGGCAACATAATCTAAGCAGCTTATACGATCGCAAAAATAATTCATTCGTATCTGCATCATCTTTAGTAACCCTGAGTGTCTCCCTAAGAATGTCATCTCTGAAGGCATCGTTAGTGATATACTTAAACTTTTCCCTGTTGACATCTCCCAGTCTGCGGCACAGACTCTCGACAGCCTTATCAATAACTATATCCCTTGTAGGACCCACTTTAGGTGACGCAAAGATGATTTCATACTCTCTCCCTGGGAAATAGCCGCGCATTGCTAAATAAGAACGAACAAGCTTCTTCGTCACTCGGGCTGCAGCCTCTTCATCTGTTGAACCATACCTAAGTCCCTTCTCATGGAAAGCTATATCTATAGCATATACCTTACCAGCTTGATCTATCCCCAAGGCATCTATTTCAGCCTGCTTTAAGAACTGATCAAACTCTGATTGCTTGAAGATTCCACTAAAAGCTTCCTCTCTGCGTACCTTCTTAAAGATAGCATCAAGCTTTTCCTTGTTATTAATCGTCCAGTGGCTTGATACTTTCCAGTTTGTCTGATAGATGATACATCCCTTTACGTGCTTGAGGTAACTCAAGGCTAGGGACTCTCCGATTTCGATTTTCATGAGATCTGTTTGTATTGTGTTTGACGACGGGCAAAGCTAGGAAAAATAAGGCTGGCGGGCAAAGGGTATACCCTTCGTGATCAAGACGTATACGTTTTGCGCCCGAAACGTATACGTTTCCAGCCTAAGACGTATACGTTTCCAGGCACGAAACGTATACGTATTGGGGCAGGATGGTTTGGGCGAGGAATCTTGAGGCGTTTCACTGGGGGAAAGGTCACCTCCTTTAGCGCCCCTTTTGCGACCCACGGTAGATCGCTGAAAAAACCCACGGTAGGTCGTCGATGCGACCTACCGTGGGTCGCTTCGACGACCTACCATAGGTTCCTAAACCACCCCTTGAGATAAGCCTCGGGGGAAGGCTAAGCTTGAGTCCTTGCCGAGCCCAAATTCGACACCCCATATCAAGCGCTAACCTACGCCCTCAGCTAAGGGCACAGTGGGCGCATAAGCCTCCACAAATAAGCGTCCCCACCCGTAGTCTCAGCTACAGGTGGGGACACTTATTTAATATCGCCTTGCTATATGCCTTCTTTGCTGGCTATTGGTGATTCACTGGGAGAGCCCGAGTCACCCTGCTGGTAATTCGGGTCGATCATCACATGAAATTTCGGTGGATCGCAGGCTGTCGTAAAGATGACGATCCTGGGAGTACGCACACCTGGCATCGTCTCCCCTCCAATTAGCATACCATCCATCATAGAAGAAAACCTATCCAGATAGACGGCATCTGCTCGGCCATCGAAGTGAAATCCGCTTTTCGCTTCCCCCCTCCCTCTCGACCTATCGAAGGAGTACCACTCGCTACAGAAGCCATACCATGCAGGGTCATGGCTGAGATAAGCACGCTGCTCTGCCTGTAGCTTCTTCACCAGTCGACGATTGCCCTTAGCTTTCGCATCCTTCAGATCCTTCTCTCGCTGGAGTGCCGTCACAAAGAGGTCAGCCCGCACCCCACCAGAGAAGCTGGCCTCGTACCGCAAAGCATAACCGCCCCCAAAGCCATAGGCTGCGATGGGGTCATCGGGTGCGATCTTATAAGTCTGCCACTGCTTCGTCTGAGGTGTATAAGTCATATAGGTGACATCGGCCTGGACTCGTTGATCGGGCTCATCTACACCTGTGAACGCCCCCATAACACCTAAGTACGGGACGTAGGAAGAAGAGCCTCTTTCGTACAGATGAATCGCAGCTACGAGCTTGAGGAAAGGGCTATGCGGATAAGGCGTCTCCTCACGCCACTCCTTTTGCGGACTGCTGAGGTCGAGAGACAGGACGGTATTGGAGAGCTTACCATTCACACGGCCCCCGATGAGGTAGAGCACATTCTTTATGAGAGCTGAAGCCATCCCACTACGAGGCTCTGGCAAGCTGGGTAGCGGAGTGATCTCCACGCCAAGGCTATCGCTCAGCTGAATGATATAGGCGTCACTTAGGTCTCCCGCAGCAGACTGCCCACCTGCGACGATGAGCTGATCATCATACCGCTGGAATGCCGCATAGGCCGTTGGGTGGGGCAAATGCCCTACGAGCTTCCACCCCATATCCTGCTCCGAAGCCTTTGTCTCACAAGCAAGATTAAATGCGCCAAGATAGTCGGCAATATAGATCTCGGAATAGTAGCGCTTCGCTCCACCCTCTCGAGCTGGGCGGTCGGGGAAGTTACACCCACCAGCCATCACAAGTTGCCCCTGACGTGGCTCTCCCGCTATATGTCCCGACACCCCCTTGGCATAGGCGGGGTCTAACTGAGGTGTCTTGCTCTTGAAGATGCGCACCTCCTCTTGTGCATGTATCGTGCCATAGCTCGTACCCAGCGCAAGCAGGAGGAGAGCCATAAGCCTTGCTCTACGTAACATACTCTTCATCATTCGTACTTGTTTATTGATTGATTTCCCAGCCAAGACCAGCTCTTGTCCCGTGCTGGAGCTTTGCAAAGATAGATATTAAGGAGGCCCTTACCATAGGTACGATGCGAAGAGGCGAGTTAGGGAGGCGGAACACTATCCTTAGAACGAGGGTTATCTTCCGTGAAAAGGTAGGTGGCTTCGCTGGAATATAGGTTCGATGTAAAAGAACAGACGGGAAGTAGCCGAGACCTTCGGAGAGGAGAAGTCCAAGCTCGCTGGGTAAGCGAGCCTCGAGCGACAGAGCCTTCCCCCTTATCACCCTAAAGCAAAAGAAGTGATGCATTCACCCTGGGCTCTGCTGATCTTACTCATCCCGATCCTCGCCGAATACTATATGTCCCGCAGAGTGTGGCAACTCCTTCCCCCGATCCTTCCCCTGAAGGTCACAGTCGTAGCACTGATGACCCTCGCCTTCATCCTAGCCTTCGTCAGCTTCAGCGGTGCGCTGGATCGGATGCCCCTAGAGCTGGGTACCTTCACCTATGAGGTCGGGAACTCTTGGCTCATCCTGCTCCTATATCTGGTGATGCTCTTCGGGGTGCTAGATCTAGGGCTAGCACTGGGACTCGTCCCTCGCTCCTTCCTCAGAGGGAGCGTCGTGGGGAGCGTGAGTGTGCTCCTCTTCTTCCTTGGGCTCTTCACCTATGCCCACCTACGCTTTGAGGAGAAGCAACGTGTCGAGCTCACCCTAGGTTCAGAGGGGAAGGTACAGAAGCCCGTGAAGCTCGTCCTGATCAGTGACCTACACCTAGGCTACCACAATCGCCGTAGCGACCTTCGTCGTTGGCTTCAGCTGATCAAGGCGGAGCGCCCTGATGCCATCCTCATCGCTGGGGACCTGATTGATTGGTCGATCAAGCCCGTCCTAGAGGAGAGATCTGCGGAGGAGTTTCGAGAGCTAGGCATACCCATCTATGCGATCCTAGGCAATCACGACTACTATGCTGGCACGAGTGCTGACAAGGACTTCTGCGAGCAGGCAGGGATCCAGCTCCTGCAGGACAGCGTGGCCTACTTCGGTGATCTAGCGATCGTAGGACGTGACGACCGAACGAATCCCCACCGCAAGAGCCTCCAGCAAACCATGGAGGGCATCGACCGAAGTAAGTACATCATCGAACTGGATCATCAGCCCTACCACCTCGAAGAAGCAGAGCACTGTGGTGTGAACTTTGAGTTCGCAGGTCACACGCACCACGGGCAGGTCTGGCCACTCAATTGGGTCACGGATGCGATCTATGAGGATGCGTTCGGCCCGCTGACTAAGGGCAAGACCGAGTACTATGTCAGTTCGGGGCTTGGGATCTGGGGCGGTAAGTTCCGAATAGGCACGCAGTCTGAGTACGTAGTGGTGACCATCCGCTAACGGCGAATCAGAGCGAAAACGAAAGGGGCTGAAAAAACCTACTGTGGGTCGTCCTTACGACCTACCGTAGGTCGTCGAGGCGACCCACAGTAGGTTTTCTCAGCGATCTACCATCGGTCGTTTTTTACCCCCCTCAGACTACCTATTTATATAGGGCTGTATTTCGGCTCTCCAACCGATCAGTCAGGACGAAGTAAATAAATGCGTATCTTTGGGAGGCTTTGTAGCTTAGGCTACGGGATCACGGCCTTCCGTGAAGCAGATTCATTATCATCAAGTACACATCTAGAGATGAAGAAACTTATCGCTATCATGGCACTGGCAGGGATCACAACGACCCTGTCTGCGCAGACCCCAAAGGAGACTAAGGACAGCATTCAGCCCAATGTCTTCACGACTGTCAAGGATGCTCGCATCACTTCGATCAAGAACCAAGCAAACTCGGGAACTTGCTGGGCTTATTCCGCTCAGAGCTTCCTCGAAGATGAGCTCTTCCGCATCGGCAAGGGCGAGTATGACCTCTCGGAAATGTTCGTCGTCAGCCACTCCTACAGAGACAAGGGTCGTAAGTATGTCCGCCTGCATGGCAAGCTGAACTTCGCACAGGGTGGCTCCTTCTATGATGTACTCTACGTACTGAAGAACTACGGCGCAGTACCTCAGGCTATCCTCCCTGGGCTCAACTACGGCACGACGAAGAATCAGCACGGAGAAATGGAGGCTGGACTCAAGGCCTTCCTCGATGCTATCATCAAGAACCCCAACGGCAAGCTCTCCTCTGCTTGGTATCCCGCTTACGAGTCGATCATCGACCAGTACCTCGGCAAGCTCCCTGAAAGCTTCACCTTCAACGGCAAGAAGTACACCCCTCAGAGCTATGCTAAGGAACTTGGCCTCAACGCCGATGACTATGTATCGCTGACTTCCTTCACGCACCACCCCTTCTACGGCAAGTTCGCCCTCGAGATCGAAGACAACTGGCGCTGGGCTGAATCCTACAACCTCCCCATCGACGAACTCATGCGTACGATGGAGCACGCTATCGACAAGGGCTACACCATCGCTTGGGGCTCTGACGTGAGCGAAAAGGGCTTCACCCGTGACGGTATAGCCGTCCTTGCTGATGTCGAAGAGATCGAAACGAAGGGCTCCGACCAGGCTCGCTGGATCGGTCTGAACTACTCAGACAAGCAGCGCCTGATGACTCAGCTCATCCATTCAGCTAACGTCCCCGAGATCGAGCCTACTCAGGAATACCGCCAGAAGGGCTATGACAACTACGAACTCACCGACGACCACGGTATGGTCATCTACGGGATCGCCAAGAACCAGCTCGGTCGCAAGTTCTTCTTGGTAAAGAACTCTTGGGGTGAAGCTGGTGCCTACAAGGGTATCTGGTATGCTTCGTACAACTTCGTCAAGGGTAAGACGATGAACATCGTCGTTCATCGCACGGCTCTCCCCGATGACATCGCCAAGAAGCTTGGCATCAAGAATAAGTAAGTAGCTCCCTCGAGAGCACTTATCTCTACTCAGCGAGAGGCAATCCGTAACATTACGGGTTGCCTCTCGTGCTTATATCCCCTTCAATTACCAGCTAGTTAGGACATCTTCATCAGTCCAAGATTCCGCATTCTACCTCGCTTCTCTAGAGGTCTACTAAAGAGAAATATCTAAACTGTCAAAAAATGTTTGGCGGATTAAAATTATTTAACCTATATTTGTAGTGTGTTTTTCATGGTATTAGATTTAAGGTTAACGAAGAGAATTGGCTGTCGGGAGACAGTCAATTCTTGTTTTATAGCCCCAGCACTATCTTACCAGCTGTAACCATGCCTCTAGCTTCGACTTCACCCGCATAGAGATATGTAGCGAAGCACTTCCTTCCCCTCTAGGATATATCGGATAATGAGTAACTTTGTGCAGACTCTAGAGAAGTCTGCTAAGTACAATCGCTCTTCTCTAGAGCAAACAAATACAGCACTAAAGTAATGGCACAGAGTAACCAAAACCCATTAGTCGCTGAGGTATGCGCCTCCAAGCGGCACGATAAAGCCCTCATCTTAGTCACATTCGGAAGCACCTACGAAGGCCCACATAAGACCTTCGCTACGCTACGCCAAGCCTTTGCGGAGAACTTCCCCGACCGAGATATATATATGGCCTTCACCTCCAAGTTCTGCATTCGCCGATGGAAGGAGAAGACAGGAGAAGAATACTACACCACAGACAAATGGCTCGAGGCGATCGGAGCTGCTGGCTATCGAGCAGTCAGCATCCAGTCTCTACACGTCATCCCTGGGCTAGAATACTCGTTCATCGGTGACCGATATATTCCACAGTTCCACCGACTCTACCCGCAGATTCCTACCACGATAGGGGTACCTCTTCTATGGAGCCAAGCCGATATAGAGCGTGTCGGAGACTGCCTCTATTCGCTCTTCAGAGAGCGTCTTGAGCGTGGGGAAGCCCTCGTACTCATGGGGCATGGCAACAACACCGACAAGCACCCCGAAGCTAATGGTCGCTATCGTCGCCTCCATGACTATCTCCAGAAGCGCAACCCACGTATCCTCATCGGGACAGTGGACTTCGAGGATATGCTCTTCGAGGATGTCGCAGAGCAACTCCGTGAAGTGTGCCCCGAGGGCACGACGATCAACCTCCTTCCTCTGATGTCTGTAGCTGGAGATCATGCACTCAATGATATGGCAGGCGAAGAAGAGGAAAATGCTCCACTCGAAGAACAAAGCTGGAAGGTGCGCTTCCGTGCCTTGGGCTACCGCATTGACGACGAACACTGCCACCTCCATGGACTAGCAGACTTTGCTCCACTTCGCCAGATCTGGCTAGACCATCTGATGGCAGCTGAGCGGGAGCAGTAACCAGACAAGAACGAGAAGTAAGTATATCCGTATATCCAACTCCCCCCTAACTATGAATAAGCGTCTCTATCTACTCCTCCTCGCTCTCGCCCTTGGTCTAGAGCCTGCTGGAGCCATGCACATCATGGAGGGTTTTATTCCTATGAAGTGGTGCATCATCTGGTACCTCATAGCCCTACCCTTCGTCGTGCTTAGCTACCGCTTTGTGGCTCGTATGGTGAAGGCTTCTCCTCGCATGAAGAGCACCTTCGCTCTCTCAGCAGCTTATACCTTCATCCTCTCCGCTCTGAAGATGCCTTCGGTAGCAGGGAGTAGCTCGCACCTGACGGGTACGACGCTAGGGACACTTGCTATCGGCCCGATGGCTATGCCCCTCGTCGGGACGATCGTCCTGCTCTTCCAGGCACTTCTCCTAGCCCATGGAGGGATCAGCACCCTAGGGGCGAATATCTTCTCACTATCTATAGCAGGTCCTTTCGTAGCCTATGCATTCTACCGCCTCCTCATGGGGCTGAGACTCCATAGAAACGTGGCGATCTTCGTCGCTACCTTCTGTGGCTCCATGGCTACCTACATCGTGACCTCCTTCCAGCTTGCTATCGTCTATCCAGACGCTGTGTCGGGAGTGATGGGAGCAGCATGGAAGTTCCTCGGGATCTTCGCCATCACACAGATCCCTCTCTCGATCATCGAGGGGATACTAACCGTCGTAGTCATCGGTCTACTTGACAAGAGTCAGGTCAATGCCTCCATCTATACGGGTGGAGCTAAGGAAGAGCGCCAGACGAAGAAGAGCCTTCGCCCTCAGGTCATCCTCCTCAGCATCCTCGGAGCTATCTGCCTTGCCCTGCCCATCCTAGCAGGGATCTTCGATATAGGTACAGGTACCGATGATCAGGCAGGGGACATGATCGGTCACCTTACCCCAGGCTTCAGCCCAACGCCCTTCTGGGAGAGCTTCGAGCCCTCGGAATTAGGCGAACCCCTCCTCTTCGCTCTACAGGTAGCCATCGGCATCGCCCTCTTCGCCTGGGGCTACTATCAGCTGGTCTATAAGAAGCGCCTCAAGAAGGAGCAAGAAGAGCACATCTAATGTCGCATACACAGAGTTGTTCGCTACGGCCTAGCCTACGTAGAGAGCAGGCATACTTTGTCCTTTGTCTCCTTGCCCTTGGTGTAGCCTTAGCACTTCAGCACACGCTCCTACTTCTAGCCTTCGCCATCCTCATTTATGGGCTTGCCTTTCGCTTCTATGGGGAGCGACGGAGCGGCTTAGTGCGCCGGATCCTAATCCTCGCAGGTTTCATCTCACTCTCGATCCTACCTCTTGCAGTTGGTCGAGGTGAGCCCACCTCGCTCCTTCTTGATCTAGGAGGATGGGGCTTCACCTACGACGGGCTTCGTGTAGCGATCAAGACTTGGCTTAGATGCTTAGCCTCCGTGGGGTCGATGATCCTTCTACTCCAGCTCCTTCCCCTGCACCGCCTCTATGTGGTACTGCGCAGTCTGGGCATCCCCAAGCTCTTCATTGATCTAGTCGAACTGACCTACCGCTATATCTTCGTCCTCGAGGAGACAGCGGGACAAATTCGCTTAGCACAGACCAGTCGTCTGGGCTACCAAGGAAGCATACGGCGACGCATACAGCACTTTGGGATGCTTCTCTCACGCACCTTCGTCCTTAGCCAAGTAGAGTCAGACAAGCTCTATCTAGGGCTGGTCTCTCGTGGCTATGAGGATGAGCCTCTCCTGCAGTCCAAGGAAGAGGAAGCTACTCAAGGCGAGTCCCCCGTGCTTCGCCTTGAAGGGATCTCGTTCGTCTACGAAGATGGATACGAAGCGCTACACTCCCTCTCCCTCTCTATCCATAGAGGAGAGCGCATAGCTCTGATCGGGCACAATGGGGCTGGGAAATCCACCCTCTTCCTCCTGCTCTCTGGTCTTCAGCAGAGCTGGAGAGGAGAGCTCTATCTTCACGGGGAGATCATCACGCCACAGGAGCGAGTAGCCCTACGCCGTCGAGTCGCTCTTGTCCTACAGAACTCCAACTATCAGCTCTTCACTCCTTCCGTCGAAGATGAACTCTCCTTCGGACTGAAGAACATGGGATTGGAGGGAGAAGCGCTCCACCTGCGCCTTGAGGAGCTCCTCACCGAATACCAGCTCCTTGACCTGCGTCATAAAGCTCCCCATGAGCTCAGCGAAGGGCAGAAGAAATGGGTGGCTCTAGCCGCTGTCCTTGCTACAGATCCCGAGATCATCATCCTCGACGAACCGACAGCAGCACTTGATGCACTCTATACGGAGCGTGTACTGGAGCTCCTTGAGCGTCTCCACGAGCGGGGGAAGACGGTCATCGTCTCCACGCACGACATGGATCTAGGGTATCAGTTCGCAGACCGTGTACTCCTCCTCTCCAAGGGGAAACTCCTAGCTGACCGCCCTGCACTAGAGCTGTGGCAGGATAGAGAGCTACTAGCCTCGGCACACATTCCCCAGCCTTGGGCTCTACGTACGACAAAGCTATCGCAGCATCGCCCTGCGAGCTCCGCTCAAGGAGTGAAGCACTATCACCTCCCCCTCTTCCTCGCAGCAGAAGAGCTCCCCGTCCTATTCATCGGAGGGGGACAAGGTGTCTGGCGCAAGGCTCAGGGGCTCATCGACCGACACATCCCCTTCACTATACTCTCCCCCACCCTTTGTCCCGAGCTAGAGGCTTACGATGGTAAGGGAGTTTTTCGCTGGATACGTCAGCGATATACGGGGGAAGAAGATCTATCTCCTGCCCGAATCATCATCCTAGGGATAGGTGATCCCGAAGAGGAGCGACTGATCGCCGACCGACTAGCCTCGGGAGGGTACCTCTTCTCTGTGCTCAGTGATGCACAGAGGGGAAATATTCAATTCGGAGCTACTGCACACCGAGAGGGGATCACATTCTCTGTCCACAGCGATTACCGCTTACCCGAGATCACCCAGAGCCTGAAGGAGGCTTGGGTCAAAGATTTACCAGCAGGCATCGGAGCTCATCTAGAAGAACTGGCCGCACTAAGAGTCGCCATGCTCGAGGCTCCAGAGGGCGAGGCAAAAGATCGCCTTCGCAAAGCCTACACCGAAAAGAAAGAATCACTACTGCAAGATACGATCCATGATCGGACTCATTAGCATTAACCACAAGACCGCTTCACTATCCCGCCGAGAGCAATTCGCCCTCTGCGAAGAGGAGGCAGTACAACTCATCGATCTCTGGAAGAGAGAAGAGGGGCTCCTCGGAGGGCTCGTACTGTCTACATGCAATCGTCTAGAGATCTACTACGAAACTCCCTCTCGCATCACCTCAGAGCAAGAGACTCGACTCATCCGTAGCCTCTATCGCTTCAAGAAGGTACGCCACCTCGGTGATGAATCCATCTTCGAGACACGTCAGCATCAGGAGGCGATCAAGCACCTCTTTCGTCTGGCCTGTGGGCTCGAGTCCATGGTCCTAGGTGAGACACAGATCCTGGGGCAACTCAAGGAAGCCTTCCGCCTCGCTACGAGCCATAGTCAGAGCACCTCAGTCCTCTCCCGACTCTGTCACAAAGCCTTCGAGACAGCCAAGAAGGTACGTAGCGAATATCTACTCTCTGCTACCCCCATCTCCGCAGGTGCTGCAGCGGTAGACTACCTCCACCATAACGCCTCAGACTTTCTACAGCAGCCAGTGCTCATCCTCGGAGCAGGCCAGATGGCTGAAGCTATAGCTCAGCGCCTACAGGAGCTTCAGCACCCCGAGATCAGCATCTACAATCGCACAGGCTCACGTGCCGAGCTCTTTGCCACGAAGCATCACATCGCTCAGGTCTTCTCTGAGGATAGGCTCTCCGATGCTCTCCGATCAGCGACCATCATCTTCGTAGCTACCTCCTCTCTCACCCCCATCATCACTGAGGAGGTCGTCCCTCATACCCCTCTGGAGACAAGGCACTTCTTCGACATGGCTGTCCCCCGCAATGTCGATCCATCTCTAGAAGAGCTACCAAGCATCCGACTCTACACCATCGATGACCTCAGGGGCCAGCAGTACCTCTCTAGGGAGAAGGCTCATCAGGATGAAGAGATCCAGAGCTACCTCCAGACGATGACTCAAGACTTCATCGCTTGGTGCGACGCTGCCGAGGTTCGTGAAGTGATCGGGCTAGTCCAACAGGTCTCTCACCAGCTTCTCCAGAAGGAGCTCGCTAACCTACCCCACGAGCTGACCGAAGGCGAGCGAGAGCTCGTCTCCCGATGGGATGAGCACCTGCGCACGACCTATACCACAGCCATCGTCTCTGCTCTGCGTGAGCTCAGCGAAGAGACGGGGCTCAAGATCTACTCAGAAGCTACCCTACAGCTATTCTCTCATATCCAAAGCAAACTACCTCAGCATGACGCATAGGACGCTCATCTTAGGCTCTCGAGGAAGCCAACTAGCCCTACGCCAAAGCGAGCTCGTACGAGACGCTCTACTTAGTACCCACCCCGACCTCCAGATCGAGATCAAGATCATCAAGACCAAGGGGGATAAGCTCCAGCACCTCGCTCTAGATGCTTCTGGAGACAAGGGGCTCTTCACTGGGGAGCTAGAGGCCTCTCTCCGTCGAGGTGAGATCGACCTAGCAGTGCATAGCCTCAAGGACCTCCCTGTAGATCCAGCCGAAGGCACATGCCTCGCTGCTTACCTCCCTCGAGCAGTCACCCATGACACCCTCATCGGCCCCTGCCCCCTAGAGTCTCTACCCGAAGGGGCTGTCGTAGGTACCTCGAGTAAGCGTAGAGCCTACCAGATAGCCCTTCACTATCCACACCTACGTACCGAGCCCATCCGAGGCAATGTGGAGACACGCATCGGGAAGGTACACTCTGGGCTCTTCGATGCCACACTCCTTGCCGAAGCTGGTCTCTCCCGCCTAGGGATGAATGAGCTCGAGCGCTACCCCATCGAGGAGGCAGTCATCGTCCCTGCTCCAGGGCAAGCAGCCATCGCTGTACAAACCCGCCAGGATGACACAGAGCTATACAGCCTCCTAGAGAGCATCCATGATGCCAAGACTGAGCGAGAGGTGACGATCGAGCGGAGCCTACTGAAGCGACTAGGTGGTGGCTGTGCCCTTCCTCTAGGCTGTATCTGTCACATCACCGATAGACAAGCGGAGCTCCGAGTCTTCTATGCCAGTAGTTCGGGAGAGAAGCACTACAAGGCCAAGCACACCGTCCCTCTCTCCGAGATTGACCTCCTCCTTGATCGCCTCACCGACGAACTAAGAAGTATCACCACAGCATGAGCACAGTATACCTAGTAGGAGCAGGTCCTGGAGACCCCAAGCTCCTTACCCGTAGAGCCTATGAGCTCATCACCACCTCCGAAGTCATCGTCTATGATGCCCTCGTCTCACCCAGCATCTTAGCCCTCATTCCCGAGGGAACTAAGCTATACCATGTCGGTAAGCGCTATGGAGCCCACTCGCTCAAGCAGCCAGAGATCAATGAGCTACTAATCGAACTAGGAAAAGCCGACCTAGGTAAGGTCGTACGACTCAAGGGCGGAGACCCCTTCGTCTTTGCTCATGGAGGAGAAGAGATGGCAGCCCTTCGGGAAGCTGGCATAGCCTACGAGATCGTGCCTGGGATCACGGCAGGCCTTGCTGCTCCAGCCTACTTCGACATTCCCCTCACCCATCGGGGACTCAGTCGCTCCTTCACCTGCCTCACGGCGCACACTGAGGACGGAGAACTGCCCGACTTCGACTGGACCAGCCTAGCTCGACTCTCGGGGACGCTAGTCTTCTACATGGGAGTAAGGCAAGTGGCTCAGATCAGTGGGGCCCTTATCGCAGCAGGGATGTCCGCCTCTACCCCAGCAGCCCTACTAAGCCGAGGTACGACTCCCCAGCAAACCCTACTGGAGCGCACCCTAGGAGCGTTCACCGATGCATCGGAGGACTTCTCTGCGTACGCTCCTGCACTCTTCATGATCGGTCAAGTTCTGAGATTTGCTGAAGGGCGCACCTCTCGTCCGCTTTCGGGGAAGAAGATCATCGTGACTCGAGCCCGACACCAAGCCTCTGTCCTTCAGGAGGCGCTGGAAGAGAAGGGCGCAGAGGCTTACCTCCTTCCCACCATCCAGCTTACCCCTAATGAGGAAGTCGAGGCCGAACTTGACAGCACGCTCCAGAGCCTATCCAGCTATGACTGGATCCTCTTCACCTCGCCCAATGCCGTAGAGTTCTTCTTCTCGGCGCTTCACCAGCGTGGGAAGGATAGTCGACACCTAGCTCCCTGCAAGATCGGGGCACTAGGCCCTATGACTGCTCAGGCTCTTAGTGCGTATGGGATCACCGCAGACTTCATCCCTCAGGAATACTATGCCAAGGTCTTTGCCGAGGAATTCATCCAGCGAGCGAGGCTTGCCTCTGTCAAGCGTGTTCTCCTGCCCAACTCTGCTCTTGCGGGTGATGATCTCTCGGAGCTCCTCGCCGAAGCGGGTATCTCTTGCCATCGCCTTCCCCTCTATAAGAATATGCCCATCAGCTATACCGCTCGCGAACTAGAGGAGGCACTCGACTCGGCTGATTACCTTACGGCCTGTAGTTCCTCAGCCATCCATCATCTAGTGAACTTGCTACGGGTGCACGAGCTAGAGCACCTGCTGAAGGCGCTCCCTCTAGCTGTCCTCGGAGAGCAGACAGCTGAAGCCGCTCGGAGCTATGGCATTGAGCCAAAGCTCATCGCTGCTCAGCCTAGGATCACTTGTCTCGTAGAGGCTCTTGCGAAGGATGCTGAGCACTAGAGGCCTCACATCCATCATCTAAGAAGCTCCGCTTATTCAACCCGAGGGGGTATCTGCTGGTCAGATACCCCCTCTTTTTATGACTATAAGGTAGAGTAAAGAGCGAGCACTATCAATGAAGGCTCATCACTCTTCTACCCGCTCCACGTAGCATGCTTAGCCGAAGAAATAGGGGGGAGTCTACGGTACAAATTGCCGAAATACGTATAGAAAAGAGTATATTTGTAGGTGCACGACTCGCATAGGCTTCTCCTCCAGAGCGATATGATCTAGAGGAGTCCCTTGTCGAGGCATGCATCCATGCCGAGAGATATAGGCCTCGGCTCAAGCTGACAACAACACTACAGCAAATACACATACATACATGGAACAAGTCGATGTGCTCCTCGGCCTGCAATGGGGAGACGAAGGGAAGGGTAAGATCGTCGATGTCTTGACTCCTTCGTACGATATCATAGCACGCTTCCAAGGGGGGCCTAACGCTGGTCACACCCTAGAGTTCGAGGGGAAGAAGTACATCCTACGATCGATCCCCTCTGGGATCTTCCAAGGTGATAAGGTCAATGTCATAGGTAATGGGGTCGTACTTGATCCCATCCTCTTCGCCGACGAAGCTCGTGCGCTCTCCGAAAGTGGTCATGACCTACGTAAGCGTCTCGTGATCTCACGCAAGGCTCACCTCATCCTACCTACACACCGCTTCATCGATGCCGCCCAAGAGGCGATCAAGGGTGGAGCAAAGATCGGTACCACCGGTAAGGGCATCGGCCCTACCTACACCGACAAGATCGCCCGCACGGGGCTACGTGTCGGAGACATCCACTCTGACTTTGCCCGCAAGTATCAGGAGGCTAAGGAGCGTCATCTGACCCTCCTCGAGGCTTACCACTACCCTGTCGAAGGGCTTGCTGAGCTAGAGGCTAAGTGGATGGAAGCGATTAAGTACCTCGAAGAATTCACCTTTGTCGATAGCGAAGAGTACATCAACGATGCCCTTCGCTCCTCACGTCGTGTACTTGCCGAGGGAGCTCAAGGCTCACTCCTAGACATTGACTTCGGCTCCTATCCCTTCGTCACATCGAGCAACACGGTCTGTGCAGGATGCTGTACGGGGCTGGGTATAGCTCCACGCAGTATCGGCGAGGTTTACGGGATCTTCAAGGCCTACTGCACCCGTGTCGGTGCTGGTCCCTTCCCTACCGAGCTCTTTGATGAGACGGGAGAAAAACTCTGCTCTCTAGGTCATGAATTTGGCTCTGTCACGGGTCGTCGTCGTCGCTGTGGCTGGCTTGACCTCGTAGCCCTTCGCTACACGGTGATGCTCAGTGGGGTCACTCGCTTGATCATGATGAAGAGCGACGTGCTCGACACCTTTGAGACCATCCGCATCTGTACCGACTATGAGATCCGAGGCGAGAAGACGCGTCACTTCCCCTACGAACTCACCGAGGAAGTTCGTCCGGTCTATCAGGAACTCAAGGGCTGGCAGTGCGACACCACCAAGCTCACTGATCCCAAGGACTTCCCTCAAGAACTGAAGGACTACATCGCCTTCGTCGAACGGGAAATCGGAGTACCCATCTCGATCGTCTCTGTCGGTCCCGATAGAGCACAGACCATCGTCCTCCATCCTGAGCTCCTCCCTGAGGGGCACGCTTAGATCCCGATGACCTATCAGGAAGCCATTGAGTATCTCTATGCCAAGACTCCCGTCTTCCAGCAAGTAGGAGGCGCAGCTTACAAGCCTGGTCTAGAGACAACTCATTACCTGGATACACACTACCGCCATCCGCACCACTCCTACCGTACCATCCATGTAGGAGGGACGAATGGCAAGGGCTCAACTTCACACACGATAGCTGCCGTCCTAGAGGCGGCAGGCTATCGGGTGGGGCTCTTCACTTCACCTCATCTCCTCGACTTCCGTGAGCGTATCCGTGTGAACGGAGTGATGATCTCGGAGGACTTCGTATGTCGCTTCGTTGAAGGGGCTGAGGAACTCGTCAAGGAGGTATCACCCTCGTTCTTCGAGCTGACGACCATGATGGCCCTCGTCTACTTCCGTGAGCAGAAGGTCGATTTCGCAGTCATCGAGGTCGGGATGGGAGGAAGGCTCGACAGCACGAATATCATCCAGCCCATCCTCTCGATCATCACGAATATCAGTAAGGATCACACGCAGTACCTCGGAGATACCCTAGCGAAGATCGCCGTAGAGAAAGCAGGCATCATCAAGCCCTCGACACCGATCATCATCGGGCGAGCTGATGAGCCCGAGGTCCTAGAGGTCTTCAGAGAGCGAGCTACTCAACTATCTGCTCCCCTCACCCTCGCTAGCGAAGCAGTGCCTCTGGGCGCTATTCATAGCGAATCCAGGGGGCAGACCTTCGAGGTCACCGATCCTACTCTCATCACATCAGAGCCCCTCTACTTCGAGCTCGGAGGACTGGTACAAGCGGATAACCTGAGGACGATCCTTTCGGCTCTCCGTGTGCTCCGTGAGCAAGGGATAGCGATCCCCGAGGTAGCCATTCGCAAGGGCTTTAGCGAGGTCACCCGCATGACGGGTCTACGTGGCCGCTGGGAGACCCTCTCTGAGCGCCCCACTCTGATCTGTGACACGGCGCACAACGAAGATGGTATCCGCTATGTCGTCCGTCAGCTCGTGTCGCTGGATCGCCCCCTGCACCTCATCTTCGGGATGGTGAGTGACAAGGATGTCCGAGGTGTCCTCTCCCTGCTTCCTCACGAAGCTAAGTACTACTTCACCGCTGCCCGTGTGCCCCGTGCCTTAGCTCCCGAAGAGCTGAGGAAGCTCGCACAAGCCTACGACCTCCATGGGGAAGTCTATCCCTCCATCCGAGAGGCTCTAGCTGCTGCCCAGAGTGCAGCACAGCCCGAGACAGATGTGATCTTCGTCGGGGGGAGCAACTTCCTCATCGCCGATCTTCTAGCAATTCAATCAACTAACAACGATAAGTAACACTATGGAACAAGCAAAGCTGTCACTGCGTGACAAGCCACTCGCCCGCTGGGGTGCGCTGGCACTCATCTCGCTGACGATGTTCTTCGCCTACATGTTCGTAGACGTACTCTCCCCTGTGAAGACGCTCGTCGAGACCGAGCTCGGCTGGGACTCTACCATCTTCGGACTCTATGGCGGGAGTGAATTCTTCCTCAACGTCTTCATTGGTTTCCTCATCCTTGCGGGGATCATCCTCGACAAGATGGGGGTACGCTTCACCGCCCTTCTTGCGGGTAGCATGATGGTCATCGGAGCTCTTATCAAAGTCTATGCTCTGAGCGCTACCTTCCGCAATGGAGGTCCAGGCTACGATGCCATCAACAGCTTCAGTAGCTCCATCCACGGCATCACGGGCTGGAACCTTCCTCCTACAGCACTCTGTGCCTGCCTCGGCTTCATGCTCTTCGGCTGTGGTACTGAGATGGCTGGTGTGACGGTCTCTCGTGCGATCGTCAAGTGGTTCAAGGGCAGATCAATGGCACTCGCTATGGGTATCGAGATGGCTGTAGCACGCCTTGGGGTAGCTGGTGCCCTATGGCTCTCTCCTTGGCTATCTAAGAAGTTCGAAACAGTACAGGCTCCTGTCATCTTCTGCGCCCTGCTCCTTTGCATCGGTCTGATGCTGTATGTCGTCTACTTCTTCATGGATAAGGCTCTGGATAAGGATATCGAAGGTGAAGAAGAGGAAGAAGCAGAAGAACCCTTCAAGTTCTCTGACCTTGGTAAGGTCTTTGGCACAGGTGTCTTCTGGATTGTCGCTATCCTGTGTGCACTCTACTACTCGGCCATTTTCCCCTTCCAGAAGTTCGCAACCGAGATGCTACAGTACAAGGTAGGCTTTGATAACGAATTCGCATCTCGTATCTTCAGTACCTTCCCCTTTGGAGCTGCGCTCGTGACACCTTTACTAGGCTACTATCTCGACCGCAAGGGCAAGGGTGCAACGATGCTCATCATCGGTTCTATTCTGATGATTGTCTGCCACATGACCTTTGCTCTCTTCCCCTTCGTATACGATAGTCTTGGCAGTTCGATTGTCGCTATGACTGCAATAGTCATCCTCGGGATCTCCTTCTCGCTCGTACCCGCTACGCTGTGGCCAGCTGTCCCCAAGCTCATCGACAACAAGGTCCTAGGCTCGGCTTACTCGGCTATCTTCTGGATTCAGAATATCGGTCTGATGTCTGTGCCCATCATCGTAGGTAGCGTCCTTGATTCCTCTAATAAGGGCATACCCGAAGGTCAACCCAAGGACTACACGCTTGCCATGCTTGTCTTTGCTAGCTTCGGTGTCATCGCTCTACTAATGAGCCTCCTCCTCAAGGCTATCGACAAGAAGAAGCAGTACGGTCTTGAGCTCCCTAATGTCCAGAAGTAAGGACTAGACTCATCACTCATCCTGCCGAGGTGCTGATCCCTTCCGAGGGGTCAGCACCTCGGTCTTTTTACCCGTCCCCGCTCCACCGCTTTAGAGTAGCCATAGATACACCTCCCTAGTACCCCATTCATGGGTCGCCTCGGTACCCCATGAATGGGATACCCGATCGACCCATGAATGGGGTCCTTGAGAGGCTCATGAATGGCTACTATTCATCCCCAGACTCCGACCAGCTAGCTTTACGATCACGGAGCATGAAGCCTCCTTAGGGTGAACCGAATAGCTCGGAAGGTTTTCGGGTGAACTCCTTCGAGTCTTCCTTTTCAAGGGGCTTAGCTAGAGACAAGGAGCTAACATGCAGGGCATCTTAGCTTTTTGGAGTATCTTTGTGCACCATTGAATCAGCCTCTAGGGGCTATAGATACAACGAAAGAAATATGGCAGTCGAAATAAGACAGATCTCGGATAAGGCCGATCTGAGGAAGTTCGTCAAGTTCAACCTCAAGCTCTACAAGGGCAATCCGTATCACGTGCCTGGACTCGTAGAGGATGAACTCCTGACGCTGGATCCGACACGCAATCCCGCCTTCAAGTTCTGTGAAGCCGCTTACTTCCTAGCCTACAAGGATGGACGCATCGTCGGGCGTATCGCTGGGATCATCAACCATCGAGCCAACGAGACGTGGAATCAGAATAACGTTCGCTTCGGCTTCGTCGACTTCATCAACGATAACGAAGTCGTCGATGCCCTCTTCAAAGCCGTCATCGACTGGGGTAAGGCTCATGGTAAGGAGATGATCCAAGGGCCTATGGGCTTCTCCGACCTCGATCACGAGGGGATGCTCATCGAAGGCTTTGATCAGCTGGGTACCATGGCTACGATCTATAACTATGCCTACTATCCCAAGCAGATGCAGCGTATGGGCTTCGTCAAGGATCAGGACTGGCAGGAGTACAAGATCACCATCCCCGAAGATATCCCCGAGAAGCACAAGCGTATCGCTGAGATCGTCCGCACGAAGTATGGGCTGAAGACCCTGAAGTTCAAGAACCAGCAGGAGATCCTCCCCTACGCCCACCGTATCTTCGACACGCTGAACCAAGCCTACTCCGTCCTCTACGGTGTCTCAGAGCTCTCACGCGAGCAGATCGACTACTATGTGCGCATGTACATACCTATGCTACGCTATGACTATGTCACGGTCATCGTCCGTGAGGAGGATGACAAGGTCGTAGGCTTCGGGATCACCCTCCCGAACCTCAGTAGAGCCCTTCAAAAGGCTAAGGGTCGCCTCTTCCCCTTCGGATGGGCACACCTACTGCGTGCACTGAAGATGAAGAATCCCATCGTAGACCTCTACCTCATCGGGGTCATCCCAGAGTATCAGAACAAGGGGGTCAATGCCCTGCTCTTCGATGACCTCATCCCCATCTTCCAGAAGAATGGGGTGCGCTATGCCGAGAGCAATCCAGAGCTCGAGACCAACGCTGCCGTACAGATGCAGTGGAACTACTTCGAGCGCAAGCACCACAAGACCCGTCGTGCCTGGATCAAGAAAATAGATTAAACCATGCTTGTCGAATTACTTAAGTCCAAGATTCATAGAGTAACCGTCACCGAGGCTAACCTCTCCTACGTGGGGAGCATCACCATCGATGAAGACCTGATCGAAGCAGCCAACATCCTGCCAGGAGAGAAGGTACAGATCGTCAATAACAACAATGGAGCTCGCCTAGAGACCTACGTCATCGCTGGAGCACGTGGCTCAGGGGTCATCTGCCTCAATGGAGCTGCTGCACGCCTCGTACAGCCCGGTGATACCGTGATCATCATGGCCTACGCGTGGATGAGCTACGAAGAAGCACAGGGCTTCAAGCCTGCTGTCGTCTTCCCCGATACCGAAACAAATAGACTTGTATAAGAGCCCCTATGTTCGAAAACCTAAGTGAACGCCTCGAGCGGTCCTTTAAGATCCTCAAGGGTGAAGGTAAGATCACCGAACTCAACGTCGCCGAGACCCTCAAGGATGTACGCCGTGCCCTCCTAGAGGCCGACGTCAACTACAATGTAGCTAAGAAATTCACCGAAGAGGTCAAGGAGAAGGCCCTAGGACAGAACGTGCTCACCGCCGTACGTCCTGGTGAGCTGATGGTCAAGATCGTCCACGACGAGCTCGCTGAGCTCATGGGCGGGAAGGCTGCCAACCTCAACCTCACAGGCACACCTGCCATCATCCTCATGTCTGGGCTTCAGGGCTCGGGTAAGACCACCTTCTCTGGGAAGCTGGCCAACCTACTGAAGATCAAGCAGGGCAAGAAGCCCCTACTCGTCGCAGGTGACGTATATCGTCCCGCTGCTATCGAGCAGCTACGTGTGCTGGCCGAGCAGCTAGATGTCCCCGTCTTCTTCGACCTAGATAGCAAGGATCCTGTGAGCATCGCTCGCCGTGGGGTCGCCGAAGCTATGGGTAAGGGCTGTGATGTCGTCATCATCGACACCGCAGGGCGACTGGCCGTAGACGAGGAGATGATGCGTGAGATCGAGGAGATCAAGCGTGCGATCCGTCCCTCAGAGACCCTCTTCGTCGTCGACTCCATGACGGGGCAGGATGCTGTGAATACAGCTAAGACCTTCAACGAACGTCTAGACTTCGATGGGGTCGTCCTCACCAAGCTCGATGGGGATACCCGTGGTGGGGCTGCCCTCTCGATCCGTACCGTCGTCGACAAGCCTATTAAGTTCGTCGGGATGGGCGAGAAGATGGACGCTCTGGATGTCTTCCACCCCGAGCGTATGGCTGACCGTATCCTCGGCATGGGTGATATCGTCTCCCTCGTCGAGCGTGCACAGCAGCTCTATGACGAGCGTGAAGCTAAGCGCCTCGAGGAGCGTATCGCCAAGGATCAGTTTGACTTCAATGACTTCCTCGCCCAGATCCATCAGATCAAGAAGATGGGGAACATCAAGGATCTCGCAGCGATGATCCCAGGTGTAGGGAAGGCGCTGAAGGATATCGATATCAAGGATGATGCCTTCAAGAGTATCGAAGCCATCATCTACTCGATGACCCCCGAGGAGCGCTCCAAGCCACATATCCTCGACGGTCACCGCCGTAAGCGCATCGCTCAGGGTAGCGGCACGAGCGTGCAGGATGTCAATAAGCTCCTTACGCAGTTCGCCCAGACACGCAAGATGATGAAGACCCTCCAAGGCTTCAAGGGTGGTAAGATGCCCAAGATGCCTAAGATGCCTCTCATGGGTGGTGGTAAGTTCCGCTAGTCTTTCATTCCTCTCTGCCTCATGATGAGGCTTATATGAGATCATCCCTTGGATAATCATCATCCACGCTCCTCGGAGCCGTCCATGATCCTTATCCAAGGGATGATCTTTTTACCTGCTAGATACTTATACAGATACACGATATGAAGCTATCCAAACTACAGATCGTCTCTGCTCTCTCCCTCCTCTTACTGAGCACCAGCGTCTCAGCAGAGGCACAGAGAGCTAAGCGACTCATCGATGAAGTCAACCCCTTCATCGGCACATCTAACTTCGGGACGACCAACCCTGGGGCCGTCGTACCCAACGGCTTGATGAGCATCACTCCATTCAATGTATCAGGCTCAGCCGAACTCAATAAGTTCGACAAGGATAAGCGTTGGTGGAGTACTCCCTACACCGCTGACAACAAGTTCTTCTCGGGCTTCAGCCATGTCAATCTAAGTGGTGTAGGTTGCCCAGAGCTGGGGAGTATCATCGTATCAGCCTCATCAGGCGATCTCGATGTCGACTATACACACTACGGCTCTGCCATGAGCCACGAGCAGGCACACCCTGGCTACTACAGCGTCGAGCTTGACAAGCACAAGATCAAGGCTGAGGTGACCACTACGCAGCGCACAGCCGTATCTGCTTTCACCTTCGAGCGTGGAGGTAAGAGCAACATCCTCGTGAACCTTGGTCTAGGACTGACCAACGAGAGTGGTGCTACCGTGCGCTTCCTCAATGACTCAACCATCGTCGGCAGTAAGCTCATGGGGACCTTCTGCTACGCTCCTCAGGCAGTCTTCAACCAGTACTTCGCCATCCGCATCAGCCGTCGAGCTCCAGCCTCAGGCTACTGGAAGAAGCAGCCTCCTATGGAGGGTGTAGAGGCCGAGTGGGATAAGGACCAAGGTAAGTACAAGATCTATCCTACCTACCGCAAGGCGATCAGCGGAAATGATGTCGGGGTATGGTTCTCCTTCGACACCAAGCCTGGAGAGACGATCTACGTGCAGACGGGTGTCTCCTTCGTCAGCGAAGAGAATGCCCTGCTGAACCTCACTACCGAGCAGCCTACACTTGACTTCGCCGCCGTCCGTCGTGCCGCAGAGGATAGCTGGGAGAAGGCTCTGAGTGTCGTCGAGGTAGAGGGCGGTACAGCCGATGAGCGTACCATCTTCTATACGGCGCTCTACCACCTCTTGATCCACCCCAATATCCTTCAAGATGTCAATGGACAGTATCCCATGATGGGATCACTAGAGACAGGTACCACAAAGCACGACAGATATACCGTCTATTCGCTGTGGGATACCTACCGCAATGTCCATCCCCTGCTCTCCATCCTCTATCCACGCAAGCAGCTAGCCATGGTAGAGAGCATGCTCGATATGTACAAGGAAGGTGGCTGGCTCCCCAAGTGGGAGCTCTACGGGCAGGAGACCTTCACCATGGAGGGCGATCCCTCGATCATCGTCATCAACGATACGTGGCAGCGTGGTATCCGGGACTTCGACACGAAGCTCGCCTACGAAGCCATGCTCAAGGGGGCTACGACTCCCGGTAAGGACAACAAGCTCCGCCCCGACTTCGATGACTACGCCAGCCGTGGCTATGTACCCTTGAGAGAGAAGTTCGATAACTCCGTCTCTCATGCCCTAGAGTACTACATCGCCGACTGGAATCTCAGCCAGTTCGCCTCTGCTATGGGCAAGAAGAAGGATGCACAGCTCTTCGCTCGCCGTGCCCAAGGCTACAAGCACTACTATGACAAGGAGACGGGGCTTCTCCGCCCCATCCTTCCCAATGGGAAGTTCCTCACCCCCTTCCACCCCACCCTCGGTCGTGACTTCGAGCCTAACCCTGGCTTCCATGAAGGGAACTCTTGGAACTATAGCTTCTATGTCCCTCATGATATCCGTGGGCTTGCTAAGCTCATGGGAGGAGAGCGGAAGTTCGTAGACAAGCTGCAGAGCGTCTTCGACAAGGAGAACTACGATCCAGCTAACGAACCCGACATCGCCTATCCCTATCTCTTCACCTACTTCCCCAAGGAAGCATGGCGCACCCAGCGTATCACGAGCAAGCTCCTCGGGCTATATTACCTGAACGATCCCAGTGGTATCCCAGGCAATGATGATACGGGTGCGATGAGCGCATGGGCTATATTCACGATGCTTGGCTTCTATCCAGACTGCCCAGGATCGATGAGTTATGCCCTCACGACTCCTGTTTTTGATAAAGTTACCCTCCATCTTGATACGAAGTATTACAAGAATTCTACGCTCGTCATTGAGACGAGTCCAGTAGACTCTGAGACCAGCCGTCGTGGTATCTACTTCGATCAATTTAAGATAGGTAACAAGCTCTATAAGAACACCTACCGCATCAATCATGATGAGCTAATGAATGCCGGAAAGGTGACCTTCTTTACCAAGGTTATAGGGGGTACTCCAGAGGTTGTTGCATGCCAATAGAGGTAAGGCTATCAAATGTTTTTTGCAGGAAATGCCTCAGAGCCTTTATGTAAGCAAAAAAATCTGTACATTTGATCGAGAATAAAGGAGAGATCACACCTTACGATCTTCTAGGATCAAAGCCTATACTCTCCCCTTACAGATCAGCACATTGTACAACCCATATAACAAAGCTCATGAACAAGACAGAATTTATCGCTCGCGTAGCAGAGAAGGCAGACCTCACCAAGGTAGATGCTCGTGCTGCTGTAGAAGCCTTTGCTACCGTCGTAGCTGACGAACTAAAGAAGGGAGGCAAGGTTGCTCTCCTTGGTTTCGGGACTTTCTCTGTAACTGACAAGCCAGCTCGCGAAGGGATCAACCCACAGACCAAGAAGAAGATTCAGATCCCAGCTCGCAAGTCCGTTAAGTTTAAGGCTGGTGCAGCACTCAATCTGAATGCTCCTGCTAAGAAGGGCAAGAAGTAATCATCTTCCTCTTTAGGAATTTGTACAAAGAGAGGTCACTTCATCTGGAGATGAAGTGACCTCTCTCCCTATATAGCCTCCCAACACCCTATCCTGTGCGTATAAGGATAGGAGACTTTCCTTAGCCCGATTCTGCGAGCCTTCTCATGCTCCTTATCCCAGCCTCTGAAGGTGGATAGGGAGGTCATCCTTACCGCTCGCCAGATAGCCATCTCAAGCCATTCTACACGGGCTCTACGAGAGGATAAGGAGAGTAGCCTTACACAGATATTTCGACCTATCTCTCTCCCATTATCCAACCTTAGGATGAGGGGAGGGAAGTTTTCCCTTATCCTTATCCAGATGATCATCTCCCCTTTAATCCTTTCTTCATGGTCCACACCTCTATCTCCCCTCTAATCCGTACTTCTATCAACTCTGAAGGAGGACGCATCTCCCTAAAAGAGGGAGACGAAGAGCTGGGCTATATTTCCTTCAGCCTCACCTCTACTGGAGTTGCTGTCGCTGAACATACCTTCGTCCAACCAGAGCATGAAGGCAAGGGATATGCTGCTATGCTTGCTCAAGCCTTCTTCGCACTATGCGCTGAGCGCAGGCTTCAAGTTCGCCCCAGCTGCTCCTACATCAAGGCATACATGCTGCGTCACGCTGAGCTAAAGGCCTACTTAGAGGAATAGCCTACGCCTAGCCAAGAAAGAGCAAGGGCTCATCCAGCTATCTGAGGATCGCTGGATGGGCCCTTTGGCGCTCTACGTGGCGCTCTAACCCAAGGAGGGCTATAGACGATGGAAAGTCGGCCTTGAGCTTACTTAGTCTTCAAGACGAAGCTTAGCTCAATCTCATCATTGATGAACTTGTCTCCGAGCCCCGTGAAGAAGCTCTTCGAGCCATACTTCACATTCCAGTCGGCACGATTGATCGTGAAGGCCTTACTTTTGATCGTATAAGCACCCGTAACATCGTCAAGCGAAACAGACTCAACGGGGATCGTAATGTTCTTCGTCACATCCTTGAGGGTGAGGTTACCCTTCAGCTCTTGTAGCTCACTTAGGCGAATGCCCTCGGCAGGAAGACCCGTCAGTTCAAACTTCACCGCAGGATACTTAGCTACGTCAAAGAAGTCTTCGCTGAGGAGGTGTGTCTTAAGCTTATCTCCCCCTTCTTCGGGCTTCATGTCTTCGACCGTGAGAGCCTCAAGGTCGATCGTGACAGAGCCAGCCCGTAGGATACCATCCTTGAGATCAAGAGCACCCTCGCTTACGGGTAGCTTCCCGTAGTGCTCTCCGCCAGGCTTGAAGCCCTTCCAGGAGAGCGTAGAGGCGGTAGTATCCACTTCGACGGCCCGAGAGGCATCCATAGCACTAGCAGCGACCGAATCAGTAGCTGCGACACCATTCTGTCCCTTAGAGCCGGAGCAGGAGGCGATAAAGAGTCCCGAAGCAAGTATCCCTGCTAGGGCTAAGGTCATATTCTTCTTCATTTCCTTTGTAGATGAAATACTATGATGCTAGGATTTACTCATCTAAGCAGATAGACGGGAGATTGTTGCACTAGTGGGGAGGTATTAGCTGGTACAAATAAAGCAGAGCCTTGGTATCCATCTGATACCAAGGCTCTGCATATTTATGCTCGACTTTAGGGAGTAGCCTCTAGTGTATTAAGCTAAGAAGCTAAGGAGGATACCAGCTGCGACAGCTGATCCGATGACCCCTGCGACATTCGGACCCATGGCGTGCATGAGTAGATAGTTCGTAGGGTCATACTCCAGCCCTAGAGTCTGGGAGATACGAGCGGAGTCAGGCACAGCCGACACCCCAGCATTCCCGATGAGCGGATTGATCTTATTCTCTTTCTTGAGGAAGAGATTGAAGAACTTGACGAAGCATATCCCTGTCACCGTAGCGACGATGAAGGAGAAAGCGCCCAAGCCGAAGATCAGGACAGAGTTCCCAGTAAGGAATTCCGTAGCCTGTGTAGAAGCTCCTACTGTGACCCCGAGAAGGATGGTCACCGTATCGATGAGTGGACCCTTAGCTGTATCTGCCAGACGCTTGGTGACACCGCTCTCACGCAGGAGATTGCCGAAGAAGAGCATCCCAAGGAGAGGCAGAGCAGGGGGAACAAGCATCGTCGTCAAGAGTAGCCCAGCGATAGGGAAGAGGATCTTCTCCGTCTGAGATACCTGACGAGGACGTTTCATGCGCATCACACGCTCCTTCTTCGTCGTCAAGAGACGCATGAAGGGAGGCTGGATCACAGGTACCAGAGCCATGTACGAATAGGCCGACACAGCGATAGCACCTAGGAGGTGAGGAGCTAGACGGTTGGAGAGGAAGATAGCCGTAGGACCATCTGCCCCACCGATGATACCGATAGCACCAGCTTCAGGAGGCGTGAAGCCCAGCTGCAAGGCTGTCATGTAGGCGGCGAAGATACCGAACTGAGCAGCAGCCCCGACAAGCATGAGCTTGGGGTTAGAGATCAGAGCCGTGAAGTCCGTCATAGCCCCGATTCCAAGGAAGATCAAGGGCGGGTACCACCCTTGACGCACTCCTTGGTAGAGGATATTCAGTACGGATCCTTCTTCGTAGATACCTACCTGCAGACCGTTCATCATCGGGATATTGCCAATGAGCATACCGAATCCGATCGGGATCAGCAGGAGGGGCTCAAACTCATATTTGATAGCTAAGAAGATGAAGAGTAGCCCCACCAAGATCATGATAAGATGTCCAGGTGTAGCATTCGCCATTCCGGTGAAGGAATAGAACGTCTGCAGGTTCTCAGCTAAGAAGCCCCAGAAGGAGGACATAAGACTATCCGATGATTACAATATCCGAGCCTTCGAGGATGTTGTCTCCCTTAGCGACCTTGATCGCCGTGATGACCCCATCACACTCAGCGTTGATGTTGTTCTCCATCTTCATAGCTTCGAGGATGGCGACGGTCTGACCAGCCTTCACCTGATCCCCTACTGCTACCTTGATGTCGAGGATGACCCCAGGCAGAGGAGACTGTACGGCGGTACCCTTGCCAGCAGGAGCTGCGGGCTCAGCTGCAGGAGCAGCAGGAGCGATGGGCTGTGGAGCTACAGGAGCTGCGGCAGGAGCAGGTGCTGCTGCGGGAGCAGGCTGTGGGGCTGCGGCAGGCTTAGCGGCAGGGCGAGGAGCGGGAGCGGTATAGCCCTCGGTGAGGATATCTACCTGGTAGGAGACACCATTTACTTCAACGGCAGCCTTGTCGCCTTCGAGATCGATGATAGCGACGCTGTACTCGTTGCCATTGATCTTATACTTGTACTCTTTCATTGTGGATATGGAGTTGTTTGTGATTGCTTATTGTCGAGTGATAGTAGGAAGCTGACGCATCGTCAGACACTTGAGCGTCCAGGGTGATGGAGCGCTACGCTTGAAGGTAAGCACCAGAGACTCTTGGTCGTGAAGGTGCTTGCCTAGCTCTTCATGCAGTGCGTAAGAGATAGCGACGAAGACTTCCTTGAGATTCGTTTCCTGCGACATAGTGTGAGGATATCAATATTAGTGTTTGTATGCCCGTGTCCGAGTCTCCTGGATGCGTGCATTCCACTGGGTGGTGCGACGGCGGATCGTCAGGACATAGCTCTCGTGATCATGCTGTGTCTCGAGCTCTGCACGGAGAGCGAGAGAGATAGCAGCAGCTACTTCGTCGGGTCTCCCTGCTGCGCTCTGCAGAGCCAGAGAGATAGCGACCAAGGCTTCATCCGAAGGCTTCCCTGAGACGCTCGGTGCGGCGGTCTTCACTGCAGCAGGCTGGGTGGCCTTGGGAGCCGACCTCTTCTGGAAGAGGCTGCCTATGAACTGGAAGATGAAGACCAGCATCAGAAGAGCGAGGAAGACGACAAGCACGGCCGTGAGGGTCATGATCCCCCCTGCGGGGTCTCGCTCAGCGAGCTTCTGCACCTTCTCAGAGAGCTGGGGTGCATCCTGAGCCCATGCTCCCATCGGTGCTGCCACGAGAGGCAGACCGAGGAGAAACATGCGTAGTTGGCGAGCGGTATTCATAGCATCGAGTATGAATGACTGTGCACGGCTAAGGATAGACGCTTACAGAGGCAGATTATCGTGCTTCTTGGCGGGATTGATCTGCTTCTTCGTGCGGAGCTGTTCCAGAGCGCGGATGATACGGAAGCGGGTGTTGCGAGGCTCGATGACATCATCCATATAGCCGTACGAAGCGGCATTGTATGGATTAGCGAAGGCCTTGCGGTATTCTTCTTCCTTCTCAGCTGCAGCAGCTGCTGGATCTTCAGCGGCAGCTACGTCCTTAGCGAAGATGACTTCTACAGCGCCAGCAGGGCCCATGACAGCGATTTCAGCTGAAGGCCAAGCAAGGTTGACGTCGGAGCGTAGGTGCTTTGAGCTCATCACGATGTAAGCACCACCGTAAGACTTACGTAGCGTGACGGTGATCTTAGGTACAGTAGCTTCCCCGTAAGCATAGAGGAGCTTAGCACCATGGACGATGACACCATTGTATTCCTGACCCGTACCTGGGAGGAAGCCTGGTACGTCTACGAGGGTAACGAGAGGGATATTGAAGGCATCACAGAAACGGACGAAGCGAGCAGCCTTACGAGAAGCATTGCTGTCGAGGGCACCTGCCATGACCATAGGCTGGTTAGCTACGATACCGACGCTCTGACCATTGAAGCGAGCGAAGCCGATGATGATATTCTTAGCCCAGTCGCGGTGGATCTCGAGGAACTCACCATTGTCGACGATGGTACCGATGACATCATACATATTGTAGCTCTTGTTGGGCTGATCGGGGATGATGGTGTTGAGTACATCATCGACACGATCGACGGCATCCGTAGGCTCGACGCAGGGAGCATCCTCCATGTTGTTCTGGGGGATGAAGGAGAGGAGGTGGCGGATGAGGCGGATACCTTCCTCTTCATTGTCTACTGCGAAGTGAGCGACACCACTCTTAGAGGCGTGTACGCTAGCACCACCGAGCTGCTCCTGAGTCACATCTTCGCCCGTCACAGTCTTGACGACCTTAGGACCGGTGAGGAACATGTAGCTCGTGCCCTTGCTCATGATGTTGAAGTCCGTCAGAGCTGGAGAGTAAACAGCACCACCAGCACAAGGACCGAAGATGGCAGAGATCTGAGGGATGACACCAGAGGCAAGGATGTTGTTCTGGAAGATGTCACCATAGCCGCTCAGAGCGTTGATCCCTTCCTGGATACGTGCACCACCAGAGTCATTGAGACCGATGACAGGAGCACCCATCTTCATAGCCAGCTCCATGACCTTACAGATCTTAGAGGCAAGCATTTCGGAGAGAGCACCACCGAAGACGGTGAAGTCCTGTGCGAAGACATAGACCAGACGACCATCGATCGTACCGGAGCCAGTGACGACACCATCACCGAGGAACTTAGTCTTGTCGATACCGAAGTTCGTCGAGCGGTGCAGGACGAAGGTATCGATCTCATCGAAGCTCCCTTCGTCGAGGAGGAGGGCGATACGTTCACGAGCGGTGAACTTACCCTTCTGGTGCTGGCTGTCAATACGCTTCTGACCACCACCAAGGTGAGCCTTGGCACGAAGCTCTATGAGCTCCTTAATTTTCTCTAGTTGAACACTCATATTGGTTGCTGTTTAGTAGATACTATCTTTTCGTGTTTTGCTATTAAGAAGTCAGAATGGGATAACAGAGGAGCTTCCTTGTCCGACCTCCTAGGGTCGAGGGCTCTTCTATTATCCCATCCATACGTCGATTTACTCGGCGTCTCTATGGTCGCACAGCTCAGTGAGGACCCCGATCGTGCTCTTAGGGTGAAGGAAACCGATGTTGAGACCTTCTGCTCCCTTACGAGACTGCTTGTCGATCAGCTGGACACCCTTGTCTGCGAGCTCTTGAAGTGCTTCGTCTGCATTGGGTACAGCGAAGGCGATGTGATGGATGCCTTCCCCACGCTTCTCGATGAACTTTGCGATAGTGCTTTCAGGAGAGGTAGCTTCGAGCAGTTCGATCTTCGTCTGACCGACCTTGAAGAAGGCTGTCTTCACCTTCTGGTCAGCTACTTCTTCGATGTTGTAGCACTTCAGTCCGAGGATACCTTCGTAATAAGGCAGAGATGCTTCGATACTCTTTACGGCGATGCCAAGATGCTCGATGTGTGAGAGGTTCATAGCTTTTCTTACTTGCTTGATTTGATATGATAGGGGCTGTAGGACGCTCCTCCACCCCATGATTTCTGTACTGCAAATGTAAGAATAATCGCCTTCATTCCCTAACACTCCCAATACACTAGGAAATAAACGGCTTCCGAAGGTATCTCTAGCCCCCGCTAAGCCATTAAATCAGGCGCTAGGAGAAGGCTCTAGCCCCTTCCTCCTAACCTCTAAATCTCCAGCTCTAGGTCGAGAGCAAAGCACCCAACCCTATGTTTCCCGACGAAGAATAGCCATTCATACCTCTCGGAAGTACCCCATTCATGGGTCGCCCGAGTGACCCATGAATGGGGTACCTCTGCGACCCATACATGGGTCTCCTTGATCGGGTATGTATGCGCCCTGCCGAAGAGCTACGAATAAGGCTGCACCGCTTCATGTCAGCGGCACAGCCTTATTCTCTATATGTATGTCATTGGGTGGGCAAGCGATCGAGCCTCTTCCCCACCCTATTCGTCTAGAGCTTCACATCGGTATAGAGCTCTACATCGGAGCGATGGCGGAAGATATAGGTCGCAGGATAGCGATCGGCCTCGGGCATCGAGCTAGCGATAGCACGCAGGATAGGAGCCTTCTTCTGCCCCGTGGCATGGAAGAGGAGCTTCTTCGCCGCCAGGATCGTGGGCCCTGTCATCGCTACACGCTTCTGTCCTCGGGGGCTTACCCCGACAGCGTAGGGCTGATCGGCCTCTAGTAGCTCCATCTGATGGGGGAAGATCGAGGAGGTATGTCCATCATCTCCCAGCCCAAGGATCACCACATCGAAGATGGGATATTCTCCATCAAAGGGGAGTTCCGAGCCGACGAGCCAAGAGTAATCCTTGGCCTCACGCTCGGGATCCTTCTCCCCTGCTATGCGATGGATCTGATCGTGGGGGATGGGGACATGACGAAGGAGTGTCTCCTTGGTCATCCCATAGTTACTCTCGGGATCCGTAGGGGGCACGCACCGCTCATCCACCCAGTAGAGATGCACACGATCCCACTGGACAGAGCTGGCTAGCGGCTCCGAAGCTAGGAGCTCAAAGAGCAATCGGGGGGTCGAGCCTCCCGACACGGCTATATGCACCCACCCCTCACGAGAGGGACGGACGAAGGCTTCTTCGGCGACAGCCCGAGCGACGGCTTCGGGGGTCGAATAGTGACGGTAGATCATAGTTCGCAGTAGAGCTCAGAGTTAGTTAGATTTCGACAGGGGTTGGTCCAGCTATGCTCTCGATCGATGATCGTGTCACTTTGCTTGGGTCCCCAAGTGCCTGCTGGATAGCCGTAGAGCGGGAAGTCCTCTTCCTGCCAAGAGCTGAGGATGGGATCGAAGAAGCGCCAGCTCATCTCGACGGCATCGCTACGGGTGAAGAGCGTGGAATCCCCCAGCATGCAGTCCTCGAGGAGACGGGAGTAGGCATCGCCCGAGGCGATCCCTCCCAGCTGGTCGTAGGTGAAGTTCATAGATACCCGCTTCACCTCAAAGCCTGATCCAGGCACCTTAGCTGCGAACTTCAGGGAGATCCCCTCATTGGGCTGGATGCGGATGATGAGCTGATTGGGGATCGTCTCCCCATCGATCGTGGTGAACATGCGATGTGGGGTTGGTCTGAAGTGCACGACGATCTCCGTGACCTTGGTAGGCATCATCTTCCCCGTACGTATATAGAAGGGAACTCCCTGCCAGCGCCAGTTGTCGATGAAGAGCTTCATCGCTACGAAGGTCTCTGTACGACTGTCTGCGGGGATCTTGTCCTCCTCTCGGTAGGCTCGGTGGTGCTCCCCCTTCCACTGGCTCTCGGTGTACTGACCACGGATGACGCTCCCACGGATCTCCTCCTTCGTCATGGGACGGAAGGACTGATAGACCTTCACGACCTCGTTGCGGAAGAGATCGGCATTGAACTGCACAGGGGGCTCCATCGCCGTGAGGGCGACGAGCTGAGCTAGATGGTTCTGCACCATATCACGCAGAGCACCCGTCTGGTCATAGAAGCCTCCTCGGCTCTCGATGCCCATGTTCTCTACGGCGGTGATCTCGACTCGCTCGATGTAGTTGCGGTTCCAGAGGGGCTCGAAGATACCATTGGCGAAGCGAAGTGCCATGATATCCTGCACTGTCTCCTTCCCGAGGAAGTGGTCGATGCGGTAGAGTTGATGCTCATGGAAGGCCGATCGGTAGATCTCGTTCAACTCTAGGGCTGAGGCTAGGTCGTAGCCAAAGGGCTTCTCGATGACGATGCGACGAATAGCCTGAGCCTCACCGTCAGCACCTACCGCCTCCTCCTTATTCAGCCCGACATGAGCCAGATGCTGGGGGACTACCCCATAGAGCGAAGGAGGAGTAGAGAGATAATAGATGTAATTCCCTGGATTACCGATACGCTCATCCAGTCGAGCGAGCTGCTCCTTGAGCCTAGGATAGTCTGCTACCTCCGATGGATCCATGGAGAGGTAGTGGACGCTCGAGAGGAATTGCTCCGCCAGCGAAGGATCATATTCGCCCTCGGCTAGATAGCGCTGGAGTGAGCCATCGAGGTGCGGACGATAGGTCTCATCGGTATAGTCCGTACGCCCTAGAGCTAGGACAGCGAAGCGCTCGGGGAGCTTCCCCTGCTTGAAGAGCTGATAGAGCGAAGGGATGAGCTTGCGCTTAGTCAAGTCCCCCGAGCCCCCGAAGATCACGAGGATGAGACTCTGGGGCAAGCTCTGAGATGAAGTCTGCTGCATATCTAGATATTCCCTAAGCATTATATGAAGTGGAGGAGGTATCGCTACCTCGACCCGTCCAGTTCTCATGGAAGAACGTCCCTCTGGGCTGGTCTACACGCTCAAAGGTATGCGCCCCGAAGAAGTCTCGCTGAGCTTGAACGAGGTTGGCAGGCAGACGACGAGTCGTCAGCGAAGAGAAGTAGCTCAGAGCCGAGGCGAAGGCGGGCACGGAGCACTCCTGAAGGAAGGCATTAGCCACCGTCTGGCGCCAATCCTGTCGAGCCTCTTCGATCTCCTTGTGGAAGTAAGGCGCGAGGAGGAGGTTCTTCAGCTCGGGCTCAGCTTGGTAGGCAGCTGCGATGTCATTGAGGAAGGAGGAGCGGATGATACAACCATTGCGCCAAATCCGTGCGATCGAGGCAAGGTCGAGCCCCCAGCTATTCGCACGAGAGGCCTCAGAGAGGAGGGAGAAGCCCTGTGCATAGGAGACGATCTTGGAGGCATAGAGCGTGCGCTCGAGGGCGAGTACATCAGCCTCGGTGAAGTCGGACTGCAAGCAAGCCTCACGAGGATAGAGCTCAGAGGCCTCCCGACGAAGCTCCACACCCGAGGAGAGGCTACGCTCGTAGACAGCAGTAGCGATGAGTCCCAGAGGCTCTCCATACTCAAGAGAATTGATGACTGACCACTTCCCCGTACCCTTCTGACCAGCGGCATCGAGGATCTTGTCGATGAGGTAGTCCCCCGAGGGCTCCCGATGACGTAGGATCTCCGAGGTGATCTCTATGAGGTAGCTACTGAGCTTGCCTGCCCCCCATGAGGCGAAGATGGTGGCCATCTCTTCGTTCGACTTATCTGCTATCTGGCTGAGGACTGCATAGGCATCAGCGATGAGCTGCATATCGCCATACTCGATCCCGTTGTGTACCATCTTGACGAAGTGCCCTGAGCCTCCAGCTCCGATCCAAGCACAGCAGGGAGAGCCATCCTCAGCCTTCGCCGCTATCTTCGTGAAGATAGGCTCCAGCGTAGGCCAAGCCTCACGTGCTCCACCAGGCATGATCGCAGGACCATTGAGGGCACCCTCTTCACCGCCCGAGATACCACAGCCGACGAAGTAGATTCCTCGTGATCGGAGGGTAGCCTCCCGTCGCTCAGAGTCCTCCCAATTGGAGTTACCCCCATCGATGATGATGTCTCCGTCCTCTAGGTAAGGTAGGAGTGCATCGATCACGGAGTCTACGGGCTTACCCGCACGGATCATCATCATGATCTTGCGTGGACGCTCGATGCTCTCGACGAAGGGCTTGAGGTCAGTGAAGCCTAGGAAGCGCTTCCCCTCGGCACGCCCCGAGAGGAAATGCTCGACGACGTGTGCCTCTGCACCTTCGGCACGATTATATACGGATACTTGGAAGCCATTGCGCTCCATGTTCAGAGCGAGGTTCTCGCCCATGACAGCGAGACCTATGAGGCCAATGTCTGATTTTCTAGTCATTGATATAGGGAGATGGAAGAGTATGTACTAGGGTCTAGGGAACTCAATAGCTGAGGCTATCCAGCCCTACACTACTCTGATGTGAATTAGCGAAGCAGAAGAGCAAAAAGAGCAAGAATAGCGGGTAGCCCTTGCTTGAGGAGGATGCTCGGACTCGAGCGCATAGCCCCGTAGGTAGCAGCAGTCACGACACAGAGGAGGAAGAAGAGCTGCACACGGAGACTCCAGAGGGGTTCGGCGATCGTCAGCCCCCAGATCAGTCCCGCTGCTAGGAAGCCATTGTATAGACCTTGGTTAGCTGCCAAGCCTCGGGTGGACTCGAAGAGCTCATCGGGGAGCACTCCCTTGAAGACCTTTCGCCCCTTGGTCGTCCATGCAAACATCTCGATCCAGAGGATATACAGATGCTCCAGAGCCACCAGTGCTACTAGGATCGTCGCTACTATAGTCATTCTATTTATACGATTAGTATCGCCCCCTTAGTCTCATCATCACAAGGCTATCAGAGCGAGCATGTTATGTATCGTGAACAAGCCTATCTATCAAAAGGTTTGCTCCGAGCCCTTCGATAGACAGCTCACTACCTAGGGGAAGAGCGAAGATTCAAGGAGGAAGATATTCCTCCATCAAATCATCTTCAGACGAAGCAAGAGGATCCTTATCCCAGCTCTAGAACATTTAGCATTATCTTTGCATTGCAATAAGGGTAGAGGTGAGCTATATGTAGAAACATAGCATCTAAAATCTACCAAAGACTAGAAAATATTCACGAGGATAAAATACAATCTATATCTATCACGTTCTAGGGGTAGAAATAATCTCATTTCATAGAATAATAAAGTTCTTATGGCAAACCTATCACAGCTCATCGATGCACGACGTACCCTAGAAGCTCAAGGGATCTCTATCGCTAATGATGTAGACCGACAGATCAAGAAAGAAGAAGATCGTCTCATACAAGAAGAGCTCTACCGAGCTATGCGAAATGCACTAAGAGATACACTCTCTGTGCTCGATAAGCCTATCACTTTCACTCTAAACTATGATCCAGCTAACCCCAGCACCTATACGATCGAGCATCGTCGTGCAGGAGAGCTAAGTCCAGAAGAAGAGACTGCCAAAAGAGAAGCACTAGAAGCACGTCGCCTCAAGCGTAAAGCTAATGCTCTAGAGCACGCTCTCTCATCCTCCTCGATCACTCGCCTACGTGTCGTCTATGCTGACGGGACTAGCCTCGAGGAGAAGAGTGCAGCAGATACCTTCAGAGCCTTCATCCAGAAGGCTGGTGTAGATAAGGTGCTTGGCCTCGGGCTGAAGCTCAACAAGGAGCCCCTCATCATCGAATCAGACGGCCAAGAGCTAGGCGCTTCGTTCAAGCACCTAGAGGGTAACTATTACCTCCAGACCAGTTCGCCCACAGGGATCAAGAAGAAGTTCATCCAGCGCATCATCGATGGCCTAGGTATCGATGCTCATATCGAGATCGTCCCCATCCTCAAGCCTACGAAGAAAGGAAGCGCTCGAAGCTCTAAGAAGTAGCGTGCACAGCCGTGGGGCTCTAGCCTATACCCTCCGAAGGAGATCCCCACACGCATAGTATATACCTCATAGCCTACACCCTCTCCCAGCCCACGGCTCGGGAGGGGGTGTGTCGTATGAAGGAGGCTGCTATATTTTTCGTACATTCGCTAAAGAGACGAATCAAGAGTATTCGTCCGCATACTCCATCTTCCCTAGAAGAATTGCTTTATGGAACAGACCTTCAACATTCCCTATAAGACGCTCCTCAGGAGCGAACTCACTCCCGAAGAGCACCACCTCGAAGAGCTAGCCGTGCAGGCTGCCAAGAAGGCCTATGCTCCCTATAGTCGCTTCCTCGTCGGGGCTGCCGTACTCCTAGCTAATGGAGAGATCGTCACGGGATCAAACCAAGAGAATGCCGCCTATCCCTCGGGCACTTGTGCTGAACGTACTGCCCTCTTCTGGGCCGGTGCCCAATGGCCCGATGTCCCGGTAGAGAAGCTCCTCATCGTCGCCTTCAACGCCTCAGGTAGAGTCCCCTTCATCTCTCCCTGTGGGAGCTGTCGTCAGGTCATCATGGAGACGGCTACCCGCTTCCATCCCTTCCCCATCCTACTGGCGGGAGACGAGAAGACAGTCGTCTTAGAGGACTGCCGCTATCTGCTCCCCTTCGGCTTCGATGGGAGTAGCCTTTAGACATTAGAGCACTTGATATATCCATAGCTTATGCCTCATAGCCATCACCGAGGTCGCCTCCCCTATATCGAGCGAGATGAGAGCTGGATGTACTTCAATAAGCGCATCCTCCTCGAGGCTGTACGCACGGATCTCCCTCTACTGGAGCGCTTCAATTACCTCGGGATCTACTCCAATAACCTCGATGAGTTCTTCAGAGTACGTGTCGCCTCTCTTCGACGTATCGTAGGCTCTCCCGAAGCTATCCCATCGCACGAGCGCAGGAAGGCTAAGGAGACGCTACGCACCATCATACGGCTCAACAAAGAGTATTCTGAGCTCTTTGATCGGACGTTCGCAGATCTCCTCCGATGTCTCACCGAAGCTCATATCCACATCATCAATGAGCAGCAACTGACGACGGACCAAGAGGATGAAGTCCTCTCCTTCTTCATGGATAAGATCAATGGGATCACGAACCCGATCTTCATCAATAGCCCTACGTTCAGACCCGAGCAGCACCTCAAGGAAGCCCTCTATCTAGTCGTCGTCCTCTGGCATGAGCAGGGAGAGGCAGAGGAGGCACATGATGTAGCCCTGCTCGAAGTGCCGACAAAGGAACTAGGACGCTTCCTTCGCCTCCAAGACAAGGATGGGGAGAGCTACTTGATGTTCCTCGATGATGTGCTCCGCTACTGTCTCCCTTATATCTTCATCGGACGAGAGTATGCCCACTACGAGGCTTATACCTTCAAGTTCACCAAGGATGCAGAGTTTGAGATCGAGCAGGACCTTCGCTCTAGTGTCATCGAGATGGTCTCTCGTGGAGTCAAGCGACGTGGGCGAGGAGAAGCTGTGCGTGTCGTCTATGATGATGCCCTCTCCCCAGAGATCCTGCGTCGCCTGAGTGATATGGCCGAGCTTAACTACCGAGATATGCGTATCGGTGGTGGGCGCTATCACAACATGCGCGATCTGATGACGCTCCCCGACTGCGGACGGTCAGGGCTGCGCTTCCCTAAGCAAGTACCCCTGCAGATGGATGAGTTCCACTATGCTCAGAGCATCATCAGTCAAGTACTCCGCCGTGATCGGTGTATCCACTTCCCTTACTACAGTTTTGATCACTTCCTACGTCTACTCCAAGAGGCTGCCATCAGCGAAGATGTCACAGAGATACGCATCTCACTCTACCGGGTCGCTCAGAACTCCAAGGTCGTCAAGGCCCTAATGACCGCAGCGCAGAATGGTAAGCGAGTCACGGCCGTCGTTGAGCTCCTCGCTCGCTTCGACGAGCAGTCCAATATCAGCTGGGGTAAGAAGATGCAGGACTCAGGGATCAATGTCGTCCTTGGGCATGAGAAGCTCAAGGTACACTCCAAGCTCGTCTACATCGGTACCAAGCGTGGGAACATTGCTTGTATCGGATCGGGGAATCTTCACGAGGGGACAGCTTGCCTCTACACGGACTTGATGCTGATGACTGCTCATAAGGGGATCGTCCGAGATGTGGCTCAGGTCTTTGACTTCATCGAGCGACCCTTCATCAACACGCATTTCCATCATCTCCTTGTTGCCCCTAACGATATGCGTCAGCCACTCTACCAGATGATCAACAAGGAGATCCGTCTGGCACGAGCAGGCAAGGAGGCTTTCATCCGTCTCAAACTGAATCATGTCGTCGATGAGAAGATGGTAGCTAAGCTCTATGAGGCTTCTACCGCTGGGGTCCGTGTGGAGCTGTGCCTAAGAGGTAACTGCTCCCTCATCCCTGGTGTACCTGGCTACAGCGAAGATCTCTTCATCAATGCCATCATCTCCCGCTACCTAGAGCATTCACGTATCTACATCTTCGGCAATGGTGGCGAGCCAAAGTACTACATCGGATCTACCGACTGGATGACCCGCAACCTCGATCGACGCATCGAGGTGATGACCCCCGTCTATGATCCCGATATCCAGAGGGAGCTCGACTTCATCATCTCTGCGGGCCTAAGGGACACCGAGCAGGGCTACTATATCAATGCCGAGGAGGTTCGCCCTCGTAGAGAGGATATAGCCGACAAGACGGAGCTCTTCAACTCACAGCAAGCACTCTACCAATACTACCTAGCTAAGAAGAAAGAAGAAAATCATGGGTAAATCACACTACGCCGGTATAGATATAGGGTCGAACGCAGTACGTCTGCTCATCAAATGCCTCAATGAGCCAGGGAGTGCAGAGCCTCTGTCCAAGGTCCAGCTCGTGCGTGTCCCGCTCCGCCTCGGGGAAGATGCTTTCGTCGAAGGACATATCTCTAAGAAGAAGTCCAAGCAGCTAGTAAGCCTCATGAAGGCCTACCGTGAACTGATGGAGATCTACGAGGTATCTGCCTTCAGAGCATGTGCGACCTCGGCCATGCGAGACGCTGACAACGGCGAAGAGCTCGTGGAGAAGATCTACGAGAAGACCGGTATCAAGATCGAGATCATCGATGGCCGAGAGGAAGCTCAGCTGATCTCCTCTGATCTCATCCGCTCACTCTCTGGGGAGCATGAGGAGACCTTCCTCTATATCGACGTTGGGGGGGGGAGTACAGAGCTCAACCTCGTACGAGGCTCCCAGCTCATCGAGTCCCGTTCGTTCGATATCGGTACGATCCGTCAGCTCAGTGGGATGGTACGGGACGAAGTACGAGACTCCTTCAGAGCCTATGTCCAGCACCTCAAGGAAATCTATGGTACGCTCCGACTCGTTGGTACGGGGGGAAATATCAATAAGCTCCTTCGCCTAGGTGCTCCTTCCGAGCGAGCTAATATCTGCAGTCTTCCCGTCGCAAGCCTCCATGCTGTAGCAGACGAATTGCGCCAATACACTCCCGTGGAGCGCATGCTTATCTTCCGCCTCAAGCCAGACCGTGCAGAGGTCATAGTACCTGCCGCTGACATCTTCCTCCTCGTAGCCGATATCACAGAGGCTTCCGAGATCATAGTCCCCACCAAGGGGCTAGCGGACGGCATCGTCGACTCTATCTGTCCGATACAAGCGTGACCTTCTGCTGAATGCAAGGCTCTCCGAAGTCTAGATCAAGGAGTAAAGTAAAAGCCCCCTTATCCCAAAGCGGATAAGGGGGCTTTACATATATGATGAGTCAGATTAGATGCCTTTGATTAAAGCTAGGAGTCCTGCTCTAGGGCTCGACGGATCTTGGCTGTAAACTCATGGTTCTTCCATCCCCATCGAGGAGCAAGGAGAAGCTCCGGAGGAGACTGCGAGACAAAGCGCTCAAGCACTATATCGGAGCGCAGTCGATGTACGAAGTCCACGATGAGCTCGATATATTCCTCTTCGGTGAAGAGGTGGAAGTCTTCGGGGTTACGCAGATATTCACCTGCCATGATCGTACCACGGATGATCTGTAACTGATGGATCTTGAGCGTCGTGATCGGGAGGGATGAGAGACGCTCTGCATGCTGGAGCATCTCCTCCCTACTCTCCCCTGGGAGCCCTAGGATGAGATGAGCCCCCACCAAGATACCCGCCTCATGTGTGCGCTGGATCGTATCGACACTACACTGCCATGAATGCCCGCGCTGGATACGCTCTAGGCTCCTATCGTAGGTACTCTCCACTCCATACTCTACGAGGAGGAAGGTACGCTTAGCGAGCTCACTGAGGTAATCAAGTAGAGGCTGAGGCATACAGTCGGGACGCGTACCAATGATGAGACCCACGACATCGGGATGGCGAAGAGCTTCCTCGTACTTAGCGATGCAGTCTGCTACCTCTCCATACGTATTCGTGTAGGACTGGAAGTAGGCCAAATAGCGCATCTCTGGATACTTGCGACGGAAGAAGGCTATCCCTTCATCGATCTGCTCAGTGATGCTTTTGAGCTTGACGGCATAGTTAGGGCTGAAGCTCTTGTTATTGCAGTACGTACAGCCCCCCTTACCCATCGAGCCATCTCTCGTAGGACAAGAGAAGCCCGCCGTAAGGGTGATCTTCTGTACCTTCTGCTCTGGGAAGTAGCGCCTAAGGAAGGAAGCAAAGTCAATGTAGGGAAGTGATGGTCCTTGTTCGTTCATCGTCCTTATTTAGCCTTGCCAACAGGTGAATGGATCCAGTCTGGATGCTCGAAGTGCTCGGCTCGCTCTCGACGGATATACTCCTCGACAGTCGAATTGAACTGGAGGGGGAAGAGGCCTTCATGCTCCTCTGCTAGGGCACTCAGTATATCCTCCTGAAGATCAGCGATCGTGTAGTCGGGAGGGAGTGCAGGGCGGAGGTTCGTGACTTGAGAGCGTACGGAGGCAACACGTGAGCTCACTGTGACCGAAGGATCTACAGTGAGGATACGCTCCAGCTCCTCCAGATCGGTATCGAAGAGGAGACAGATATGGTAGAGCATGCGGGAACGACTGACCGCCTCAGCTGCTCCCCCTACCTTCCGACCATCCAGACGAAGATCTCCCCGAGGAGATCGCTCTACAGCTACGCCATGACGGGCTAAAGCTCGCTGCACGGGCTGAGGGAAAGCCTTCAGATCAAAGCCTTGACTCGAATGATCGTTCTTGATCGCCGTGAAGTTCAGATTGCCCAGATCATGATAGACTGTGCCTCCCCCAGAGGTACGGCGAAGGAGTGCGATCTGCTTCTCCTCCAGATAGCGCATATCGAGCTCTGCATCTGCCCACTGATAGCGCCCCATGAAGACCGAGGGGCGATTGATCCAGAGGAAGTAGATCGTATCTAGGGGGCGCAGCTGGCGATAGAGGTAGTCCTCCAGTGCGATGTTGTAGTACGGATCGGTGGAAGGACTGATATAGTAGTAAGCGTTCGTCTTAGCTTGATCTTGTGTCATAGCAAGGAGAGGAGAAGGCTATCCCCTCGGCACATCCATGCCGTGAGGATAGCCTTCGCTTATATCAGGTATAGAGGACTCTTAAGCGTCGATACGAGCGTAAGTAGCGTTGGCTTCGATGAACTCACGGCGAGGAGCTACATCGTCCCCCATGAGCATCGAGAAGATCGCATCAGCTTCGGCAGCATTCTCGATGGTGATCTTACGAAGCGTACGATTCTCTGGGTTCATCGTCGTCTCCCAGAGCTGCTCTTCGTTCATCTCCCCAAGACCCTTGTAGCGCTGCACACGGACACGGTTCTCATCACCACCACCGACACGGTCGATGAAGGCCTGACGCTGCTGCTCTGTCCAGCAGTATTCACGCTCCTTACCACGTGTACAGAGATAGAGAGGCGGCGTAGCGATGTAGACGTAGCCATTCTCGATGAGCGAACGCATGTTGCGGAAGAAGAAGGTCAGGATGAGCGTGGCGATATGGCTACCGTCCACGTCAGCATCGGTCATGATGATCACCTTGTGGTAGCGGAGCTTGGTGAGGTTCAGCGCCATGCTATCTTCCTCAGTGCCGATGGTCACACCCAGGGCGGTGTAGATATTGCGGATCTCTTCGCTCTCGAGGACCTTGTGCTGCATGGCCTTCTCTACGTTGAGGATCTTACCACGCAGGGGCAGGATAGCTTGGAACTCTCGGTCACGGCCCTGCTTAGCGGTACCACCTGCAGAGTCACCCTCGACGAGGAAGAGCTCAGAGAGGACAGGATCCTTAGAGGAGCAGTCTGCGAGCTTACCAGGGAGGCCACCACCAGAGAGGGGCGACTTACGCTGCACCATCTCACGAGCCTTGCGAGCAGCCTGACGTGCGGTAGCAGCAAGGATAACCTTATCGACGATGACCTTGGCTTCCTTGGGATGCTCTTCGAGGTAGATCTCGAGGGCTTCGCTGACAGCGATGTCTACGGCCCCCATGACTTCGTTGTTCCCGAGCTTGGTCTTGGTCTGTCCTTCGAACTGAGGTTCGGCGACCTTGATACTTACGACAGCTGTCAAGCCTTCACGGAAGTCATCCCCCGTGATCTCGACCTTGACCTTGTCGAGGAGCTTGGAGTCGGTAGCATACTTCTTCAGCGTACGAGTAAGCCCACGGCGGAAGCCTGCTAGGTGCGTACCCCCCTCGATGGTGTTGATATTATTGACGTAGCTGTAGACATTCTCATTGTATGAGGTGTTGTAAGTCATCGCTACCTCTACGGGGATGCCTTGCTTCTCGGTGATGATGTGGATGACATCATCGACGAGGTGCTCCTTGGAGCGGTCGATGTACTTGACGAATTCCTCCAGTCCCTTCTCTGAATAGTAGGACTCGACAAGGGGTTCTCCTGCCTCGTTTCGCTGACGCTCATCGATGAGGGAGAGGGTGATACCTGCATTGAGGAAGGCAAGTTCACGAAGGCGAGTAGAGAGGATCTTGAACTGATATTCGGTGACAGCGAAGATCGTATCATCGGGCTTGAAGATGACCGTCGTACCCGTCCGATCCGTTGTGCCGATGGTCAGCAGTTCGGTCGTAGGTACACCTCGGCTGAACTCCTGAGAGTACACCTTGCCGTCACGCTCTACGATGGCCTTGAGATAGGTAGAGAGGGCATTGACACAAGAGACCCCGACACCATGCAGACCACCAGAGACCTTATAGGAGCCTTTATCGAACTTACCCCCAGCGTGCAGGACGGTCAGCACGACTTCCAGCGCACTCTTACCTTCCTTCTCATGAATATCTACAGGGATCCCACGACCATTATCTCGGACTTCGATAGAGTTGTCTTCGTGGATGATGACCTTGACGTCATTACAATAGCCTGCCAGGGCTTCGTCGATCGAGTTATCTACGACTTCGTAGACCAAGTGATGCAGTCCCTTTTCGCCGATATCACCGATATACATGGCAGGGCGCTTACGCACGGCCTCTAGACCTTCTAGGACCTGTATACTACTGGCTGAGTATTCCTTTTCGCTTGCTTGGGCTTGGTCGAATAGCTCTTCGCTCATTATTGTCGCAATATGAAGTTAATAGATAGACAAAGATACGAAAAATGCGCATCCCTTGTACCATCTTTGGCTCTTTGACGAGGGAAAATCTGCTCCGTCTTCGGGGTCAAGAATCCTCCTTTTGGACCGAGGTGCAGAGCCCTTCAGAAAGTGGCTTCACCAGCGGGTTTGAGCGCCTTGCTCCAGAAGGGGCAAAAACGACCTACTGTAGGTCGCCGATAAAACCTACTGTGGGTCGCATCGACGACCTACCGTGGGTCGCTTGACCGACCTACCGTAGGTTCCCCAAAGGGGGTGCAAATGAGCCTGCCGAGAAGGCTCTCCTAATTAGTATCAGGTAGAGGGGATCGAGCAAATCACTACTAGAGGGGATAGCCTCCTTGAGGGGATACCCGTATCTTTGCCCCACTTCATCATTTCCCTTATCAAAGAACCCTATCACGGAATGGTCTATCGCCCCCTTCTGATCCTCTTCGCCCTACTCTGGAGCTTTACCCCAAGTCTTAGCGCTCAAAGCAAGATGCCCGACAGCATCGCCCACGACCACACCCTCGAGGATGTCGTCGTCACAGGGACGCAAACACCCCGCACCCTGAAGAAACTCCCGATCATCACCCAAGTGATCTCTAGGAAGGATCTAGAGCGCCTCAACCCTCGCTCGGCTACAGATGCACTACAGATGAGCATGCCCGGGATCAATGTCACGACCCACGGGGCCCAGTCTCGAGTGACCGTACAAGGCTTCTCGGGAGACCACATCCTCTTCCTCGTTGATGGCGAGCGTCTCACATCGGAGGGGAACGGAGTCGTCGACCTTAACCGCATTGATCTCTCAAGCATCGAGCGCATCGAAGTGGTCCGAGGGGCAGCGTCCGCCCTCTACGGGTCGAACGCTATCGGAGGTGTCATCAACTTCATCACCAAGAGAGCCAGAGCCCCGCACGAATACAACCTCAGCTACGACTACAGTGGCGAAGGGATCAGTAGATACAACGGCTCGGCACAACTGAGACGAGGAGGCTTTAGCTCGCTGACTTCAGCGAACTACACCGACCAGTCCGCTTACCATATCGGCACATCGAGCCTCCGCCGAGAGTCTACGCCCGTTCTAGGGAGCAAGTCACTCAACCTAACACAGACCCTTCGCTACCGCTCGAGCGATCTAAGCAACGAGCTCTATGGCTACCTTCGCTACGGTCACCGAGATCAAGATGGGAATGAAGTGAGTCGCAACCAGTACCGAAGTCATTCCTTCGGGGGAAGGGCTTACCATGCCTTCAGCGACCTGCATAACCTTCGCCTTGACTACAACCACGAGCTTTACCATCGCTATCGGGACAGCATCCATTCGGGCAAGCAAGTACCGATCTTCGACTTCACGGGACAGACCATACGCTTGCAATACAACTACGGAGCGGAGGGAAGATCTCCCGTCCTCGTCAATACCGGTGTGGAGGTACTCCTCGAAGAGCTAAGAGGGGACAAGTTCAGCTCTGCTACGACAAGACACCGAGCTCAGTTCTACACGCTCTATGGGCAGGGAGAGTGGCACATACTCCCCCAGCTCTCCGCCGTCGGGGGCTTCCGCATGGATGTACACTCGACCTTTGGAAGCCACTTCTCTCCTCGAGCCTCCCTACTCTACAGTCTGAAGAATGTTCGCCTACGAGCCTCCTACTCCGAAGGCTTCCGTTCTCCCTCGATCAAAGAGCAGTACATGGACTGGGATCACCTCGGTATGTTCTTCATCAAGGGAACGAAGGGCCTGCGCCCCGAAGTCAGTCGTATGATCAGCCTATCTCCTGAATGGCAAACATCCCACTTCAACCTCACGGGGATCGCTTCCTACAGTTTGATCTACAATCAGATCGGCTCGCTCTTTGTACAGGACGAGAATGCCTACCACTATACGAACATCGGTACTACGACCCGCCTACTGAACCTACAGACGAGCCTACGTGCCCAGCTCCCTTGGGGCTTTGCCTTCAATGGTGATTACAGCTACATACACGACTTCTCTAAGGCGGAGGACCGAGCTAATGGACAGCCCTTTGCCCCTCTTCGCCCACACAACTACACCGCCAACCTCAGCTACGAGCGAAAGGCTAGTTCCTCCCTTCGACTATCGGCGACCTACAGTCTGAGAGGAGCGGGCGGAGTCACACTCAGCGAGTACAATAGCCTCTCCCAAGCCTATACTTATGTCCAGCATGAAGGCTTCCTCCTCAGTCGGATCAGCCTCGCTGGTCAGTACAAGGGTCGACTACGTCTGACTCTCGGGCTCGACAACCTCTTCGATCACCACCCCGACCAAGTCAATATCACGGGAAGCCTCTCTCCTGGGAGGACCTTCTTCGGCTCCATCAGCTACACCCTCTAGGAGGCATCGATCACATCTAGAGTGAGAAGAGACCTTTATCTCTATCTTTGCTCTTGATATGATCGCCTATCCCGCCTCCATACCCCGCCTCTGGGTCTTCAACCCCGGCCACGAGGAAGCGCTTAGCTTCCCCCAGCATCAGCACCTTACGCTCTCCAAGGAGATCCGCTGGATGCGCTACGAGCTAGCTCCACTGCTACGCCTCTTAGCCTCGGGCGAAGATCTCATCTATGCTCCTGCCTCTCCCGAAGGAGCACCAGCACGCCTGCTGAATGCCGAAGGCGAGACCCTCCCCAAGGATGCGATCCTTCCCCCAGAACTACTCGTCACGATCTGGGGTGTAGAAGCTCATATCCTACGAGAACTGAAGAATAGTCCGCTCCTCAGTCGTACCACCCTACATCTCCCGAAGTTCACCGATGCCTATCTCCAGCTCAGCCACCGCAGAGCGAGCGCAGAGCTTCTCCAGTACTTAGCCGACGAACTAGGTTATCCCTCCGGTATTCTCCCTCTTTGGATCGAAGCACAAGAGACAAAGGAGGAGACCCAGCAGCTCCTCCTCGAAGGGATCAGCGAAGTCACCCAGCGAGCCCTTGGTTCGCCTCGGGAGCTCATCGTCAAGCGCCCTTACAGCTCCTCGGGTAGAGGTGTCCAGCCCCTCCCCCTTCCCGTACAAGAGAAGCACTTAGAAGCTCTCGTCGGGAGCTGTATGCGTAGTGGGAGCGTGAGCTTAGAGCCCTACCTCGAAGTCATCGACAACTGGGCCATCGAATACACACGTGATGAAGCGGGGAAGGTTCGCTTCTTCGACCTCTCCCACTTCGATACCTTCCCCTCGGGAAGAGCCTACCGAGGCAACACCCTCGCTTCTCCTATGATGCTCTGGGAAGGGCTCACTCAGCTCATCGGTGAGGAGTCCCTAGAGCGACTCATCGAGGCGCATACTAGGTGGCTCGAAGAGCGCCTCCGAAGCTCAGAATATATCGGCTACATCGGGGTAGACCTCTTCCTCTACCGAGAGAAGGGGCAGCTCTGCCTACACCCTTGCGTCGAGATCAACCTACGGACGACAATGGGTGTCCTAGCCCACTTCGCCTACGAGCAGTATGTACCCGAAGGTAAGACGGGGATCTTCCGCCTAGAGCGAGGGCGAGGCTCGGCTACGGGTGAGCGAGTCATCCCGCTCCTACTGACAGGAGAGGATTCCCGCTTCACCGCCTTCGTAGAGCTCGATAAGTAAGGGCTCCGACCTATAAGCAAGCTCCCCCTTGATCGCCAGTGCACGATCAAGGGGGAGCTTCTTATCTAGTGGACGCTTGAGCCCGTAGCAGAGGCTAGTAGTCGATCTCGACAGCAGCTGGGAAAAGGCGCAGAGGATCGAAGAAGAGCGCACAGCTCGAGGTGAGGTGCTTCCAGTCGGCTTTCACTTCGCCCGAGTAGACCTCCCGACCATTGACTCGTATGTGTACGGGTCTAGAGAGATCAACGAGCTCGGGGCTGAGGTAGACGCGTAGCTTCCCGCCCGTAGCATCGGTGTAGATCTTATCGTAGAGCAGTACCAGACGGAAGCTCGTATAGTAGGCACTGACCTGCTTGTCTTGGTACTTCACCGAGCGGATCTTGAGGTCCACCGTATTGTCCTTGATTTCCTCTTCGTAGTAGATACGATCTGTCCCCTGAGGACGGGTCAGTGGTGCAAGGTTGTAGAAGCCCTTACGATAGAGCCCATCGACAGGGAAGTCCTCCCAGTGGACGCTCTTAGGAAGGGCGGTACGCTGGTGCTGGGCGAGGTAAGGTGTCGTCGGGCCGTAAGGGATCGCATGACCATACTTAGGGATGATGTCGATGAAGTGCTTGTAGTAGCCAGGATGCGCTGCTGCCATCTTCTGAAGAGCATCGCGCGTGTAGCCCGTCAGTTCGTTTCGGTGGAACGTCCTATCATCGGCACCCGTACGCAGGGAGAAGGCGATGTGCTGGAGGTTCTCCACGGGCGCATTGATCAGCGGTTCACCGCCAGCCATAGGGCCTGCCCCAGCCAGATAGTCGGCATAGTACGAGGCTAAGCGCTGGGAGCCATACCCGCCCTCGGAGATCCCGAAGAAGTAGATACGCTGGGGATCAATAGAGCCCGAGAGGAAGGAGAGACGAAGGAGCTTCTCCCAAGCCTCCAGCTTAGAGCGCTGCCACCAGCGGTAGAGCTGGCCACCAGCGGCCTCTTCTCCATTGGGGATCTGAGGAATGAAGTACACCGAGGGGGAGTCTTGGAAGGAGAGGGATAGAGCTAGGCCAGTCTTCCACTCATGCTCCTTGGGCCCCGACCCATGAAGGTAAAGGAAGAGCGGATAGCCAGCACTGGGCTTATCTCCCTTCGCCCCATAGTAGTAGGGCATGATCGCTGGGATGCGGTCGTTCCCATAGCTCTCGGGGCTGAGTACCCAGCTACGAGGGGTAGATCTTTCGGTTAGCGGGGAGAGCGCAGGAAGGCCCGTCTCTTTGGGGTCATTGGACTGAGCCCACAGAGTCCAGATCTCCTTGCGTGCCTGCTCTAGGCTGCTAAGCTCAAGAGCTTTTTCCAGGAGTGCTGGAGCTGTCCCTCCAGAGAGACTAGCCTTGAAGTAGGAGACCACAGCTTGGCTCTCAGAGCCAGCTAGCTTCTTCTCTGGTTCGATGGGCTTATTGTCGGGGCGATCAGGTTTCTGCTCCGTCCCATTAGGTTTCTTGGGCGCTGCTTGGCAACTCGTGATGGAGAGAGCACCGAGGAGGGCAAGAGAGATGAGATACTTCATCAGAGATAAGTATAGTATATGAGGATTGGAGAATGCGATCAATAGACCCCTTTGCAGCGACAGGGCGTAAGACGCTTGTCGTAGAACCACAGCTGTAGATCGATGAGATCGATCTGCTGGCGGGGGCGGGTGGAGGGTGCTAGCTGAACTAATCCCTCTCTGCTCTTAGAGGTCGGCACATAGAGAGCAACTGCTAGCTGAGGAGCTACAGAAGCTCCCCTTTCGAGGAGCCCCTCAAGCAGGCTGGCGGTAGGAACAGCCTCTAGAAGGATCAGGTCATAGGAAGCCGAAGGATCAAGCCCCGCAAGTTTGGGTCGCACCAGAGTGATCTCCTCGGTATATCCCGTACGCTGCATGTAGTCAGGGAGTAGGCTCTCTTCGGGCTCGGAAGTGACGATAAGGATCCGCCTTGCCTCTAGCTCGTGGGCGGTACGGAAGAGGAGTTCTAGCGTCCGAGGGCGATGGATGGGAGGGAGTGTTCTCCCTGCCCGCTTACACTCATCCAACAGAGCTCTTAGTTCCTCGAAGCAGTAGTAAGGCCTCCGATTGCGCACAACACGGGAGATGAAGTGGAAGGCAAAAGGCGAGTGCACACCATCGCCCCGTCGGTTCACGATGAGGCGCTTGGAGTACTGGAGACGGCGGATGACTCCGTGCAGGGAAACAAAGGTCTTCATCACTTAGCGCAGAGGAAGAGTATCCTGAGGGACTTCGAGAAGATAGCGGTAGAGGATACAGCTATAGATAAGCCCCAAGGGGAGCAAAGGGATGAGCCCCAGCCCTAAAGTCACGGAGACTCCCAAAGAGAAAAGAAGGGTAAAGCCCCATACTGGAAGGAGCACATAGAAGTGCCTCGAGGTGCGCTGCCACGAGAGCTTGAAGGATCCCCAGAAGCCTGCTTTCCCATCCAAATACAGCCAAGGCGCAAGTAAGAGGCGCATGGCTAGATAGAATCCAGGGAGAATGAAGAAGAGGAAGCCAAGAGCTATGAGGAGGGAGAGGACGAGTGCTTGGAGCAAGAAGAGAAGTCCCTCTCGGATGCGCCTTCTGATAGGGAGTTCTTCGGGCTCCTCTTCACTAAAGAGACCAAGGATCCGCTTATGAAGGCCATAGGCTAAGAAGAAGTCTAGAAGCCCTACCCCAAAGCCCAAGGCACCGAGAAGCCCAAGCTGCTTGATAGAAGACGTAGCATCTACTCCAGATGCTGATCCAGCCACAATCGCCCCGACCTGTATCCACAAGTAGATCGATAGGCCACAACCCAATAGGAAGATGATCGATGAATAGATGAAAAACTGAGGATGCGAACGAAGGATCGTCCAGGCATGGCTCAACGCTCGTGTATGTCGAAAGCGAGGAAGGGGATACTGCATAGATACTAGGTGCTGACTGGGTAGCTCCCACAGTGGTCACTCCTTGTCAGCGAAGTCAATATTTGAATGACAAATATACATATTCTATAGGGATGATTGAGCTCCTTCTTTTGACCCTTGCCCACTGTGCTCTTGGCATAGAGCTCCGCACCTCAATGCGATCACTAGTGCAGGGGAAATTCAGGCATCCCGCTCCCTACATCGAGGTCAAAGTAGCGATGCAGAGGAAGCACTACTAGCGCCTCCGAGGAGGTACCCGTAGTGCCTCCGAAGAGGTAGCAGTAGCGCCTCTAGGGAAATAAAAGTAGTCCCTCTCATGAACTTTTCGGCTAACCTACCTTTTAGTTATTCCGAGGAGAGAATCTCTGAGACACCCCGTCTTGTAGGGTCCTTTCGCTAACTTTACTTCACGGGAGTCCCGACTTCCACCCTCAGAATAACAACATTAACAACCTAACACAAACAATCATGAAGAGATTCATTTTCGCCGTAGCATGCCTCTTTGCCCTCGGCGTAAGCGCTTCGGCACAAACCCCAGAGAAGAAGGACGTAGTCAAGAAGGAAGCACAGGCGAAGACCGATAGCACCAAGAAGGCCACTTGCTGCTCGGGTAAGACCAAGGAGTGCGACTGCAAGGAAGGCTCCCTCTGCTCTACCCCCGAAGGAGCAAAGAAGTGCAAGGGCAAGCAGGTAGCAGCCGGCAAGGATGCAGCTAAGAGCTGTGACAAGAAGGATGCCAAGGCCTGCGACAAGAAGGAAGCTAAGAAGTGCGAAAAGAAGTGCACTAAGACTTCTGAATCCTGCGAGCAGGGTAACTGCCAGGAGCAGGCAGGCAAGAAGGGCTGCTGCAAGGATAAGAAGAAGTAAGGCCCTAGCCTTAGGAGCTACATCCTAACAAAAGAGGCCCCGCCGTAAGATCAGACTTACGGTGGGGCCTCTTCGCTTGTAGCAGGGCGATGGATTCGCCCTCGTCGGGAACTACTCGTCGACGACGAGGTTATCGATGATGAAGTTCTGGCGCTCGGGGGTATTCTTCCCCATGTAGAACATCAGGAGGCTACTCAGATTGTCCTCCTTGCGTATGCGTATCGGGTCAAGCTTGATATTCTCTTCACTGATCCAGTCCTTGAACTGATCGGGAGAGATCTCCCCAAGCCCCTTGAATCGGGTGACTAGGGCTCGCTTGCCGAGCTTACGCAGGGCTTCCTGCTTCTGTGCCTCGTTGTAGCAGTAGATATTCGTCACCAGTTCCTCCGCAGGCTCAGCCTCTTCCTTCTCCTTCTTCTTACCTCGTCCCTTCTTCTTAGCCGCAGGCGAAGAGGTCATGAAGTTATCCGACTTCTTATGCTCCTTCGGCAGGAAGACACGGAAGAGAGGTGTCTCTAGGATGAAGACGTGACCTCTACGTACCAGCTCGGGGAAGAACTGCAGGAAGAAGGTAATCAGTAGTAGGCGAATGTGCATCCCGTCATCATCGGCATCGGTAGCGATGATGATACGGTTGTAGCGAAGCCCATCTAGGCCATCCTCGATATTGAGTGCAGCTTGTAGGAGGTTGAATTCCTCGTTCTCATAGACGACCTTCTTGCTCTGTCCGTAGCAGTTCAGAGGCTTACCACGAAGGCTGAAGACGGCTTGATATTTGGGGTCACGACAAGTGGTGATCGATCCACTCGCTGAGTTACCCTCGGTGATGAAGAGACTGGTACGTTCGGGCTCTTTGGCTTTAGGGTCATTGAAGTGAATAGTGCAGTCTCGGAGCTTCTTGTTGTGTAGGCTGGCTTTCTTTGCCCGTTCACGAGCAAGTTTGGCGACACCGCTGAGGCTCTTGCGCTCGCGTTCGCTCTCCTGGATCTTCTGCAGCATGATCCCAGCGTCTTCTGGGTGGATGTGCAGATAGTTATCTAGTTCTTTGCCGAGGAAGTCATTGAGGAACTTCTGGATACTTCGCCCATCGGGCTCCATATCCTTCGATCCTAGCTTCGTCTTGGTCTGGCTCTCGAAGACGGGCTCTTCGATCTTGATGCTGATGGCTGCAGCCATCCCGTATCGTATATCACGGTAATCAAAGTTCTTCCCGAAGAAGTCCTTGATAACACGGGCTACCGCTTCCTTGAATGCCGAGAGATGAGTACCTCCTTGGGTCGTGTTCTGTCCATTGACGAAACTGTAGAAGTCTTCCCCTACCTGTGTCGTATGGGTAAGTACGATCTCGACATCGTCTTCCTTGAGGTGGATGAGGGGGTAGAGTGCTTCCTCGGTCATATTCTCCTCTAGGAGGTCGGCTAGGCCTCTCTTGGAGAGGTAGCGTCGTCCATTATAGATGAGGGCAAGACCTGCATTGAGGAACGAGTAGTTCTTCACCATAGTCTCGACGAACTCATCCTTGTACTCGTAGCCACGGAAGAGCTCGCTATCGGGACGGAAGACCACTCGTGTCCCCGAAGGCTCTGTCGAGGGCACTGCCTCCGTCTCCTCAAGGAGCTTGGCATGCGAATAGCGTACTGTCTTCGTCAGGCCTTCACGCCAGACGGTGATCTCGCAGTGAATGGAAAGGGCATTGACCGCCTTGATCCCTACCCCGTTAAGACCAACGGACTTCTTGAAGGCTTTAGAGTCAATCTTCCCCCCCGTATTCATCTTGCTCGTCGCATCGATGAGCTTACCCAAGGGAATGCCTCGGCCATAGTCACGGACCGTCACTTCTCCTTCATGGATCGTGATCTCGACCTTCTTGCCAGCACCCATGACATACTCGTCGATGGAGTTGTCGAGCACCTCTTTGAGCAGGACATATATCCCGTCATCGGCATGAGTACCATCACCGAGCTTCCCGATGTACATCCCCGGGCGGCGACGGATATGCTCATCCCATTCTAGGGTCTTGATATCACTATCGCTATAGTCTACTGTCTTCTGTTCTAAAAGATCCATGAATTGTACGTCCTTCTTGTTTTTGCACACCAAAGATAGTGAAAAGCACCCAGCATTCCTCAGTCTACAAGGCATAATAAGCTCTGAAATAGGCTCATCCTCTTCGGCATCTCTCTTCCCCCACTCCCTCCAAGTAGCATCTAAGAGAAGTAAGGGAAGGTATGCAGGGGAAATAAAAAAGGTAGAGCACGATCGCTCGTGCTCTACCTTGATTATGAAGCGGTATGGACGGGACTCGAACCCGCGACCCCCTGCGTGACAGGCAGGTATTCTAACCAGCTGAACTACCACACCGTTTTGTTCACTGCAAAGGTAGTATAAGTTTCATTACGTTCCAAATAGAACCCCTAGGGAATATCGCAGGTCTCCCCTATAAAAGGTACCCCTAGAGCAAAGTAAGCGCCGACCCTATAGAGCATATGAAAGAGGGAAAAGTATTGATGTATATTTGCATAGCACCTCCTAGGGTAAGAGGAGCCGACCCTCAAGAGCAGGGGGCACCCTCGCCTCAGTAGAGCCAACAAATACGAACTACATATAAGTATGAAGCGACTATTCATCTTGATCCTCTGCCTCTCCCCTATCCTCGGGATCCAGGCACAAAGTCTCTTCGTAGGGAGCTACAACATCCGCTACGACAACCCTGACGATGCTAAGCGAGGCAATGGCTGGGCGCAACGCTGCCCCCTCATCTGTGATCTCATCAACTTCGAAGAACCAGACATCTTTGGCACTCAGGAAGCTAAGGTGCATCAGCTTGGCGACCTAACGAAAGGCCTTCCAGACTATGACTATATCGGAGTCGGTCGTGATGATGGTAAGCAGGCAGGCGAATACTCGGCGATCTTCTACCGGAAGGACCGCCTCACGAAGATCCGCAGTGGCAACTTCTGGCTCAGCGAGACACCTGACCGCCCACAGCTCGGGTGGGATGCCGCCTGCATCCGTATCTGCTCGTGGGGAGAGTTCGTAGACAAGCGTACCCAGCTACGCTTCTACTTCTTCAACCTCCACCTTGATCACGTGGGCAAGACTGCACGCCGTGAGTCAGCCAAGCTCGTCCTTCAGAAGATCCAAGAGATCGCTCCTCCCTGCAGCCCTGTGATACTTACGGGTGACTTCAACGTGGATCAGACAGATGAGATCTTCGCCATCCTATCCACCTCGGGGCTTCAAGATGCGTACACACAGGCTGAGCGACGCTTAGCCCCTAATGGCACCTTCAATGACTTCGATACGGAGCTGAAGACGGAGAGCCGCATCGACCACATCTTCGTCTCTAAAGACTTCCGTGTACGACGCTATGCCATCCTCACCGATAGCTACTGGACAGAGAAGCCTCTGGCAACCACCCAAGGCAGTGGTAATGCTCCCGAGGAACTGAAGCTCAAGAAGCACGTCCGCCGTGCTCCCTCTGACCACTATCCCGTGCTGGCTAAGCTCATCTACCAAGGGAAGTAGCCTTCCCTCACCCTCAATTACATAGAGTTTCATCTAGAGATACCTAAAGTCATGAACTACTGCAATGATGATGTCCGACGACGTGATCGACTCCTCGACGAAGCACGAGCCCTCGAGCTCCTCCAGCAAGAGGAATACGGAGTCCTCTCCATGATCGACGAGGAAGGAGCACCCTATGGCATCCCCATCAACCACATCTGGGACGGAGCAAGCTGTATCTATATCCATTGTGCTCCCGAAGGCAAGAAGCTCCGAGCCCTTGCCAAGAATAGTCTGGTCTCCCTCTGTATCGTAGGACGGGTGAATCTACTTCCTAGTAAGTTCACCACCGAATATGAGAGCGTGATCCTCCGAGGTCATGCTCATATCGACCTATCTGAAGAGGAGCGAAGGCATGCCCTCCACCTGCTCTTGGAGAAGCTCTGCCCCAATGATATGGAGCAGGGGAAGATCTATGTCGAGAAGTCCTTCCACCGCACCGCCATCATCCGGATCGATGTAGAGAGCTTCAGCGGGAAACGCAAGTACGTCCCCCACGGGCACTAGTCCCCGACCCGAGGAACCAGCATACATTGCCTACTCCGAGGAAGCAAGTACCACCTACGTAGCAAGGCAAACAGCTTCCGCCGTACAAGGTAAATAGCCACCACCGAACAAAGCGAGTAGCTCTCCCCTAGCAGGTCAAGTAGCATCCAACAACAAATCCCCCGCCCCTTCATCCAGCGAGATGAGGGGGCGGGGGATTTACTTATGGGAAAACTTCTCCCCTAGAGGTAAAAGAATCACACAGAGCAGGGAGGCAAAGCTTCCCCTCCCATAGCCCCATAAACGAACTTAGCTTGGAAGTCTGCTCTGCGCAGTCTCCAAGCTAAGCGAACGTTGAGGATGTGAACCAGCTGGGGTTCGAACCCAGGACCCCATCCTTAAAAGGGATGTGCTCTACCTACTGAGCTACTAGTTCTACCTAAAAGCATTCAAAGCAGGCGAAGCCCACTCTAAAGCGATGCAAAGATAGTCAAGATATGTGATACTTCCAATACGAGAAGTGATAGCCTCAGTGCACTCGCTGCCCCCACGAGCCTCGGTCGAGACTGCGGTAGCGAATGGCTTCGGCTATATGCTCTCGGCGGATCTGCTCCGATCCCGAGAGATCGGCAATGGTACGAGCGACCTTGAGGATGCGATCATAGGCACGTGCTGAGAGGTCTAGTCGCTCCATGGCTAGGCGAAGCTTCTCCAGCCCCTCAGCATCAGGGCGAGCGAAGAGCTCCATGAGGCGTGGAGTCATCTGAGCATTGCAGTGTACCCCTGGGTAGGGAGCAAAGCGAGCGATCTGGATCTCCCGAGCTCGGAGGACACGCTCCCTGATCTTCTCACTACTCTCTGAGGGCTGTATATCGGAGAGCTTATCGAAGTCTACGGGTACGATCTCTACCTGCAAGTCGATGCGGTCGAGCAGTGGCCCAGAGACCTTACCTAGGTAGCGCTGTACTTGCTGAGGAGTGCATTCGCAGGCATGAGTAGGATGATTGTAGTAGCCACAGGGACAAGGGTTCATAGCAGCTACGAGCATGAAGCTAGCGGGATAGTCCACCGTGTAGCGTGCCCGAGCGACGGTGACTACTCGCTCCTCCAGAGGCTGGCGCATGACCTCAAGGACACCACGACTGAACTCAGGGAGCTCATCGAGGAAGAGCACCCCATTGTGCGCAAGACTGATCTCTCCAGGCTGAGGGTTAGCTCCCCCTCCGACTAGAGCCACAGGAGAGATGGAGTGATGAGGTGAGCGAAAGGGGCGAGCGGTCATCAGGGTGACATCCCGAGCGAGCTTCCCTGCCACCGAATAGATCTTCGTTGTCTCCAGACTCTCCTCGAGCGTGAAGGGAGGCAAGATGCTCGGAAGGCGCTTAGCCATCATGGACTTCCCACTCCCTGGAGGGCCTATCATCAGTAGGTTGTGCCCGCCAGCTGCAGCTACCTCTAGGGCTCGCTTCACTGTCTCTTGTCCCTTGACCTCTGAGAAGTCAAAGAAGTCCTGCCGTAGTCCTCGGTAGAACTCCCCACGGGTATCGACCTCGACCTTCGGAAGGGGCTCTTCACCCGAGAGCATAGCTATCACCTCACGGAGCGACCGTGCTGCATGCACCTCGAGTCGATTGACGACAGCTGCCTCCCGAGCATTAGCCTCGGGGAGGATGAAGCCTCGGAAGCCTTCACTACGCGCTTGTATCGCTATGGGGAGAGCGCCATGAATGGGGCGAACAGATCCATCAAGAGAGAGCTCTCCCATGATCATATAGTGCTCCAAGAGGTCCGCTGGTATCTGCCCATCTGCCGCTAGAAGACCAATAGCCAGAGGGAGGTCATAGGCCGCTCCCTCCTTCCTCAGGTCTGCGGGGCTCATATTGATGACGATGCGCTTCCCGGGGAACTTATATCCCGAACTCTCGATCGCAGAGATGATCCTGTCTTGGCTCTCTTTGATCGCTGTGTCGGGTAGTCCTACAAGCTGGAAGTAGGAGCCCCGTGTACAGTTGACTTCGATCGTGACGGTCTGCGCTTGGATGCTCTGTAGAGCTGCTGCATAGGTCTTGACAAGCATGGTCGTGTGTAGTGTGTAGTAGAGGTAAGGTGGGGAGAGGGGATCAGCGTTTGATCTTGCCTAAGGTATCGATACGGAAGCGTACGGGTTGGTCTTTCCCTTGGACCCCGTAGTCTCGGCGAAGTCTCGTGACAAGGCCTAGACTATCAGAGAAGGCAATCCCTTGGAGGCTATCCCTGCGTAGCTGGGCTCGTACTGTGGAGTCTGATAGCGAAGGATAGAGGAAGACGAACTGCAGGCTGTCGGGGTGAGCCTTCAGCTTCAGCTGCGCTTGCTCCTGCTTAGTGATGCTCTGCATACGCTCGGGGGAGACAAAGACCAACTCCACAGGCTGCTTGCGATAGAGCTCCGAGAGGCTTCGCTCCTTCCCTTGGATGTCTCGGCCTCGGAAGTCATAGGCTTCGGAGAGCTCTGTGAAGGGGGCTTCTTCCTTAGCAGGAGCTTTCTCTCTCTTCCATTCCTTACCATTCCAAGCATAGAGGAGTACTTCGTCCCCCGAGGCATGGACAAAGGAGATCCTGCGGAAGCGTGCTGTATCTGGGCTCAGCGAGATCTTCTCGGAGAAGTGAACTAAGGTATCAGTCTCTTGCATCCCCTCACCTATGTAGGTCACATAGGCTAGGGTATCACTGGGAGCTAACTTACCAAGCTCGATGGTAAGTTTGGGTAGTGAGGAGGAGCAAGAGATGCTACCTACTGAGAGGGCTACGCCTAGGAAGGCGAGTGAAAGGATGGATCTATTGAGCGCCATGAGCGTGGGTCTTGATATCTATGGAGAAGGTACCTACGGGCAGGCCCGTAGCTCCTGTGAGGTTGGCATCGGTGTAGGGGCGGAAGGCATAGCGTAGTAGCCAGAGCGCTTGCCCAGAGAGTGAAGCGGGGAGACGAAGTGTGACAGTCTGACCCTTGATCGTGCCCGTGAGCGGGTAAGTATTCCCCCCTTCGGTGACGAGCTCGAAGCCTCTAAGGTCAGCTCGGTCAGAGGTACGTAGCAGAGAGGTCCCCGAGAAGGAGAGCTGGAGCGCATGAGGCTGTAGGGTGAGGTGCTGTAGCTCAGGGCTACGAGCCTCCAGCGAGCTGTACCCATACTGTCTCGATAGTGCTAGCAGTGCTAGGCGATGCCCGATGGGATACTTAACTCGAGGATGCACATCTGTCTTGAGGCCATGATCTAGAGATACCACCATCTCTACCCCCTCTGCGGGACGGGCTAGGCGACGCTGACTGTCTCGGAAGGCGGGCCAAGAGGGACGATTGAGGGAGGAGAGCTGTACATAATAGAAGGGAAGAGTAGCACCGAAGGTCTTCCTCCAGCTCTCGATGAGGAGGGGGAAGAGCTGTTCGTGCGCCTCTACGTTGTGCGCATTAGACTCCCCTTGATACCAGAGTGCCCCACGGAAGGCAAAGTCCTTGAGCGGGCGTATGCCCGTATCGTAGAGATAAGTGGGAGCATAGGGGTGACGAGCTAGCGGTGTGCTACGAGCCTCTAGATTCTGCCCTGCACGCTCCCTCACCCACGGCATGATGAAGTCATTCGTTCGCCAATGACGGAGGATAGCAGGGAGCTTCATCTCTAGAGTCGCTCGATCGATCCAAGCCTCCGTAGGAGATCCCCCCACAGCGTTGACTACGATCCCGACGGGTATCTTGAGGCTATCCCTCAGCTCACGAGCAAAGTGGTAGGCTATGGCTGAGATATTCGTTCGACTAGGGGTCGCTCCCTCCCAAGAAGTGGGGCGATAGTAGCGAAGCTGATCTAGGGAGTCGAGGAAGCTAAGAGGCCAAGCTGTAGCCGTCGTCTCATGAGCGGGCTGCATGCTGTAGATACGCAGGAGGCTATCGGACTGGATGGGGCGATGCTCCTCATCACTACTCTCCCCGAGGGTGAAGGCCATATTGGACTGTCCTGAGCATAGCCAGACCTCACCGACATAGACCTCATGGAGCTTGATCTTGCGGTGTGATGTACTCACCTCGAGGGTATAGGGGCCTCCTGCCGACTGAGCTGGGAGGGTGATCGTCCACTCCCCTAGCCCGTTTGCCTTAGCCCGACCTCGCCAGCCACGGAAGGAGAGCGAGACCTTCTCCCCAGCATCTGCAGTACCCCTCAGGACGAGGGGACGCTCACGCTGGAGCACCATCCCCTCTGAATAGATCGCAGGGAGCTGTAGTCCGCCATAGTTCCCCGAGACAGCTCGGTAAGCTGTCTCGGCTAGGATGCGAGTCCCAGGAGCTGTAGGGTGCACGGCATCTGGGAAGTAATGAGGGAAGGGATAAAGCGGAGCATGGAAGTCAATAAGCTCGACACCTGCACTCGTAGCTACACGCTCGATGGCCTGCTGGATCTGTAGCTGCCAATCCCGAGTCCCCGACTCGAAGCGATGATGCTCCACACCTATCGGAGTCGTGCGAGCGATGAGGATGCGCACCCGAGGGGAGATGGAGCGTAGCGTGTCGATCAGATGGCGGTAGTCGGGGATGAACTCATCCCGATAGTTGGGCCAATTGCGAGGATCAGTATCGTTCACCCCGAGATGGATCACAGCGATGTCGGGGCGGAAGGCTAAGGCTCGACGATACTCCTCTTGCTCGAAGTAGGGGCGATGCCCACGAGAGAGCAGGGTGGCACCCGACTTCCCGAAGTTCTCTACCTGATACTTAGCTCCGAGGAACTGCTGTAGCAGGACGGGATAGGCCTCCCGATCACGATCTTGGAGCCCATAGCCGTAGGTGATACTATTTCCGATACAAGCTACACGGATGGGAGCTTTCGTTCGCCCCTCCGCAGAGAGGCTCACACCTAAGAGGAGTAAGAGATAGAGATAAAGTCGCTTTCTCATTGTGCTCGGTCTAGTCTTCAGAGTATATGCTGATCATAGAGGCGGACGATACGCTCGGTCAGTGCATCATCGGGATTGGTTTCGGGGGAGTAGGTGGACTTGAGGTTCGCCCCCGTGATGCGAGCGAAGATCTGCCAACTCCAGGCCTTGAAGCTTCCAAGGAAGGCTTGGACCAGCTCGTAGCCTGTCATCCCACACTGGCGATTGATGAGCTTGATGAGGAGCTTGCCTTGCCCTAGGGTGAGGTCCTTCATCTTAGGCTCCATATCTCGCTTGAGCTCGACCTCGACACGCTTCAGATGGGGCTCTTGCTCCTTCTCTGGGAGGGTCTGCATGTACTCGTAGGTCTCGATGATGGTGGCGGCTACGTACTTGGCATAGGGGTAGACCTTCTTGACATCTCGTATGCGTCGCCAGAGTTGCTGGCGCTCCAGGGGGGTGAGTGGTCGTACCGTGCGATGAGCCGAGACGTAGATATTAGCTAGATTGATCTCGATCAAGCTATCGTTGAGCATACGGATCGCTGGGATCGTGTCAGGGGTCTGGGCATGAAGTCCCCCACTGGGGCTACCCAGAGTGAAGAGGACGAGGCCAAGGATCGTGAGGAGTGATGCTCTAAGATTCATAGATCAAGCTCTTGACTAAGTGGTTACCAAGGGCGAGGAGGCTTCTTGGCAGAGTAAGCGCTGGCTAGCCCCCCTGTCGAAGTCTCACGATAGAGACTGGGCAGGTCGTGTCCCGTCTTGCGCATCACCTCGACGACTTGGTCGAAGCTCACTCGATGTCGTCCATCGCTGAAGGTCCCATAGGTATTGGCATCAAGGGCTCGTGCTGCTGCAAAGGCATTGCGCTCGATGCAGGGGATCTGTACCAGCCCACAGACGGGGTCGCAGGTGAGGCCTAGATGGTGCTCGAGGCCCATCTCTGCCGAGTACTCGATCTGGAGGTTGGATCCACCGAAGAGCTGACTAGCAGCCGCTGCGCCCATGGCACAAGCTACCCCCACCTCGCCCTGACACCCTACCTCAGCTCCTGAGATCGAGGCATTGGTGCGTACGACATTGGCGAAGAGCCCCGCCGTGGCTAGTGCTCTCAGGATGCTCTGATCAGGGAACTCTCGGCTGGTCTTCAGATGATAGAGCACAGCGGGGACGACCCCACAGCTTCCGCAGGTAGGGGCGGTGACGACTTGTCCGCCAGAGGCATTGTGCTCACTGACGGCGAGCGCATAGGCATAGACGAGCCCTCTATTCTTGATGCTCGCCGAGCCATAGCCTTCGGCCTTGACCTTGTATAGAGCCGCCTTACGACGCAGCCCCAAGCCTCCTGGGAGCACCCCTTCAGCGGAAAGCCCCGCATGGATAGCACGCTGCATCACCTGCCAGATCTCTGCCAGATAGTCCCAGATCTCCCTACCCTCATAGTGCTCGACATATTCCCAGAAGGTAGCATCCTCTTCGTGGATACGATGCATGATATCGATGATCCGACTATCGGGATAGATGGTAGCGGACTTCTGCTCATTGAACTGCTCATTGGCCAGCGTCCCCCCTCCGATACTAAAGACTGTGTAGGTATCTAGGAGTCGCCCCTCAGCATCGAAGCCCTCGAACTTCATTCCATTGGGGTGAAACGGTAGGGTAATATCGGGCTTCCAGTGGATCTCCGTTGGGGCCACTGGGATAAGAGTCTCAAGGATGGCAACATCAGTCATGTGTCCCTTACCCGTAGCAGCCAAGCTCCCATAGAGCGTGACATCATATCTACGAGCTTCGGGACAGCGGGCACGGAACTGCTCTGCGGCCCGACGTGGACCCATCGTGTGGCTACTGCTGGGGCCACTCCCTATGCGGAATATCTGCTTGATTGTCTCCATTGATGCTATAACGATTCGTGCCGCCTACATAGGTATGCGACACGGGATTGAGGCTACCCTCCTATTCAAAGATACAAAATCCTCAGCCTCGGCGTACATTTCTCGCCATTATCCGCCTTGGGGTAGACATGCCCCTACCCGATCCACTCCAGAGACACCCATGCATGCCTCCCCAGAGGGACCCATACATGGGTCACCCGACCGACCCATTCATGGGGTACTCGAGTGACCCATGAATGGGGTGCTAGGATGAAGGATAATACCCCACCCCAGAGGGCAAATCTAGGCTGAGCACGACGAGGCATTAAACCTTCCCCTCTGCTGGAGCTCTAAGGGACAATAAGTGCCTCTCTGATCGAGCACTTCGCTATCCATCACGATTCACTCACTAAGATCAACGTGCAGAAGATGAAAAAGTCCCTCTTCGTACTGCTTGGTGCCCTCTGCTCCATGGGGCTCTCTGCCAAGACTAAGACCGCCACTCCCCTTAGCTTCGATCGCACCAAGGGGGTGAAGACCCAGCTCACGATGCCCGATGGGCACAGCGTGAGCTACACCGCCTATACCCAGCTCTACTATGTCTCTCACGTAGAGGACTCCACCTATCAGTACCTCAATATCTTCATCCCCGATGGGGCTACGGAGCGTACCCCTATCTTCCTACGCACCTATGTAGGAGGCTACATGGAGAGCCGAGCAGGTGAGCCTCAGGCAGACGATGCCTCTGGACGAGCCTTGGCCGAGGGCTATGTCCTCGTGATCCCAGGTAGCCGTGGGCGTCGATCGACGGTGCCACAGGGCAAGAAGACCCTCTACACGGGTCGAGCACCCAAGGGTCTACTCGACCTCAAGGCCGCCGTACGCTACCTCCGCCACTTCGATAGGGAGATCCCAGGGGACAAGGAGCGTATCATCACTGATGGTACCAGCGCTGGAGGAGCGATGTCCGCCCTGCTCGGTGCTACGGGCAATCATCCGAGCTATGCCCCAGCGCTCAAAGCAATGGGGGCAGCCGAAGAGCGTGATGATGTCTTCGCCTCGGTATGCTACTGCCCTATCATCGACCTAGATCATGCCGACATGGCCTATGAGTGGCTCTACGGGCAGACGGCGAGTAGGCAGTCCCTCAGCGAGGATAAGCGAGCCCTCACGACAGCGCTAGCGAGCCAGTTCCCCGCCTATCAAGCCTCACTTGGGCTGAGCCTCCCTGACGGCACACCTCTGACAGCAGAGACCTACCCCTCCTACCTCAAGAAGCTCCTCATCACGAGTGCTCAGGAGGCCAAGGATGCTGGGGCTACTATCCCCGACAGCATCGGATTCTCCTTCTCCCAGCAGGCCCATGGGCAGGCTCCTATCAACGGCGGTGTCAGCGCACCTCCCACCCCCAACAGAGGTGCAGGCATGCCCCCTCAGGGTATGGGTCCCCGTCAGCGACAGCAGGGAGAGTACATCACCGACCTCGACCTCTCGAAGTACCTCGACTATGTCGTCTCCACCCAGCCACTGAAGGGGGTACCCGCCTTCGACAGCTATGGCATCGATGGTGCGACAGCCAGCGGAGAGAATGGACTCTTCGGAGACGATGCGGGGAGCGATGCTAACTTCACCCCATGGGCTGCGACTCAGACGGGTAGACACCTTAGCCCCGTCCTCAAGGAGCGAGTTCGACTGATGAACCCCATGAACTATATCGGAGACCCCAAGGCCTCTACCGCTCCCCACTGGTACATCCGACACGGAGCGAGAGACCGAGATACAGCCTTCCCAGTCATCATCAACCTAGCTACCAAGCTGGAGAACGTAGGCAAGGAGGTGAACTTCAAGCTCCCTTGGAACCGTCCTCACAGCGGAGACTATGCCCTCGGTGAGCTCTTCGCTTGGATCCGCTCCATCGTCCGATAGCGGGAATCGGACTGCCATATTGTCGTAGAGTCATAGAGTGGCATCCCCTTTGCGTGAAGGGGAGAGATAACACGCATATCCATCATACAAGATCAACTATAGACTCTATGAGTAAGCAAGGTAAGATCGGGGTAACGAGTGAGAATATCTTCCCCGTCATCAAGAAGTTCCTCTACAGTGAGCATGATATCTTCCTTCGGGAACTTGTCTCCAATGCAGTAGATGCTACGCAGAAGCTCCGTGCCCTAGCCTCCGCAGGGGAGTTCAAGGGCGAGCTCGGAGAGCTACAGGTATCTGTCAGCTTCGACCCCGAGCAGAAGACCATCACCGTCAGCGACCGAGGTATAGGGATGACTGCTGATGAGGTAGAGAAGTACATCAACCAGATCGCCTTCTCTGGGGCAGAGGAATTCCTCGACAAGTACAAGGATGACAAGGTAGCCATCATCGGTCACTTCGGCCTAGGCTTCTACTCCTCCTTCATGGTCTCCTCTCGTGTAGAGATCCAGTCCCTCTCCTATCGTGAAGGTGCTGAGCCTATCCACTGGAGCTGTGAGGGTAGCCCCGAATATACCCTTGAGAAGGGCGAGCGCACCGAGCGAGGTACGGACATCATCCTACATATCGACAGCGAGAGCGAAGAGTTCCTAAGCAAGGATCGCCTCTCTACCCTGCTGAACAAGTACTGCAAGTTCCTCCCCGTCCCCATCGTCTTCGGCAAGAAGCAGGAGTGGAAGGACGGTGCCTATGTAGACACCGAAGAGGACAACCAGATCAACGATATTCACCCTACTTGGACGAAGAAGCCCTCCGAGCTCAAGGATGAAGACTACATCGCCTTCTACCACCAGCTCTACCCTCAGACCTTCGAAGAGCCCCTCTTCTGGATCCATCTCAATGTAGACTACCCCTTCAACCTCACGGGGATCCTCTACTTCCCCAAGGTGAAGAACCAGATGGAGCTGCAGCGCAATAAGATCCAGCTCTATGCTAATCAAGTCTTCGTCACCGAGGAGGTCGAGGGTATCGTCCCCGAGTACCTCACCCTCTTACATGGGGTGCTTGACTCGCCAGACATTCCTCTGAACGTCTCTCGCTCCTACCTCCAGAGCGATGCTCAGGTCAAGAAGATCTCCAACCACATCTCTAAGAAGGTCGCAGACCGACTCGATGAACTCTTCCGCAATGAGCGCCCCCTCTTCGAGGAGAAGTGGGAGAGCCTGAAGGTCTTCATCCAGTATGGGATGCTCTCCGATGAAAAGTTCTATGACCGTGCCGTGAAGTTCGACCTCGTGACAGATCTCGAGGGTAAGCACTTCACCCTAGAGGAATACCGTACCCTCACCGAGAGCAACCAGACGGATAAGGATGGTCAGCTCGTCTGGCTCTACACCAACGACCGTGAAGGGCAGTATGCCGCCATCGAGCGTGCTCAGGCGAAGGGCTACTCCGTGCTCCTGCTGGATGGGCCACTCGACGTACATGCCGTCTCTCAGCTAGAGCAGAAGCTCGAGAAGACTCGCTTCGTACGTGTCGACTCCGACTCTATCGAGAAGCTGATCGCCAAGGAAGAGCAGCGTGCCGTAGCACTCTCTGAGACGGAGCAGGGTACACTGAAGGCGATCTTCGAAGGGCGACTACCTCGTGAAGAGAAGCGCAACTACAGCGTGACCCTTGAGGCTCTTGGCTCTGATGCCGATGCTGTACTCATTACCCAAGGTGAGTTCATGCGTCGTATGCAGGAGATGGCTCGCTTGCAGCCTGGAATGAACTTCTATGGCGACCTCCCCGAGGGCTACAATGTCGTACTCAATACCGAGCACCCACTCATCCAGCGCCTCCTCTCTGAGGAGGCAAAGGTGGTCGAACCTAAGCTCACCGCACTACGTGCAGAGCTCAAGGAGCAGACCTCACTCGTAGAAGCTGCTCAGACGGTACAGTCGGCTAAGAAGCCCGAGGAAGTCACCACTGCAGAGCGTGAAGAGCTAGAGGCTCTCCGGAGCAAGAAGTTAGAGATCGAGGGTAAGATCAAGTCCGAACTCCAGAGCTTCGGTGCGAGCGAACTGCTCGTAGGTCAGCTCATCGACCTCGCTCTCCTAGGCAATGGTCTCCTCTCGGGTGAGGCGCTCGCCTCCTTCATCCGCCGTAGCCACCAGCTCCTCTAGTAGGCTACCCTATACGCTTAGGCCGTGCCTCCAGTCTTCCCCGCCCACTCCAGTGGCTTGGGAGCTGGAGGCACGGCCTTCTTTTGGACGCAGGCCTTATCTTTGCCTCTGGGCACATCATATTGAGACCATTGCACGGCATTTCCAAGGTGTACAGGGTTTTAACCATTTCATATATCGTTGACATTTAGTGTCTTCATAGCCAAAACAGTCGTATGGCTATCCCTACCAAACAAACCGAATCCGCTCCGAGCTTCCTGCAAGTCTATACGCAGGTGC
>NZ_CALHVI010000003.1 GCF_938039215.1 uncultured Porphyromonas sp. | reverse complement strand
ACGCCGCTCCAGCGTCTCTGGGGGCGCTTGGCTTTCCTTGGCGAGCGTCTAGAGATCTATCTGAGGAATGGACGGGATCGCAGTCGCCTCTTCCGTGTCTCGACGGCACGCCTAGGCTTTGACCTCAGTCAGCACCCTTGGGTACGAGAAGCAGATGTGCTGCATCTCCACTGGATCAACCAAGGCCTCCTCTCCCTCCACGCTCTTCGTCGCCTCTCGAAGCTCGGCAAGCCGATCTTCTCCACCCTGCACGACCTCTGGGCAGCGACAGGGATCTGTCACCTGCCCCTAGAGTTCTCCCGTGAAGGCTCCAGCCTCTGTCCTCGCTATGAGGAAGGCTGTGGCTTCTGTCCCCTCCTTGGTGGGAAGAAGAGGGAGGATCTCTCTCGTGCGATCTGGAGGCAGAAGGCCTTCCTCGCCGCTCCTCCCTTCCGCTATATCGCCGTCAGTCGCTCGGAAGCTCGCCTCTTCGAGCGAAGCCCCTTGATGCGCTCCTACGGTACCCCCTCTGTCCTGCCGAACCCGATCGACCTCGGACTTTTCTCCCCCGAGACGGCCGAAGGCGAACCGATACCCGCTTGGTGGCAAGAGGGGAGACTCTACCTCACGCTAGTTGCCGCTCGGCTGGATGATGATGTCAAAGGCCCTCATCTCCTCATGGCGATCGCCGAGCATCTGCGGGAGCGCTATCCCGAGCTTGCTTCGAGGATCACCTTCGTCCTAGTAGGTGCGATCCGTCGGGAGGGCTACTTCGATGAGCTGGCTCTTCCCTATGTGGCTCTGGGGAGTGTACGGGATCACCGCCAGCTCGCTCGTATCTATTCGCTCTCTCGGGCGCTCCTCTCGACAAGTGTCTACGAGACCTTCGGCCAGACGCTCGTCGAAGCGCTTGCCGTCGGCACGCCTGCGGTGAGCTTCCGCTGTGGTGGCCCTGAGGACATCATCGAAGAGGGCGTTAATGGCTTCCTCGTCCCTGCCTTTGACACAGCGACCTATGCCGATCGCCTCGCCCAGCTCCTCATGACGGATGCCGAGAAGGGAGGAGCCTTCTCCCGAACCTGCTGTCAGAGGAGTGTCGAGCGCTTCGGAGCTAAGGCCGTCGCTCGGGAGCTGTACGGGCTCTATGAAGCGAGTCTCCCTTGCCCCTCCGACCGATCCTAGTCTATCCCTTCGTCTTACCCATCCCTTTCGCTATGCTCCCACGCATCACGATCATCACCATCTGCTATAATGCAGCCTCTACCATCACCCGCACGCTTCGGAGCGTACAGGCGCAGACCTATCCCCATCTCGAGTACCTCGTCATCGACGGAGCCTCTCGAGATAATACCCTTGAGCTCGTCGGGGAGCTAGCTCCTCGGGCGAAGGTCTTCAGCGAGCCCGATCGGGGCATTTATGATGCGATGAACAAGGGTCTAGCTCGTGCTACAGGGGACTATGTCTGGTACCTCAACGCTGGTGATGCCCTTGCCAAAGCCACCACGGTGGAGGATCTTGTCCGAGCGACCTGCTCGGGGGATCATCTGCCCGATGTGCTCTATGGAGATACCCGCTTGATCGATGCCGAGGATCGAGACTTGGGCTTGCGTCGTCTTCGCCCGCCGCATCACCTCGACTGGAAGAGCTTCCGTGAGGGGATGCTCGTCTGTCATCAGGCCTTCGTAGCTAAGCGAAGTCTAGCGCCGAAGTACGATCTCTTCTATCGCTTCTCTGCGGATGTCGATTGGTGCATCCGCGTGCTACGGGAGGCCAAGGACACCGCCTTCTATCCCGAGGTCATCGCCCTTTACCTCAATGAGGGCACGACGACGGCCAATCATCGAGCATCCCTCCTCGAGCGCTTCGATGTGATGCGTCGCCACTACGGGCTTTGGACTACACTCTATCAGCATCTTCGCTTCCTCCTTGTCCGCAGCCGCTGATCTCCCGCTGATCTGCGAACTCGGCTCTCTGCCCTAGAGGTAGCAGTAGTGCCTCCTCGGAGGCGCTACTAGAGACTCCCTCCCATTTCTACTGTTGCCTCCGAGGCGGTGCAGGTAGAGCTGGGAGGACGTTTGCTTTGGGGCACTCCCGCTAGCCCGAGGTCTACTCCCTCGCTTCTCCCGGAGCAAGTGGAGTAAATGAAGTATCTTTGTCCACCAGCTGAGGGAAGCTAGCCCTTACCCCCTCAGCCGAGTGACACTCGATCCTATTACTTAAAGCTATGGCACTGTTTGATAAGTTTACAAAGAAGAACAACTCTACTCTAGTCCCCTCGTCCGTACTACCAGAGGTCCTCGAAGCGCTTGCCAAGGAAGGCTACCGCCCCGAGCGTGACAAGGATATTCGCATCGTCTATAAGAATGAAGGTGTCTACTGCTGCTTCTACTACCGAGAGGATGATCCTGAGTTCCTGCTGGTACGAGCCACCTTCGAGCGTGCTGCCTTCGATGATGTCCATGAGTCGTACCTCTACAAGGCTTGCTCGATGACGGACTTCGACCAGAAGGTCAGCAAGGCCTACATCGATGAGGAGGGAGATATCGTCTTCTCCGTAGAGGCCTTCCTCATGCCAGGTACGCCCGTCGATCGCCTTGCCCTGCGCATGAGCGATGCTCTGGCTTCGACAGTAGCCTTCTTCCATCGCACCCTCAAGCAGCTCACCGAGGGGCAAGGCTCGGGTGTCGGAGGCTCGGACGCTAGTGCCTCTCAGCTCCCTCCCTCAGGTAGCCTGCCCAGCTAAGAGATCTTCCCTCAAGGGGGATCCCCCATGGTCGCCCTCCCTTCTCCCAGCACGGTACTTCGCAACCAGACTTGGAGAAGGGAGGGCGACTGCCTTTAGTGCTCCGAGGAGGTCACGAGCCTTCCCCGCAAGCCCACTCGCCACCCACGGGGAGAAAGGCTACCTTTGTAGAGCGGGCGGAGAGCACTACTCCCCGCATCAAGCATCCATTATCGTTCCTTCGATTATCCTCGGGCAATGGCACTCCTTAGCAAGCTCTTCAAGAAAGACAGCACGACTTTCTCTCCCGCCTCCGTACTCCCAGAGATCATGGAGGCGCTCACTGAGGAAGGCTACCATCCCGTGCGTGATGCCGAGGTGCGGGTGGTCTATGAGGAAGAAGAGATCCTCTGCTGCTTCTACTACAGCGAAGAAGAGCCTGACTTCCTCCTCGTGCAGGCTACCTTCGAGCGGGGTGTCTTCGATGAGGCCGATGACCGAAGCCTGCATCGGGCTTGTGCTCAGCTGAGCCACAAGCAGAAGGTGAGCAAGGCTTATATCGATGAGGAGGGCGATGTCGTTGTAGCCGTAGAGACCTTCCTTTTTGCAGGCATGCCCCTTGCTCCCCTTGCGCTACATATGAGCCATGCTCTAGGGGTGGCACTAGCCTCCTTCTATTATATTCTCGAGGAGCTCTTAGGGAGGAAGCCAGCGGAAGTAGACTAAGTGAAATACCTCTATGTAGCGGACGAGGATCCTCGTCCCTAGTCTCGAGAGTCCATAATGACCCATTCAAGTAATTACTAGCGATGTCACTTTTCGACAAGTTCACCAAGAAGGAGAATAAGACTTTTGCTCCCTCCTCCGTACTTCCTACGATTATCGAGACGCTTAATCAAGCAGGATACAAAGCTCAGCGTGATACCGATGTCCGTGTAGTCTATGACGATGACGGCCTCCACTGCTACTTCTGCTACAGCGAAAGAGATCCTGAGTTCCTGCTCGCACAGGTCTGCTTCCAGCGTGAAGCCTTCCCCGCTGGTAGCGAACTACTACTTCATCAAGTCTGTGCGAAGGTGAATGCAAGCCAGAAGGCGGGTAAGGCTTATATCGATGAGGAGGGAGACCTAATGCTCACCGTGGAGGCCCTCATCCCCTCGGGTAGCCCCATCGATCGTCTTGCGCTACACATGGCGAAGGCGCTAGGTGCGACGACGGCCTTCTTCCATCGCACCTACTGGGATCTTACTGGAGATAAGGAGGAGTAAGGGGAAGAGCCTCGAGATGCTTGCTCCTTGGTCTCGGGTGACGGAGGGGCGGGCAACTGCCTACCGTCGTGTCACTCGTAGAGAAGCTGCTCCTTGCTTTGAGATTCAACACAAGTATATCTGATTACCTATTACCTATGTCCTTCCTTGATAAGTTCTTGAAGAGGGGTGGAGCGACCTTCACTCCCTCCACAGTCCTTCCTACGATCCTCGAGGTCCTCGCTCAAGAAGGCTACTGCCCTCAGCGTGATGGCCAGATGCGTATCATCTATAAGAATAAGGGCAATCCCTGCTACTTCTTCTATCGAGAGGATGATCCCGAGTTCTTGCTCGCACAAGCCTCCTTCAAGCGTGATGGCTATAGAGATGTCGATGAGCTCCTCCTTCATCAGGTTTGCTCTCGTACGAATGCGATCCAGCAGGCGGGCAAGGCTTATATCGACGAGGAGGGAGGGATGACCTTTACGGTGGAGTCCTTTATCCTGTCGGGCACGCCTCTTGGTCCCCTCACTCTACACATGTGCAAGGCTCTGGAGATGACCCTCGCCTTCTTCCATCGGACGCTTAGAGAGCTCACCGAGGCGCAAAAGGCAGCGAAGGGGGACGCAGACACGAGCACCACACTGCTCCCACCCTCGGGCAGCCTGCCCAGCTAGCCCCCTTCCCTCAAGGAGACGCTTTCTCCTATCACAATCGATCACTCAGAAGCTATGTCATTCTTTGATAAGTTTAAGAAGAAGGGGAGTGCAGCCTCCGCTCCCTCTATGGTACTCCCTGCCGTCATGGAGGCACTCACTGAGGCGGGCTTCCGCCCCGTGCGTGAGCGTGATACCCAAGTTAAGTATGATGAGGGAGGCATCCTCTGTTACTTCTGCTACCGCGAGGATGATCCCGACTTCCTGATGGCGCAGGTGGACTTCGAACGGGGTGCCTTCGGTACGGATGATGAGCTACTCCTACTCCGAGCTTGTGTGAAGACCAATGGCCGTGTGAAGGCGGGCAAGGCTTATATCGACGAGCAGGGAGATCTCTCCTTCACGGTAGAGAACTTCATCCCCTGGGGGACACCCATCAGTCTTCTTACCCTATATATGAGGAAGACGCTGGCCTCGACCGTCGCCTTCTTCCATGAGACCCTCCAAGGTCTCGCTGAGGAGGCGAAGGTAGAGTAGGAGAGAGGCCTACCTTAACCTGCTGAGGTGGGAGGACTCTCTTCCCGTCTCAAGGATCCATGATCACTCCTTCAATTCACCTTTGGCGATGGCACTCTTTGATAAGTTCACGAAGAAGACAAATATCACTCTTGATCCCTCCACTGTACTTCCTCAGATCATGGAGGTGCTCACTCGTGAGGGCTTCCATCCCGAGATTGATCGGGTGGTGCGAGTCAAGTACAAGGTCGATGGGCTCTACTGCTACTTCTGCTACTACGAAGATGATCCAGAGTTCCTACTGGTACGAGCGACCTTCGATGGGAAGGACTACGAGCACTATGGTGAGGCGCTCCTGCTTCAGGTTTGTGCACAGACGGACTTGAATCAGAAGGTTGGTAAGGCTTACCTCGATGAGGATGGCGATCTCGTCCTCTCCGTGGAAGCCTTTATCATGGACGGAGTGCCTATCGATCGTCTTGCCCTAAGGATGCATAAAGCCCTTCTCTCGATAGATGCGTACTATCATCGTGTGCTCAAGCAGCTCTCAGGGGAGCAATAAGTGTAGTCGAGGAAGCTCGAAGACGCTCCCTCCCCTGCTTCTTCCCTCGGGGAGTCTACCGAGCTAGAGGTCGTACCTATTAAGACGCACCACGGAGAGCTCCCTCCTTTCGCTTGGCTATCGCCTTCGGTGCTCACCATAGAGGAGGAGGGTAGCTTACTCTAGAGCTCGTTCACAAGCATCAGGATGTCCTCACGGGTGAGCCAGAAGGTAGTGAGGCAAATGAAGTACCTTTGTCTAAGAGGCAAGAGGCTGTGTCCCTTGCCCCAGATCACAGCAGTATTAGATCCTATTGATAGCAAGCGATGGCCCTGTTTGATAAGTTCACGAAGAAGCTAAATATCACTCTTGATCCCTCCACTGTACTTCCTCAGATCATGGAGGTGCTCGCTCGTGAGGGCTTCCGACCCGAGCGTGATAGGGAGATCCGCATCGTGTACGAGGCGGATGACCTTATCTGCTACTTCTACTATAGTGTAGAAGATCCAGAGTTCCTGCTGCTACGAACGACCTTCAGTCGGAAGGACTACGAGCGCTATGATGAATCGCTATTGCTGAAGGCTTGTACACAGACGGACTTCATCCAAAAGGTTGGCAAGGCTTATCTCAAGGATAATGGCGATATAGTCTTCTCCGTGGAGGCCTTTATCATGGATGGAGTGCCTATTGATCGTCTAGCCCTAAGGATGCATAAAACCCTCGTCATGATAGATACCTACTACCATCGTACGCTCAAACAGATCGCAGAGGAGCTAGAGGAGGGAAAGGCAGGCACGAAGGAAGATGCCTCCCTGCTCCCACCCTCGGGGAGCCTGCCCAGCTAGCTGCAGTACTTATCAAGACTCCCCCATTAGGAGCATCTCCAGCCCCCCCGCAGTATTAGATCCATTTGACAGAAAGCGATGGCCCTGTTTGATAAGTTCACGAAGAAGACAAATACAGCTCTTGATCCCACCTCCGTACTACCAGCGATCTTTGAGGCGCTCGCTCGTGAGGGCTACCGCCCCAAGCGTAGTCAGGAGACACGTATCATATATAAGGTGGATGGGCTTGTTGGTTGCTTCTTCTACCGAGAGGACGACCCAGAGTTCCTCATGGTACGAGCGTTCTACGAAAGGAAGGACTACGAGCGCTACGATGAGGCACTCCTGCTGAAGGCTTGTGTTCAAGCAGACTTGGAGCAGAAGGTGGGTAAGGTTTGCCTCGATGATGATGGCGATATCGTCCTCGCTGTAGAAGCGTTTATCTTCCCTGGAGTGTCTATTGGTCGTCTTGCCCTAAGAATGAGTAAAGCGCTCAGCTCAGTAGATGCCTGCTTCCATCGCACCCTCAAGCAGATCACGCAGGAGCAAGAGGAGGCGACGGGTAGCTCGAAGACGGACTCCTCCCAGCTCCCACCTTCGGGGAGTCTACCAAGCTAGGCTTAGCTCCCATAAGGATATACCGATAGAAGTGTCCTCCCTTCTCTACAGTATGAGCTTCGGCGCTCACCGTGGAGGAGGGAGGGCATTTCTTTTAGGGCTCGCTTGCCGGCGCTGAGCTCGCCCCGCTGGTGTGCGGGGAGGGAGTGGGGCAAATGAAGTATCTTTGTATAGAAGGTGAGGGAACTTATCCCTAGCCTTAGAGACCCACGATATTAGATCTGTTTGACAGAAAGCAATGGCATTCTTTGATAAGTTCAAGAAGAAGATAAGTACCGCTCTTGTGCCCTCCTCTGTACTCCCGATGATCCTCGAAGCACTCGCTAAGGAAGGCTTCCGCCCGACACGTGATACCGAGGTCCGCATAGAGTACAAGGATGAAGGTATCTACTGCTACTTCTGCTACCGAGAGGATGACCCTGAGTTCCTGCTGGCGATGGCTAGCTTCGAGCGTGATGCCTTCGATGAGGCTGATGTGTCGCTCCTGCATGCTGCCTGCGACAAGACGAACTACGACCAGAAGGTCGGCAAGGCTTATATCGATGACGCAGGAGATGTCGTTTTCACAGTGGAGGCCTTCATCATGTCGGGCACGCCCATTGATCGCCTTGCACTACGTATGAGGAGTGCACTAGCCTCGACGATCAGCTACTACCATCGTACGCTTAGGCAGCTCTCCGAAGAGCTGACGACGGGGACGGGAAGTGCGGAGCAGGCTGCCTCTCAGTTCCCTCCCTCGGGAAGTCTGCCGAGCTAGATCTATACCTCCGCCTACAGCCCTAGGGAGAAACCTAAGTAGGCTGTACGAATGACTGCTTTGAGTACCCTTGTGAAGCCATCCTGACGGCGAAATGCTAAGATCCCGAGACAATGTGTCACAACTAAGCGCTTTGGCTAGTTGTTTGTATTTAGGGAGGAAAGGGTAACTTTACCGCCACTATGCCCCCAGCTTAGCTCCCCTTATCCCGCCTCAGAGAGTGGCGCTGGAGCTAGCCCCGACAAGGGGGCACTCGCTTGAATGACTAAATCACAAAGACGCTACTGGACTTATGAAGACAATGAAGCTATTCCTCCTCATAGGAGTAGGTCTCCTATGGGGTACGGCTGCTCTCGGGCAGAACGATAATAAGTACCTCGATGATGCCTACTATCGTCGCAGTGATCTGCGTAAGATAGATAAGGAGGAGCGCCGTAAGGCTGAGCTCCGCCGAGCTGCCGAACGTGCCGAGCGTGAAGCTTGGGAGAAGGAGCAGGCAGCGCTCATCGCTAACTATAAGAAGAAGCAAGCGGATCGTGAGCTCGATGCCTACAACGGACATCTCACGCTCCCCGAGGATACCATCACCCTGACACGTGCTGAGCTGGGTCGCCTCCTGAAGGAGCAGCGCTCTAGCGACTACCGTGGGGATGCTGACCCCGAGGTCTATGGACCTTACTCCTCTCGCCTCAACCGCTTCTATGGCCGAGGCTCGATGACCATCCAAGGGGCACGCCGTGTCTATATCGATGCCGATCCCTGGTACTCGGATATGGACTACCGCTATTCGGGCCCCGATGTGTATGTACGTGTCGGCTCTCGTGATCCCTACTGGGGCAGCCGCTGGGGCTGGGGAGCTAGCTGGGGCTGGGGCTCGTGGTACGATCCCTACTATAGCTATGGCTCCTACTGGGGCTATCCTCGCTACTACGGTAGCTGGTATGGGGGCTACTATGATCCCTACTACTATGGCTACTACCGAGGCTACTATGGTGGCTACTACGGCTCGGACTATGGCTACGGATATGGTAGCTACTACGACTACTATCCTGGCTACTACTACGGCTACGCAGCAGGAGCTGCTACCCGTGCCTACAGGGAGCACTACTACAACAATCCCTATTCGCATGGCGCTCGCTCGGGGGCACGCCGCTCAGGCTACTCAGCTTACTCCTCTGTGCGTGATGGAGGCTACACCAATCCTCCTCGCTCCTACGACCAGTACTCCACCGATAAGGATAATAGAGGCTACTGGGACGATTCTCGCCGTCAGCAGCAGATGCGTCAGGAGCCCCAGCGTACCTATGAGTCTTATCCTCAGCGTAGCTATGACCGCAGTGCTTCGCAGACGAACAATTCGCAGAACTCTGGAGGCGGTGGCTCTACGACACCTCCTCGCCGACGCTAAGTGCGCTCTCAGTAATTCTGCATTTTCCTCCACTTCACTAGATATTTAGACCGATGACCTACACGCATAAGATCTTAGGCATGCTGGCACTGAGCCTCCTGCCTTTCTCCCTCTCTGCGCAGAGTGAGACCGAGGCCTTCCGTCTAGCTTCTCCCTATGAGCCTGCGGGGTCGGCACGCTTCGCCGCCCTCTCGGGGGCTATGGGGGCTGTCGGCTCCGATGTCTCTTCGCTGGTGCGCAACCCAGCAGGGATCTCCCTCTATCGTGGTGCCAATCGTCTCTCCCTGACCCTAGGGGCGGGCTTCGGCTCCGACCGAGGCTCTTGGTATGGGACGACCACGGGGACTGACCTCGGGACGAAGTTCCTCTTCGAGGAGTTCTACTATCAGGCGGGGACCAATAGAGCCACTCGTGGTCCGCTGTCCTTTGCCTTTGCCGTCCGCAATGCAGGACGCTTCGATCGGGAGCTCAACGCTGAGGCTCTTCTGCCCAAGGAAGGAGGCTTCACCTCTCTGGCGGACTACGCTGCAGGGCGCACCAACAATGCGCGCTACGACAACGCAGGCCTAAAGGGAGTTGATCACTACTTCTCTATGGGCTACCTCCAGTCGACCGATGCTTTCTCCAATGCCTATGTACCTTGGATGTCCATCCTCGGAGCTAGCTCGGGCTGGATCAATCAATCGGGGAAGCGCTTCCACTCGAACTACATATTCAATACCGACCCCAATGGCAATCCCTACCCACAGCCGAGCATAGGCCTTCCAGACAAGGCTAACCTGCAGCTTCGGGAGAAGGGGTCGATCACGGACTACGACATAGCGCTTGGCTTTGAGTCCAGTGATGCGCTCCACTTCGGGACGGTACTGACGCTTTCTTCGCTGGACTATGAGCTCAGCTCCTACTACAAGGAGACCTTCCGTGAGAACTCTTCGCTGACGCTCCTCAATCGCAAGAGTGTCTCGGGCTTCGGCGCTCGCCTAGGTCTCGGGATGATCTATGAGGTAGCCGAAGGCTTGCGTCTCGGAGCCTCCCTCTATACCCCCAACTTCTACAGTATGAAGATGGACTTCCAGGGTGAGGGACATGGTGTGGCTCAGGGCAAGATAGGCTCTGCTGGTACTCCTAAGAGTGCAGCTAACGCTTACAACCTTCGTGGGCCATGGCGCTTCGGCCTCAGCGGTGCCTATGTCATCGGGCATCATGGGATCCTCAGCGCCGACTACGAGTATTCGACACTCGGACATCTACGTCTGACCAATGCATCTACCGACGATTACGAGCAGAGTGATGCTGGCTTCGAAGAGGACAATGCTCGCCTGAAGACCAACTACCGAGGTGTACATACCCTGCGTCTCGGGCTCGAAGCGATGCTGACTCCACGCATCGCCCTCCGTGGGGGCTACCGCTACTCTTCTTCGCCTGTGAAGAACCCTCTGCTTAAGGGCGACCAAGCACGTACCGAGACGCTTGTCTCTGGACCTATGGTGCACTATACGCTCCCCGACGTGCAGAACAGCTTCTCTCTCGGTACTGGCTTCCGCCTCACGCCAAGCCTCTCCCTCGATCTAGCTTACATCTATACCGAGGCTAAGGCACGTACGTTCGCCTTCCCCTACCTCAATGACTACGGCACGTACTTGGAGGCTTCGAATGCCGACATCCAAGCAGGGAAGGTGCGACCCGATGCCCTCGATGGGCTGAAGGCCATCAGCGAAACCAACACCCGTCACAAGGCTGTAGCTACCCTGTCCTTCCGCTTCTAGCGAAGGGACGGGGGAGCTCCCCCATATACACAGACAATTCTCTAATTAAGCACTATGGATAATTCTCAGATCTCTACCCAAGGAGGACATCAAGACTACAACTTTGCCTCCGCATTCCCCTCGCTCCAGAAGCAGGCTATGCAGCGTACCTTTGTTTGGATGGCTCTCGGTCTGGCGATCACTGGGCTTACGGCGATCTTCGCTGCTGACTCCAACTTCACCAACACGCTACTCTCAAGCTCGGGCCTCTTCTATGGGCTCCTCATCGCTGAAGTTGCTCTGGTGTGGTTCCTCTCTGCTCGGATCATGAAGCTTAGTATCCCAGTAGCGACTGCCTCCTTCGCTTTGTACTCGGTACTCAACGGGCTGACGCTTAGTCCGATCTTCTACTTCTATACCGAGGCCTCGATCGCATCAACGTTCTTCGTCACAGCAGGGACGTTCGGGGCGATGGCTCTCTTCGGCTATGTGACCAAGCGTGACCTGTCTCGCTGGGGAAGCCTGCTCTATATGGCGCTCATTGGGCTCATCATTGCGAGTGTCGTCAATTGGTTCCTCGCCAGTACTACACTGATGTGGATCACCACGTACGCAGGGGTTCTCATCTTCGTCGGGCTCACTGCCTACGACACGCAGAAGATAAAGCAGATGCTCTGGGAAGCAGCGGGCGACGAAGAGTTGTCTAAGCGCGTCTCCTTGATCGGAGCTCTGAGCCTCTATCTTGACTTCATCAACCTCTTCCTCTACCTCCTTCGTATCCTTGGACGTAGAAGATAAAGAGGGACACCTCCTATATAGAAAGGGTGAGGCTACAGCGTAGGCCTCACCCTTTCTTTGGTATCCATACATCACGCTACAAATGAATATACTCGTAACAGGTGCGGGTGGTCAGCTGGGGCAAGAGCTTCAAGAGGCCGTACAGACCCGATCAAGTCAGCACACCTATCACTTCTGCGACCGAGCTAGTCTAGACCTCTCGGATGCTTCGGCGCTGGAGGCTTATCTTCAGAAGCATGACATCCAGCTCATCATCAATGCCGCCGCTTACACCGCCGTAGATCGTGCGGAGGACGAGCCCGAGCAAGCTGACCTCGTCAATCATCAAGCTGTCGCCACACTCGCTCGCCTAGCGAAGGAGCGGGATGCCTTCCTCCTGCATGTCTCCACCGACTATGTCTTCTCTGGGGATGCCCATACTCCCTATACCGAGGATGCTCCTACGGCTCCGCTGGGTGTGTATGGCCGAACCAAGCGCCTAGGCGAAGAGGCGATCCAAGCCTCGGGAGTACGGCATCTGATCCTGCGCACCTCGTGGCTCTATTCGGCCTACGGGGCGAACTTCGTCAAGACGATGTGCCGCCTGCAGGGGGAGCGTCCCGAGCTTCGTGTGGTCTTTGATCAAGTCGGTTCTCCCACTTGGGCAGCGGATCTGGCTCGCTTCATCTATGAGGTCGTCGAGCAGGAGAAGCTGGATGTGCAGGGGATCTTCCACTACAGCAACGAGGGTGTTTGCTCTTGGTACGATCTGGCGGAAGCCGTGCGTCAGCTCACGGGGAGCACTTGCAAGATCCTCCCCATCCGCAGTGCCGAATATCCGACGAGAGCTCAGCGCCCCGCTTACTCCGTCTTCGATAAGTCTCGACTGAAAGCAGCCTTCACTCTGGAGCTCCCACACTGGCAGGCCTCGCTGGCTCGCTGTATCGCCCAGCTCCAGTCTTCTCCCAAGAAGTAGGGAGATCACGAGCGAAAATACCTAGATACAATGATTGTGCATCCTGCTAAATCCTCATTTCTTTGTCGCACCGCTTCCCGTGTGCCTTCCCCTTGGACTTGAGCGGCTCCTCATTGATCCCTAATTATAACGACAAGATACACGAATGAAAAAGCAATCGATGCTCTTCCCCCTAGCGCTTGTAGCGCTCTTCTTCGGGCTGGCCTTCGCCTCCTGCAAGGAGACCACGAAGCAAGCTGCAGAAGATACCCTTCACCTGGCAGGTACAGAGTGGGTGGACTCCACGGGGACCTTCACCCTCCACTTCAATAGCCCCGAGGAAGTCCAGCTGCGTCTGAATCATGCTGGATCACCTATGGGGGAGATGAAGTACAACATCGCCTGCCACCTCTCGGGCGATACGGTCTATATCGATGAGTATAAGAAGACGACTCCCTTTGGGCGCGTCACTATCCTCAAGGACTTCAAAGGGGTAGTAGCTGGTACTTCGCTAGCGGCAAGCTTCGTGACTTCGGATGCTAAGGTCGAGGCTGGAGCTACGTTCCCCACCTTCACCGAAGTCTCATTGGAAGAAGTGATCTTCAGTAAGAAGTAGCTTCGAGGAAAGACCGATCCCTCCCCTTAGATACAGCCTCAGCGATGGAGTTAGCTCCATCGCTGAGGCTGTCTTCTTTCTAGGATACGGAGTTAGAATGTAGTAGGGTGTTGTGTGGTTCGGAAGAATGTGTACCTTTGCTGTGTAACACTGATTGATTACACCTGTTCGATATGAGACACTCTTTCTTCCTACTACTATTCTCTTTCCTTGCGATCGGGGGTACATGGGCACAGACACCTAGGACGGCTATCCGTGGTATCCTACTGCGCTCTGGTGATCGCACCCCTGTAGAGTTTGCCAATGTCCTCCTGCGCTCCCCGAAGGACAGCACGATGGTGACGGGGGCGGTGACCGACTCGCTGGGAGCCTTCCATCTACCAGTCGCTGTCGGGAATTACCTCCTCGAGGTACGGGCGCTGGGCTACGAGCCCTTGGTCAAGAGCTTGACGCTAAGTGCGGGTACGCTTGACCTTGGGGAACTTCTCCTTCGTGAGGATGCTCAGGAGCTCAAGGCCGTAGAGGTCACGGCCAAGCGCCCCATCATCAGTCGCCGAGCTGACCGCTTGGTCTTCGACGCGGAGCAACTTGCCCTCGGGGCGCAGAATGCGCTGGATGTGCTGAAGAAGACCCCTGGCCTCCATGTCACTGATGAGGCGGTCTCGATCATCGGTCGGGGCAAGGTCATCGTACTGATCAATGATAAGCGTGTCCGCCTCTCGGGTAAGGCGCTCGTCGACCTCCTACGCTCCTATACCCAAGAGGATATCGCTGAAGTGCAGGTGATCACCACACCTCCTGCCAAGTACGAAGCAGAGGGGAATGCTGGGATCCTCAATATTGTCCTCAAGCGTGCGAAGAACGATTACCTCGGGGGGAGTGCTTCGCTCGGCTATGGTCTGGAGCGAGGTCAGTCAAGCTACAATGCCTCTACCAATCTGAACTATCAGCAGGGGAAGCTCTCGGCTTCGCTCACCCTCAACGGCTCGACCTACGACTACAAGGCGGGCTTCGACACCTACAAGACCTACCCTTCGACGGCCCTCTATTCGGAGAGCCTCAGCCAGATGAAGCTCAAGAGCAAGGACTATGGGATCCGTGGCGGTCTGGACTACGCCTTCACCCCAGAGCTCACGATAGGGGTGACGGGCTCCTATACACCAGAGTGGCAGAAGTTCACCCGCACGAATATCACGAAGAACTATAAGATGCTTCCCTCTGGAGGACTAGAGCAACTCCTCCGTGTCCCTGCCCAAGGACTCGAAGATAACTACGTGGGCTATAGCTCCCTGAACCTTCATCTGGAGAAGACCTTTGCCAGCGCTCCTGGGCGCAAGATCTCCTGGGACGCTGACTATGTCGGCTACACCTCGTCGGGGGATCATGACTTCGCTTCGACCTCCGAGACCCCACAGGGGCATCGCCTCCCAGATCTAGACTTCGCCTATACCTCTGCTACGAGACAGTGCACCCGCTCCTACCTAACGAATGTGGATCTGACCCTGCCTCTAGGGAAGACGATCCTCAGTATGGGGGCGAAGGGGACGTGGACACGTACCGACAACCGCAATACCTATCATCGCCACACGACGCTGGGGAAGCGGGACGATGCGATCCTCTTCGACGAGCATGTCTACGCCCTCTATGCCGACGTCACTCAGCCTCTGTCGGAGCAGTGGGAGCTCCGTGGCGGTCTACGCATGGAGTACACCCATGCAGCGGGCGAATCCCAAGGGCATGCCCGCCTCAATCTCAAGGACTATGTCAACTTCTTCCCCACCGTCTATCTGGGCTACAACCCTAGTGAGCGCCACGCCTTCAACCTCGAAGGGACGGTACGCCTCGACCGCCCACATTTCGGTCAGCTCTCCCCCTATCCCTCCTATGAGAATCAGTATAGTCTGATGGTAGGGAAGGAGGACCTTCGGGCTTCGAAGCGGGGCTCGGTGACACTCGGCTATACCTTCGGAGGGAAGCTGAATTTCCAGGCCACGGGTTCCTATCTCTGGGATGGGATCGCAGCGGTCGTCACCCTCGACCCCAAGACCAACGAAGCACGCTACCAAACGGACAATGCCGAGACGCAGTACAGTTTCGGTCTGGAGAATAGCTACTACTTCACCTCGCTCTCCTTCCTGCAGTGCTACGTGCAGCAGAGCCTGTACTATACCTCCTCCAATCTTGCTCAGCAGGGGCAGACTCGGAGCGAGGACAAGGGCTTCTCCTACAGCGCTAGCCTCAATGGGACGGTCTTCTTCAACCCCTCGAAGACCTTCACCGGCACCTTCTTCCTCTCCTACCTTTCGCCCCAGATCGCCAATGGAGGGCGCATCTCCTCGATGTGCTTCACGGGGGTAGGTCTCTCCTATGCCCTCCTAGAGGGTAAGCTACGCTTCACGGCAAATCTCAACAACCTCATTCGTACGGACAGCCACCTCACGATGGTCTCCGAGGGGAATAAGATCGAGGTCGTCAACTACATGCCACTTCATACCTTCGATGTGGGAGTCTCCTACTCCTTCGGGGCTTCGCTCTCGAGCAAGGAGCTTAGTAAGAATGCTAAGGCACTCCGCTCACGTATGTAGAGGAGTGCCGATCGGATCAGTGCGGATCTGAGAAGGAGTACGGCTCGGGGAGGAGGCTCCTCGGGTCGTACTCTTTCTTTTCTTGGGGCGGGGGAAGATGCCCCTCCTGAGAGACCTTTTGTTGAGAGGCTTTGGGAGGGGTAAAAAACGACCTACGGTAGGTCGCCAAAGAAACCTACTGTGGGTCGTCTCACCGACCTACCGTGGGTCGTCTCACCGACCTACCGTGGGTCGGCAAGGCGACCTACCGTAGGTTTTATTTTAGCGCTAGAGCAAGGTGCCTCCGAGCCCAGTGTCCGAAGCTGGGGTTTCCCTAGGCTGTAGCAGGAAGTTTTGAGGGGAATTTACCCCTGATTTTCTAGGGCAAGTATCTATCTCCTAGAGGCTTGGTGTGGGGCTTAGTCAATGTGTCGAGAATTGTGTGTCGTAGGGGGTAGTTTGTACTACTTTAATGTGTATATTTGCTAGTGCATTCGAAGACTCAGGATATGGACGAAGGACGCATCGCACGAGTACGTGAGATGGAGGACGCTCTCAACAGGTGGGTGGACCTCGGCAACAGGGGAGAGGCTCTCCTGGAAGCTATGACTGCGGATGTCCAGAGTCTCGAGAAGCTCATCGCTTACTACTGCTCGCCTGACTGGCGACGTGACTACGAGGATAGCAATCAAGGACTCTTCCCCGAAGATCTCCCTCAGGGAGTCCTCAGCCAAGATGCGGTCTTCGACCTACTCACCCAACTCCAAGGTCTCGTAGAGATCGTCCAAACGCTAGATCATCGCTTAGAGCAAATCCACTAAGAAGTCCCTGGGTAGCGACACCTCACCCGCAGGATGAGATGCCCCCCTGACTATCATACTAAACACCTACATCAAACAACTATGCAGTACAGCCTCAATCCCATAGCTCGTGCTATCGGGAAGGAACCCAAGGCCTTCACCAAGGCAGACATCATCAAGTACATCCTCGACGAGAACATCCACGAGATCAACTTCCGCTACACGGCAGCTGATGGACGCCTCAAGGTGCTGAACTTCGTCATCCAAGATGAAGAGTACCTCGATGAAGTCCTCTCCTCTGGGGAGCGTGTGGACGGATCCAGCCTCTTCCCCGGTCTGATGGAAGCAGGGTCGTCTGACCTCTATGTCGTGCCTCAGTTCGCTTCGGCCTTCATGGACCCCTTCGCCGAAGAGCCCACGATCTCCTTCTTCTGTGCTTACATGGACAAGAACGGTCAGCCTCTCTCGGCAGCTCCCGATGAGATCCTGCGCCGTGCCGCTCAGGCCTTCCGTGAAGTGACAGGTGGACTGGAGTTCTACGCCATGGGCGAACTCGAGTACTATGTCATCGATGAGCAGCAGGATGGCTACGAAGCTGTCGACCAGCGTGGCTACCACGAGATGGGCCCCTTCAGCAAGCAGATCGACTTCCGTGCTAGGGCTATGCGCCTCATCTGCGAATGCGGTGGTCAGATCAAGTATGGCCACGGCGAAGTAGGTAACTTCACCGCCGATGGACTCAACTACGAGCAGAACGAAATCGAATTCCTCCCCGTACCCGTCGAGCAGGCTGCTCAGCACCTCCAGCTCGGGAAGTGGATCCTCTTCGAACTCGGCTGGAGAATGGGGCTTAAGGTCACCTTCGCTCCTAAGATCATCGTCGGTAAGGCAGGTAGTGGTATGCACGTCCACACCAAGATCGTCGATAAGAATGGTGTGAACCAGTATGTCGACAAGGCTGGCGAACTCACGGCTACCGCACGCAAGGCTGTGGCTGGTATGATGAGCCTCGCTGCTTCGCTCACGGCCTTCGGGAACACGAACCCCACTTCTTACCTGCGTCTCGTACCTCATCAGGAAGCTCCTACGACGGTATGCTGGGGTGACCGCAACCGCTCTGCTCTGGTACGTGTACCCCTCGGCTGGAGTGCAGAGGTCGATATGTGCAGCATCATCAACCCGCTCGAAACGCCCAGCGACAAGCGCTACACCAACAAGCAGACGATCGAGTTCCGTGCTTCGGACGGCTCAGCTAATCTCTACCTCCTCCTGGCAGGTATCTGTACCGCTGTCCGCCATGGCTTCGAGATCGACAATGCTGAGCAGCTCGCCAAGGATACCTATGTGGCTGTGAACATCCACAAGGATGAGTTCGCAGGTGCCGTGGCCCATCTGGATAGCCTGCCCGCATCTTGCGTCGCTTCGGCAGAGCGCCTGCGCCAGCATCGTGCTATCTACGAAGCTCGTGGTGTCTTCGATCCGATCACGATCGATATGCTGATCCGCAACCTCGAGGCTTATCAGGATGGAGATCTCCGTGCTAAGGCACAGGCTGATCCTCAGTTCCTCAAGGAGCTCGTCGATCGCTACTTCTACTGCTAAGGTCCTTCCTTCTCTGTAGCCTCGGCTACGGGAAGCTGATACAAGTAAGCCCCAGACCCTCGCTAGGCGAAGGTCTGGGGCTGCTATTAGGTAGCTCCATCCTATGCTAAGAAGATGGAGCTCCCGTCTAGATAAAAGAAAGCCCCCGATAGAGATGCTCTCTATTGGGGGCTCTTGTGTATCGAGGCAAGCTCGGTACGGGCTTAGGCTTCCTTATGCTTCTCGAGCTTGCGCTTCAGTACATCGATGCAGTTATCTATAGCTTCCTCGAAGCTATCTGCAGTCTTGTCTACGAAGAAGTCTGGGCCATTGACCTTGAGCTTGATGGATGCTTCCTTGTTGTTGGAGATTTCGGGCTTGACAACCTTTAGGACGACTTCGGCGCCTTGGATGTCATCTGCGAAGCGATTAAGCTTATCGAGCTTCTTCTGGATGAATGCCTTGAGCTGCTCTGTGGCATCGAAGTGGATGGCTTGAATTCTGATGTCCATAGTTGAATAGCTTTTAGTTCCCCTCGAGGGGGCGTGTGACATGCGTTGGGGAGCGGGAGTTTGTAGGGTTTCTCCCCTCCTTCACCTCAAAGTTAGATAAAAGGTTAGATATATCAAATAGCGATATAACCTTGGTGTTTTTCCCCTCTATCAGCCCATGGGCTAGCACTCCTAGGAGGGACGCTTCTCGATGGTGTCCGCCGAAAACCTACTGTGGGTCGCCTTGACGACCCACGGTAGGTCGGAGGGACGACCCACAGTAGGTTTTTTCGACGACCTACGGTAGGTCGTTTTTTAGGGGGCTTCTCCTCCTGCTCTAGAAGGGGGGATTGCCTCGGGTCTGTACCCTATGTCGAAGGGGGAATGAGTTAGCCTAGGGGGAGGGAAGCCGATGCTTGGTCATTTCAGGAAATCCTTCTACCTTTGGACAATCAAAAGATACAATGCGTCGTTGATCAACGGCTGCAGATCATAAGAATATGACAACAAGAATGTACAATAGAGGTTGGTGGCGCACTCAAGATAGCAATATCGTGAGTTAGGCGTTGCATGTCCCTATTGTAAATTCATCATCAACATAATAATAGAGGCTTGTCGTGACTCACGGCAAGCCTCTTGTCGTGAGTGCGGATCAGCAGAATGACATCGCCTGCACGAGTCCTCTTCTTAGCTATAGTTCTTCACTCACCAATCCCCATCCTTATGACACTTTTCCAAGTAGATTCCAATGGTTTTTATGGCAACTTCGGTGGTGCCTTCGTCCCACCCATCCTTGAGCCCATCATCAAAGAGCTGCAGGGCTCGTACCTAAGTATCATCGAGAGTCAGGAGTTCCAAGAGGAATACCATAGTTTGCTGCGTGATTATGTAGGTCGCCCCAGCCCTCTCTACCATGCACGCCGACTCAGTGATAAGTATGGTGCGAAGATCTATCTCAAGCGTGAAGATCTCAACCACACGGGGGCGCACAAGATCAACAATGCCCTCGGTCAGATCCTGCTGGCCAAGAAGATGGGTAAGCATCGTATCATCGCAGAGACGGGAGCAGGCCAGCATGGTGTAGCTACCGCCACCGCTTGTGCCCTCATGGGGATGGAGTGCCATATCTATATGGGCGCAGTCGATGTGGAGCGCCAGCATGTCAATGTAGAGCGCATGCGGATGCTCGGTGCTACCATCATCGCAGCAAAGAGCGGTAACCAAACGCTGAAGGATGCCGTGAATGAGGCCCTCACGGCTTGGTGCGAATCTCCCGAAGATACCTTCTATCTGATCGGCTCGGCGGTAGGTCCACATCCTTACCCCGATATGGTGGCACGTCTGCAGAGTGTCATCAGCAAGGAGATCAAGGCACAGCTACAAGAGAAGGAAGGACGTGACTATCCCGACTATCTATTGGCTTGTATCGGAGGAGGATCCAACGCAGCTGGTACGATGTACCACTATCTTGATGATCGCCGTGTGCGTATCGTCTTAGGAGAAGCTGGCGGTCATGGGAAAGATAGCGGAGAGACAGCGGCCACCATCAATATCGGTAGAGAAGGTGTCTTGCACGGAAGTCGTACCCTCGTCATCCAAACACCCGAGGGTGAAGTGCAAGAGCCCTATTCGATCTCTGCGGGGTTGGATTATCCAGGTATTGGCCCACTGATCTCTCATATAGCTGTAGAAGAGCGTGCGGAGGTACTGTCCATCGATGACGATGAAGCCTTGCGTGCAGCGTTCGAACTCACACGTTTGGAAGGGATTATCCCAGCCTTAGAGAGTAGCCACGCCCTAGCCCTCCTTCCTCACATGAAGTTCCAGAGAGAGGATGTAGTCGTACTCACGGTGAGCGGGCGAGGTGATAAGGATATTTCTACTTATCTGGCTCACAAAGCTGAGATACTGGGAGAATAACGACGAGGCAAGCATCCCGTCGTAGGTAGTCCCTATCCTAGACATCCTCCTCCTCTCCCTCTGCTGACGAGCCAGTGGAGCCAGAGATGAAGGGACTCGGGAAGGAGGCTTCGGAAACCTATGGTGGGTCGCCTTGACGACCTACGGTAGGTCGCATCGACGACCCACAGTGGGTTTTAAAGACGACCTACGGTAGGTCGTTTTTGGGGATAGCTCTTCTCCTGCTCCCAAGCGGCTGTTCTCCTAGGGGGACTCGCCATGTGATGGGGGATGCCTTTGCCCTAGGCTTGGAAGCTCCGTCACCTCGTTTCTACTCGGCTTTTCGTACATTTGTACTCTAAATTAACGTTATTGACGGATACTAGCTATTCGATAAGCGAACCAATATGAATATATCCTACGATCTACTGCGTCGCTATGTGGCCACAGATCTGACTCCAGACGAAGTCGCTACGGCACTCACCTCTATAGGTCTAGAGGTAGGAGGAGTAGAAGAAGTCGAATCTATACCTGGAGGCCTCAAGGGACTGGTCATCGGTCGGGTCTTGACCTGCGATGCCCATGCCAACTCTGATCACCTCCACGTCACCACGGTAGATATAGGAGGCGAAGCCCCCCTACAGATCGTCTGCGGAGCACCTAACGTAGCTGCAGGCAAGGCCGTCGTCGTAGCCACCCTAGGCACCGTACTAGGCTCAGGCGATGAGACCTTCACCATCAAGAAGAGCAAGATCCGTGGCGTAGAGAGCTTCGGTATGCTCTGCAGTGAGGTGGAGATCGGCGTAGGGCATGACAATAGTGGGATCATCCTGCTGGATGCTGATGCTGTACAAGTCGGTATGCCTGCTGCCGAGTACTTCGGTGTGACCTCAGACTCGGTGATCGAAGTAGATATCACCCCCAATCGTGTCGATGCCACTTCGCACTACGGTGTCGCACGAGATCTAGCTGCCTATCTGACGCAGAATGGGAAGCCTACTGTGGCGACCCTCCCCGAGATCATTGCTTCTCCCGAAGGGGCTTGTCCGCTCCCCGTATCTATTGAGGTCGATGCTACCCTTTGTCCTCGCTTCGAGGGTCTGGTCATCCGTGGTCTGAAGGTCACAGAGAGCCCAGACTGGCTACGCCATGCCCTAGAGAACCTTGGCCTACGACCCATCAATAATGTCGTCGATGTGACGAACTTCGTCCTACATGAAGTTGGACAGCCCCTCCATGCCTATGATCTAGCGAAGACGGCAGGTGCCCTCTCGGTGAAGCTCGCAGGTGAGTGCAAGATGATGCTTCTCGACAAGAGCGAGGTGACCCTCTCTGATCGTGACCTGGTCATCGCCTCTAAGACGGGCGAACCGCTTTGTGTCGCTGGCGTGATGGGTGGCCTAGATGCAGGTACGACAGAGACAACGACGGATATCTTCCTCGAGTCAGCGAACTTCAACGCTACCTCGGTGCGTAAGACCGCTCGCCGCCTTGGGGTCAATAGCGACTCCTCCTTCCGCTTCGAGCGTGGCCTTGATCCCAATCGTACGACTTGGGCACTCCTCCGTGCGGCCTCCCTCATACTGGAGCTTTGCCCAGGTAGCTATATCGATGGCGGACGCTTCGACCACTATCCCGTTAAGGCAGAGCCCTATGCCGTAGAGCTTAGCCTCAGCCGTATGGATAGCCTCATCGGTAAGGTCATCCCCCGAGATGAGGTAGAGCGCATCCTCCGCAGCCTAGAGATCGAGATCGTCGCCCAGAGCGAAGACCTCTGGAGCCTCCGTGTGCCCCGCTATCGTATCGATGTCACGCGCGAAGCCGATGTCGTCGAGGAGGTCATGCGTATCTATGGCTATAACAATATCGAGCTGAGTGGCTACATCCATGCCAACCTAAGCCCTAAGGGAGCCGTTGACCGAGCTTATAGCCGTCGCCTCCTCCTCTCTGAGCAACTGACGGGAGCTGGCTTCAATGAACTCCTGAATAATTCACTCTCCTCGGAGGCTTACTACGAAGGGCTTACCTCCTATCCACAGGAGAAGCTTGTGCTGCTGGTCAATCCTCTCAGTGGTGAGCTGAATGTCCTTCGTCAGACACTCCTCTTCGGAGGGCTCTCTGCTATCAGCCGTAACCTCCGCCGTCAGCAAAAGAGCTTCTACTACTACGAATGGGGGAACTGCTACATGGCTGCTCCCGAAGTCGAGAAGTCTACCGCTACGACACTAGCTGGCTACCGCGAGACGCAGTACCTCGGCCTTTGGGTCGCAGGTGAGCGTGTGCAGAATAGCTGGGCACATCCCGATGAGCCAGCTTCGCCCTTCGAGCTCAAGGCACACCTCCTTCACCTCTTTGAGCGACTAGGAGTAGGGGAGCGTAGCCTCAAGGCCGAGGCGGTAGAGCTGGATATCTTCACGGGTAAAGGCTATGCTTACCGCACCTTCGATGGCAAGGAGATCGCTGTCCTTGGGCAGGTGAAGCCCGCCTTGCTTGCGAAGTGGGACATCGACCTACCTGTCTACTATGCCTCCGTCAACTGGGAGCACCTCAATCGCCTCGCCGACCGCACTAAGGTCGAGATCACCGAGCTGCCGAAGTTCCCCGTCGTCCGCCGAGACCTCTCTCTGCTCATCGATGCTCAGACGACCTTCGCAGAGCTGGCAGAGGTAGCTCGCCGTACGGAGAAGAAGTTGCTTAAGGATTGTACCCTCTTCGATGTCTACGAAGGGAAGAACCTCCCCGCAGGCAAGAAGAGCTATGCCCTCTCCTTCTTCCTGCAGGATACGGAGCGCACGATGAGCGATAAGCAGATCGATGCGATCATGGCGAAGATTCGTAAGAGCCTCGAGGATACCTTCGGAGCTGAACTAAGATAAGAGACCAAAGAACCAACCATCACGATAAGTTATTTATGGGAAGAGCATTTGAATATCGTAAAGCTCGTAAGATGAAGCGCTGGGGTAATATGGCCCGTGTCTTCACTAAGCTAGGTAAGGAAATCACGATCGCTGTCAAGGCTGGTGGCCCAGAGCCTGAGACCAACCCTCGCCTGCGTGTGCTCATGCAGACAGCTAAGAAGGAGAACATGCCTAAGGAGAACGTTGAGCGTGCTATCAAGAAGGCTAGCTCGAAGGACTTCTCCGACTATAAGGAGATGAACTACGAAGGCTATGGTCCCTTCGGTATCGCTATCTTCGTCGAGACGGCTACGGACAATACGACCCGTACCGTAGCCAACGTGCGTAGCTACTTCAATAAGTTCGGTGGCAACCTCGGTACTTCGGGTAGCCTCGAATTCCTCTTCGACCACAAGTGTATCTTCCATATCGTGAAGAAGGAGGGGATGGACCTCGAGGAGCTTGAGCTTGAGCTCATCGACTACGGAGTAGATGAGCTCGAGGAGGATGAGAATGAGATCATCCTCTATGGTGCCTTCTCTGCCAATGCACAGATCCAGTCCTACCTCGAAGAGGCTGGCTATGAGATCTCCTCTGCGGAGTTCGTCCGTCTGCCGAACGACACTAAGCCTGTCACTCCAGAGCAGCGTGAGACCCTAGCTAAGCTCATCGATAAGCTGGAGGAAGACGAGGATGTACAGAACGTCTTCACCAACATGCAGGAAGAAGAGGACGAAGAATAGTCCTATCCCTTACCTCAGATCCTAACTAGTCCCCATCGTAGTCTGCACATAAGGCATCTACGATGGGGACTATTCATTTTTTAGAGACTAGGGTGTGGTAGCTGACCCTTATATGCCTCTGTATCTAATCTTAACTAGGTGCGATAAGCGGAATGTCCTATCTTCGTAGAGGAGAATAGGAGCGAAGGGGATTCCCTATCGCTGATCCTTCTCAATGGTAGACCTCCAAGTAGAGATAATTAAGTAGCGAATATGAAAGGAATCATACTAGCAGGCGGTACTGGTACACGCCTCTATCCCATCACTAAAGGGGTGAGCAAGCAGCTTCTCCCCATCTATGACAAGCCAATGATCTACTATCCAGCTTCGGTGCTCATGCTCGCTGGGATACGTGAGATCTTGATTATCTCGACACCGCAGGATCTACCAGGTTTCCGTCGTCTGCTGGGTGATGGGAGTGACTATGGAGTCTCGTTTTGCTATGCCGAGCAACCTTCGCCCGACGGGCTGGCGCAAGCCTTTCTCATCGGGGAAGAGTTCATCGGGGACGACTCCGTTTGTCTTGTACTAGGGGATAATATCTTCTATGGAATGTCCTTCAGTCAGATGCTCACACAGGCTGTGACAGACGCAGAGCAAGGCTGGGCTACCATCTTTGGCTATAGAGTCAATGACCCAGAGCGGTATGGTGTAGCCGAGTTCGATGACGAGGGGAATTGCCTCTCGATCGAGGAGAAGCCCAAGCACCCGAAGAGCAACTACGCTGTCGTCGGTCTCTATTTCTACCCGAATGAGGTGGTGCAAGTGGCTAAGAAAGTTAAGCCCTCAGCCCGTGGTGAGCTGGAGATCACTTCAGTCAATGAAGCCTTCTTGAAGCAAGGTGCTCTGAAGGTGCAGACGCTTGGCCGAGGCTTTGCTTGGCTGGATACAGGTACCCATGATTCGCTCTCCGAAGCTTCCACATTTGTAGAGACTCTAGAGAAGCGCCAAGGCCTCAAGATTGCTTGCCTCGAAGAGATCGGCTATCACCAGGGGTGGATCACCAAGGAGAAGCTCCAGCAGATCGGAGAGTCTCTGAGCAAGAACCAGTATGGACAGTACCTCCTCTCGCTTCTGAAGAATAGGCGCTAGTCCACCATGTTCACCATATAGATACAGCGAGATAATGAATATAGAGCCTACCTCAATTGAGGGAGTTGTGATCCTAGAGCCTCGGGTCTTCGGAGACGATCGTGGCTACTTCTTTGAGTCCTTCAGTGCAGCCTCCTTCAAAGAGCACGTCTGCGCGACAGACTTCGTACAAGACAATGAAAGTTATTCCCGCTACGGAGTGATCCGTGGGCTGCACTTCCAGCTTCCTCCCTATGCTCAGAGCAAGCTCGTGCGTGTCGTACGTGGCGCTGTCCTCGATGTAGCTGTAGATATACGCCGAGGATCAAAGACCTTCGGACAGCATGTGGCTGTGGAGCTGAGTGAGGATAATCATCGCCAACTCTTCATCCCCCGAGGCTTTGCTCACGGCTTTAGTGTACTTTCTCCTGAAGTAGTCTTCCAGTACAAGTGTGACAACTATTATGCTCCTCAGAGCGAGGGTGCGATCGCTTGGGATGATCCCGATCTGGCGATCGACTGGCGCATACCAGCCGATCAGGTGAACCTCTCGGAGAAGGACAAGCGACACCCCAGACTTAAAGAGGCTGAGCGTCTCTTCGATATACATGACTTGCTTTACTAGAAATCAAAAAATATCAATCACGCTATGCAATACAAGCGCACCCTACTGATCACAGGTGGAGCTGGATTTATCGGCTCACATGTCGTCCGTCTGATGGTGAATAAGTATCCAGACTACCGCATCATCAACTTGGATAAACTGACTTATGCGGGCAATCTGGCTAATCTCAAGGACATCGAGCAAGCACCGAATTACCTCTTCGTACGAGAGGATATTTGTGACTATGAGCGCATCAGAGAGATTCTGAAGGAGCATGAGGTAGATGGGATCATCCATCTAGCAGCAGAGAGCCATGTGGACCGCAGTATTCGGGATCCTTTCACCTTCGCTAAGACCAATGTCCTAGGCACACTCTCTCTTCTTCAGGCCGCTCGTGAAGTCTGGGAGGCTCGTCCAGAGAAGTATGAAGGGAAGCGCTTCTATCACATCTCTACTGATGAGGTCTATGGGACGCTGGCTTTCGATGGTACCTTCTTTACAGAGGACCGCAAGTATGATCCACATAGCCCTTACTCTGCAAGCAAGGCTTCCAGCGATCACTTTGTCCGTGCTTACCATGATACTTATGGGATGCCGACACTGGTGACCAACTGCTCGAATAACTATGGGCCCTATCAGTTCCCTGAGAAGCTGATCCCCCTCTTCATCAACAATATCCGTCACGGTAAGCCTCTGCCTGTCTATGGCAAGGGTGAGAATGTGCGTGACTGGCTCTATGTCGTCGACCATGCACGTGCGATCGACTTGATCTTCCATGAGGGGCGCACTGCTGAGACGTACAATATCGGAGGCTTCAATGAGTGGAAGAATATCGACTTGATCAAGGTGCTTATCTCTACGGTGGATCGACTCCTAGGCAATCCTGAAGGACACTCTCTCCCCTTGATCACCTATGTGACCGACAGAGCAGGGCATGACCTTCGCTATGCGATCGACTCCTCCAAGCTACATAAGGAGCTAGGCTGGAAGCCCAGCCTTCAGTTCGAGGAAGGGGTAGAGCTGACGGTACGTTGGTATCTGGAGAACCAAGAGTGGCTTGACAACATCACCTCTGGAGCCTACGAGACCTACTACGAGCAAATGTATCAGGGACGCTAGAGCCACTTCTCTCCACTTCAAATGAGAGTAGGTATTGACTCCTAAGGTGTAAGCATTCGAGTGAATTCTGGCAAAATCAAAGGCTGGCCTCCACGACTAGGGAGGTCAGCCTTTTGTATTAGGAGGGGTAAGTCTTAAGAGAAAGGGCAGTCTCGCTCTTTAATCGTCGAGCGTAGGAGTCTGTTAGGAGAGCTCCTTGATTCTCCTCGTCCCGTTGATTCTCTGCTCAGATACCTGATCGTGGGGATGCCTCTTGGAGCTCTTTACCCCTCGCCTTTCATCCTTGGCGAAGAGCCACGCTAAATGTAAAAACGCGCAAAGGCTGATAGCGAAAGGGTTCATAGGCTTGTGGATAACTTTTTCTTTGTGTGGTGGGTAACCCTATGGATAAAAGGTATACATTTGTCCTAGTTCCCTATCGTAATCCCCTCCGATCTACCCAAGTATAGGGAGGCACCAAGGGAGCGCCAAAACAAAACTAACTTCGCAAGTCATACATCAAGAGTTATGGGAAAAGAGCTTATTTATATCCTGAAGCGCGATGGGAGCGAGCAGCCCTACGACGGAGAGAAGATCCGTGGGGCTATCCTCAAGGCTTACCGTGCTGCAGGGCTTCAAGATGAAGAAGAGAATGCGCTGAAGATCGAGGCTAAGATTCAGATCGATCTAGGTCAGCGCTCTGGGCAAGTGGCTGTCGAAGAGATACAAGACCTCGTAGAGGCAGAGCTGATGATCCTCGATCCACAGGTGGCCAAGAAGTACATCATCTATCGTGAGTGGCGTACCGTGGAGCGTGAGAAACGCACGACGCTTAAGCATACGATGGACGGCATCGTAACCATCGAGAAGAACGATATCAATCTGGGTAATGCCAACATGAGTGCTTATACGCCCTCTGGCCAGATGATGACCTTTGCCTCTGAGGTGACTAAGGACTATGCGATGAAGTATCTCCTAGCTCCTCAGTATGCCCGTGCCCATGCTGCTGGAGATATCCACATCCATGACTTGGACTACTATCCTACGAAGACGGCTACCTGTGTACAGTATGACCTAGAGGATCTCTTCGAGCGAGGATTCCATACCAAGAATGGTAGCATCCGTACACCTCAGAGCATCCAGAGCTATGCCACGCTTGCGACGATCGTCTTCCAGACGAATCAGAATGAGCAGCATGGGGGGCAAGCGATCCCAGCCTTTGATTTCTTCATGGCTCCTGGGGTACGCAAGTCTTTTATTCGTCACCTCTCCGATCGTCTGCTCTATGCCCTAGCTCTCTTGCGTGAAGAGTCCTTCGATACGCAGCAGCGTCAAGCCTTCACGGAGGATCTAAGAGCATTGAACCCTAAGCTCTCTGCTTCTGAGGAGGCGATCCAGACGCTGGCAGATCAGCTACGCTCCATTCACAAGGAGCTCCCAGATCGGGTCGTTCGCCTAGCCCTTGAGGAGGCCTATCGTCGGACGGAGCGAGATACGCATCAGGCGATGGAGGGCTTCATCCATAACCTTAATACGATGCATTCCCGAGGAGGGAATCAGGTCGTCTTCAGTTCTGTGAACTATGGGACTGATACCTCTGAGGAAGGTCGTATGGTCATCCGTGAACTTCTCTCCGCTACGATCGAAGGTCTGGGACAAGGTGAGGTACCCATCTTCCCGATCCAGATCTTCAAGGTTAAGGAAGGGGTGAACTACACCGAGGCGGATTACGAGCTAGCCCAATCGGACTTTGCTGGAGCGCTGAAGGGGAAGTATGCCTTCGAAGCTCCCAACTTCGACCTCCTCTTAGCTGCGTGCTGCACGACCTCGCATGCCCTCTTCCCTAACTTCCTCTTCCTCGATACCCCGTTCAATAAGCATGAGCTCTGGCGAGCTGATGATCCTAAGCGTTATCTCCACGAGATCGCTACCATGGGTTGTCGCACGCGCGTCTTTGAGAACCTCAACGGACCCAAGACTTCTGTCGGACGAGGTAACCTCTCCTTCACGACGATGAACCTACCCCGACTAGCGATCGAAGCTACGATCGAGGCTGGTCGTGAGCTCCCTGAAGGGACGGAGCAGGAGCGCCGTCAGCGATCCAAGGAGCTCTTCCTTAGCTCGGTGCGTGAGGTAGCACGATTCATCGCAGAGCAGCTCTATGAGCGCTACCTCTACCAGCGCTCGGCTCTAGCCCGCCAGTTCCCCTTCATGATGGGCAACGATGTCTGGAAGGGTGGAGCTAAGCTCTCTCCACAGGAAGAAGTCGGAGATGTCTTCAATAGCGGTACGCTCGGTATCGGCTTCCTCGGCGGACACAATGCCATGGTCGCTATCTATGGCGAAGGGCATGGCCGTAATCAGGAAGCTTGGGATACGCTCTACGAAGCTATCCAAGTCATGAACGAGGTCGTCAAGGAGTACAAGGATAAGTACAAACTGAACTACTCCGTCCTCGCTACCCCAGCTGAAGGGCTCTCGGGACGCTTCACTCGTATGGACCGCAAGCGCTATGGGGTCATCAAGGGAGTGAATGAGCTAGACTACTACGTGAACTCCTTCCATGTCGATGTCAAGGAAGAGATCGGGATGTTTGAGAAGATCCATCGTGAAGCACCCTTCCATGCGATCACCTTGGGCGGACACATCAGCTATATCGAGCTTGATGGCGAAGCCAAGAAGAATGTCTCAGTCATCCTCAAGCTTGTCAAGACGATGAAGGATGAGGGTATCGGCTACGGCTCGATCAATCATCCTGTCGATACCTGCCAATGCTGTGGCTACCGAGGGATCATCTACGATAAGTGCCCCGTCTGCAAGAGTGACCGCATCGCTCGTCTGCGCCGTATCACGGGTTACCTCACAGGAAGCCTTGAGAGCTGGAACTCGGCTAAGCAAGCCGAAGAGCGTGACCGAGTGAAGCATCACTAGCCTTAGCTACCTTACCTCTTTCACACAAGAGAAGATCCCGAGCTCTGGAGACGAGCCCGTCTCTAGAGCTCGGGTCTTTATTACCCCCTCCTTATTCTAATCAACCCCTTATCCTAACCTTCAAGCGGTGCGTCTGCTCAACGTCTATCGGGAGAGTATTAGTGATGGCCCAGGTCTTCGCTACTCGATCTATCTAGCTGGCTGTCGTCATGCTTGCCCAGGCTGTCACAATCCAGAGAGCTGGTCGGGCGATGGAGGGATCCCGCTCACGGAGGAAGTCCTCTCGGAGATCGTCCAAGAGATACGGAGCAACCCGCTACTGGATGGGATCACTGTCTCTGGGGGAGATCCCTTCTACAATCCCAAGGATCTAGCGAGCCTGCTGCACCGCCTCCGAGTAGAGACGGGGAAGAACATCTGGTGCTACACGGGCTTCACGATTGAATACCTTCTGCGCTCCGAGGAGCATCGTCCAGCACTCGAATACATTGATGTCCTCGTCGATGGTCCTTTCGTGCAAGCGCTCTTCGACCCTCGACTCTACTTCCGAGGAAGTAGCAACCAGCGACTCATCCGGATCGATCACACGCAGCCTCTCGGGAGTGAGGCCTTGACGATCTTGGATAGTGACTTCTTAGGCTAAGGAGCAAGCAATCTGCCTCTTTGTGGTTGTCCCTGAGGGGCGAAGAGCTTGGCAGTCCGTACGCTTCTCCTTACTTTTGCCCGAAGAAATTCTGCATATTCATTCATTTATCTGCGACTTATCGACCTATGATCTACGTTCTAGGGGGGCTGTGCTTCCTCCTTCTCATTCTCTATGTACTTGAGACGAAGCGTCACAAGGAGCTAGCCTCCTCTGCCATGCAAGATCAAGAGCTGAGGAAGCAAGCTGAGGAGCACCTCCTTCAAGCGCAACGCTCGCTAGAGGAATCCAAGAGTCAGCTGGAGCAGTCTCAGCAGGAAGGGCAGGATCGTGCGATCCGTCTAGCTTCGATGAGTTCGGAGCTTCGGGGGGTGACAGACGAACTTCAGCGCCTACGCTCTTCCTATGCCGAACTCCAGCAGACGGCTACGGATACCGCCCTTCGCCTCTCTGCCACCGATACTGAGCGTAAGGCTCTACTCGCCGAACTAGAGAAGCTCCGTGAGGAGAAGACGCACCTCGTCGAAGAGCTACGTGATAGCTTCCGTTCGGTAGCTAATGACATCATGAGGGAGCGCACCGAGGACCTTGACAAGCGGGCTAAGGAGACGCTTTCGCCCCTTCGAGAAGATCTGAAGCGCTTCGGAGAGCAGGTGGAGAAGGCTTATACCGATGAGTCTCGGGAGCGATTTAGCTTGAAGGACTCCATCGAGAAGCTCATCCTTCGCAGTCAAGAGATCAGCGACGAGACGACGAGCCTCACCCGTGCCCTCCGTGGGGATAGCAAGGTACAAGGCGACTGGGGTGAACTGATCCTAGAGCGCATCCTCGATCAAAGTGGCCTCATCCGTGGGGAGCACTACTTCGTGCAGGAGACACTTCGAGATGAAGCGGGCTCTGTCATCACTACTGAGGGGAATAGAGGAGGCTTGCGTCCCGATGTCATCGTACGCTACCCCAATCGTGGAGCCGTAGTCATCGACAGCAAGGTCAGCCTCACGGCCTATGCTCGCTATGTCGCAGCAGAGGCTGATGCGGATCGAGCAATCGCCCTTCGGGAGCACATCACGAGTCTTCGTAAGCACATCCAAGAGCTTTCGGGTAAGAAGTATGAGGAGTATGCGCTCGGCTCAGCGAACTTCGTCATGCTCTTCATCCCCAACGAGCCGGCCTACACGCTAGCTCTCTCCGAGGAGCCCACACTCTGGGAAGAAGCCTATCAGAAGAATGTCGTCCTGATCAACGGGACGAACCTCATCGCCGCTCTTCGCATGGCGCAGGATATGTGGCAGCGAGATAGCCAGCAGCGTAACGTGATGGACATCGTCGATGAGGCGGGCAAGCTGTATGACAAGTTCGTCACCTTCTCCGAGACCTTCCTCAAGATCGAGGGCAAGCTCGCCGATGCTCAGACAGCCTTTGCCGAAGCTAAGGGCCAACTCCGAGATGGACGTGGTAATGTCTTGGGTCGCTTCGATAAGCTGAAGACCCTTGGGGCGAAGACGAAGAAGACCCTTTCGCCTGCACTCCAGCCGAGCGAAGAGTCTAGCGAAGGCGAAGACTAAGCCCTAATCCGAGGAACTCAACGAGATAGAGTGCGCCCCATCACCTAGAGTGCTAGGTGGTGGGGCGCGCTCTGTATTTTCCCCTTTGTCTTCGTTCGCTCTCGACGATTAGGTAGGTCGGGAGAAGAAGGTCTAAGGGAGGGGGGGCTGTGAAACCTACGGTAGGTCGCTCGACCGACCTACCGTAGGTCGGTGAGGCGACCCACAGTAGGTTTTTTCGGCGACCTACCGTAGGTCTC
>NZ_CALHVI010000002.1 GCF_938039215.1 uncultured Porphyromonas sp. | reverse complement strand
GAAAAAACCTACTGTGGGTCGGTCGACCGACCTACCGTGGGTCGCATCGACGACCTACAGTAGGTTTTCTGCAGGCCTTACAGAGCACCCTTCTCTTCGGCCTCATACAAGGGGAGCCGAATGCCCTAGAGATCGGGCCAAGGGAGCTTATCTAGAGCCTCCTTCTTCCTCAGGGTTCTTCCCCCCTTTTCCCCAAGCAGACTCCCTAGGTATTCCCAAAATCTATTTGTATTTTTGCCTTAGTCTGTGGCTATGGCGACTCAACGGGCCTAGCACAGCAGCCTACTGCTCACTTGAGACATAAACACATATAAGTATGGACTACAGAATCGAAAAGGACACCCTTGGCGAAGTCAAGGTACCTGCCGACAAGCTCTGGGGTGCTCAGACCGAGCGCTCTCGCAACAACTTCAAGATCGGTCAACCCGCTTCCATGCCTCTGGACATCATCCGAGGCTTTGCCTACCTGAAGAAGGGCGCAGCCTATGCCAACCATGAACTCGGCGTCCTGCCCGTAGAGAAGCGTGACCTGATCGCTGCCGTCTGTGATGAGATCCTCGCAGGGAAGCTCGACGATCAGTTCCCTCTGGTCATCTGGCAGACGGGCTCGGGTACGCAGAGCAACATGAACGTCAACGAGGTCATCGCTAACCGTGCTCACCAGCTCGCAGGCAAGGTCATCGGCGAAGGTGAAAAGACCCTCCTTCCCAATGACGATGTCAATAAGTCCCAGTCTTCCAACGACACCTTCCCCACCGGCATGCACATCGCTTGCTACAAGAAGGTCGTCGAAGTGACTCTGCCTGGCCTTCGCCAGCTCCACAAGGCTCTTGATGCCAAGGCAAAGGAAATGGCCGATGTCGTGAAGATCGGTCGTACCCACCTGATGGACGCTACTCCTCTGACCCTCGGACAGGAATTCAGCGGCTACGCAGCTCAGCTCGAGCATGGCATCCGTGCCATCGAGCACACCCTTCCCCATCTGGCTGAACTAGCTCTCGGTGGCACGGCCGTCGGTACGGGGCTCAATACGCCTAAGGGCTATGATGTCGTCGTAGCTCGTCATATCGCAGAATTCACAGGGCTACCCTTCGTCACGGCTCAGAATAAGTTCGAAGCGCTTGCTGCTCACGATGCGATCGTAGAGACCCACGGAGCTCTCAAGCAGGTAGCTGTCTCCCTCAACAAGATCGCTAACGACATTCGCCTCCTTGCCTCTGGTCCTCGCAGCGGTATCGGTGAGATCATCATCCCCGCCAACGAACCAGGCTCTTCCATCATGCCAGGTAAGGTCAATCCCACCCAGTGCGAGGCTCTCACCATGGTCTGCGCTCAGGTAGCAGGCAATGATGTAGCGATCACCGTCGGCGGTATGCAGGGACACTTCGAGCTGAACGTCTTCAAGCCCGTCATGGCTGCTAACTTCCTCCAGAGCGCTCAGCTCCTAGGCGATGCAGCTGTCTCCTTCGATATCCACTGCGTCTCCGGTATCGAGCCTAACCACCCACGCATCAAGGAGCTGCTCAACAACTCCCTGATGCTCGTCACCGCTCTCAATACGCACATCGGCTACTACAAGGCTGCTGAGATCGCTAACGCTGCACACCGCAACGGCACGACGCTCAAGGAAGAAGCCCTTCGCCTCGGCTACGTGACCGAAGAAGAGTTCGACAAGTGGGTACGCCCAGAGGATATGGTTCATCCGCTGGACTAATTCGCTCGTAGGAACCCAACAAAGAATAGGGGCTGTACCACCCGATTGGTGGTACAGCCCCTATTTCTTTTGCTTAACAGGAAGCCTTCTTACTCAGCCTCGAGCTGATGGTAAGCTTCGCCTAGAAGATCGATCAAGCTCGAAGCAGTAAGGCTTCGCTCCGAATAGCGCCCTGCATAGAGTTCTGCCGAGAGCCCTACAAGGTGAAGCCCCAAGACGGAAGCCGTGATGGACTGATAGCCTTGTCCTAGGAGCCCTGCGATGACCCCAGAGAGGACATTAGACGTACCTCGGGTCTGCATACCCGTATTGCCCGTCGTGTCGAAGAAGACCGTCCCCTGTGGTGTACATACCGCTGAATAGGTGCCACGAAGGATGAAGCAGATATCATATCGTCGTGCCAGCTCCAGAGCTTGCTCCAGACGCTCCCGATCTGAGCCAAGATAGCCCATCATCTCATCCAGCTCTTCATGTGTAGCGATGAGGACACTCTTCGAGGGAAGGCTCTCCATGAGCTTCCGATCGATGGACAGCAGCGCAATACCATCGCTATCGATCACCAGCGGACGAGGATTAGATGTCAGCAGTGATACGAAGATCTCTAGTGATCTGAGGCTTCGACCGAAGCCTTCACCTACGACCACCGTGCGGTAGGCATTGAGGTTGCCCAAGAAGAGAGATTGCCCCTGCTCTAGAGGGTAGACCGTTAGTTCGGGATGAGCAAGCTCCAGAGGAAGGACTTCCTCCGCAGGCACCGAAGCATGGACCTCCGCGCATCCCGCCCGTGAGGCTGCCCGTGAGCTAAGGAGCGTACGCCCAGCATGCCCCGTATCATTTACTAGGAAGAGGACCTTCCCTCGAGGGAGCTCGACACTGAAGCGTGGTCGCTCATCAAGCGCTCGGATAAGCGCCTCATCTTGGATATGATAGTAGGGAGTCTCTAGATCCTTCTGTGCCTGTGGACTGATCCCAAGGGAAAGGCAAGACCAAGCACCCACATAGGGATCATTCTCTCGGAAGAAGAACGCAAGCTTAGGACTATCGAAGGCGATCGTACGCTCGGCACGGATGACATGTTCTAGGCTATTACCCGAATTGTCTTCTGCAAAGAGCCCCGAGGGGAGCTCGATACTGACGATCGGAGCCTTAGAAGCATTGAGGAAACCCGAGAGTGCTACATAGCCATCCGCAAGCGGGGTCTGTAGCTCTGCACCAAAGAGCCCATCAACAATAAGGTCACGTGAGGCGATACGTGGCGGAGTGAACTCTGTATAGATCTCCTCCAGACGGAAGCCATCTTGTGGGAGCTGATTCCTCACCTCCTCACAAGCCTCGGAGAGCTGACCATTCCGATAGAAGAGGTAGGTCAAGACCGAGTGACCTCTACGTGCCAAGAGCTGAGCGACGGCAAGCGCATAGGCACCACAGCGACCCGCCCCAGCGAAGACGTAGATCTTACGCCCCCCGAGGGTGTAGTGCCGCAGTAGCTCCCGCTCGAAAGCCGAGGCTGCCCGATCGATATGATCAATGGCTGAGAGCTTGTCTACCTGTGCTGCCTGAGCATAGAGGATCTCAAGCTGCTTGCCCGCATAAATCTTCTGCATAGAGAAGTGTGTATGATCCGAGTGTACGTCGAGACTTAGTCCATCGTGCCACGCACGATACCTCGCTCGGAGGAGCGGATGAAGTCAAGGATGAGCGTACGCTCGTAGCTCTCGGGGATCTCCTCCTCGATCACACGGAAGGCCTCAGTATTGTTGAGCCCACGCTGGTAGAGGGTACGATAGATATCGTTGATACGGAAGATCTGCTCGTTGGTGAAGCCACGACGACGTAGCCCGACGATATTGATCCCGCAGTAGACGATAGGGTCACGACCGATGAGCGTGTAGGGAGGGATATCCTTGTTCACACGAGAGCCGCCCTGCAGCATGACATGCTTGGAGATACGGACGAACTGGTGGACCAGTGAGCCACCGCTGAGGATCGCATAGTCATCGACCTCTACTTCGCCAGCCAGCTGGGTGGCATTCCCGAGGATCACATGATCACCGAGGACGCAGTCATGAGCGACATGCGAATAGGCCATCAGCAAGCAGTAGCTACCGACGACGGTCTTCCCACGGGAAGCCGTACCACGGTTCACCGTGACGCACTCACGCACCATCGTATGATCACCGATGATGGCGACACTCTCTTCGCCGACGAACTTCAGGTCTTGAGGAATACCTGCGATGACAGCACCCGAATGGATGTGGCAGTGCTTACCTAGACGAGCACCACTCTTGATGACGGCATGGCTCTCGATGATGCACCCCTCTCCGAGCTCGGTATTCTCCTCGATGACGGCAAAGGGATGGACGATGACATCTGCTCCTAGCTTAGCCTCAGGATGGACGCTTGCAAGGGGACTAATATTGGGTTGGGACATATAGGATATATTCATATAGACAAGGGGCCCAGCTTCCTCTCTGGAGAGGAGGTAGGGCACCTTGTTTGTATTGGTTACTTATTCTTTGCTACCTGAGCCATGAACTCAGCTTCACAGACGAGCTTCTCTCCGACGAAGGCTAGACCACGCATGTTAGCCACTCCTCGGCGGATCTCAGAGAGCAGGCGGAGCTTGAAGACAAGCGTATCACCGGGGACGACCTTCTGACGGAACTTCACGTTGTCGATCTTCATGAAGTAAGTCGAATACTTCTCTGGATCGTCGATAGTATGGAGCACGAGCAGACCTCCGACCTGAGCCATCGCTTCTACCTGAAGTACCCCTGGCATGACGGGCTCCGTAGGGAAGTGCCCCTGGAAGAAGGGTTCATTGCCCGAGACGCTCTTGACCCCAACGATGTAGTCTGGTCCGATCTCGATGATCTTGTCCACCATCAAGAAGGGATAGCGGTGAGGCAGGAGTTCGCGGATACGATTGACATCGAGGATAGGCTCTGCATTGGGATCATAGAGAGGAGCCTGAGCTTCATTGAGCTTGATATCCTTACGGATCTTAGAGCCCATCTCATTGTTGATCTTGTGCCCTGGGCAGTAAGCTAGGATGCGACCACGGATAGGACGACCGATGAGCGCCAAGTCACCGAGCACATCGAGGAGCTTGTGGCGTGCAGGCTCATTGGGGAAGATGATCGGTGCATTGTTGATATAGCCCAGCGATAGGTCGGACTTGTGCTCGACGTGCATCAGATCACAGATCTTATTGAGCTGCTCCGAACTCATAGGCTCATCATAGATGACGAGGGCATTGTCGAGGTCACCTCCCTTGATCAGATTGTTAGCAAGAAGCGCCTCTACCTCACGAACGAAGACGAAGGTACGGCACGAAGCGATCTCCGTATCGAAGTCCTTGAAGTCCTCGAGTGATGCGAACTGGTTGTTCAGTACGGGAGAGTCGAAGGAGATGTGCACATCGATACCGAACTTATTGTCTGGTAGGAGGACGATGCGTGAGCGACCATCAGCCGAGACGACTTCCTGACGACGCTTGACGATGTAGTACTCGACGGGAAGCTCCTGCTCCTCGAGACCAATCTCATTGATCGCCTCTACATAGAGACGTGAGCTCCCATCAAGGATGGGGAACTCGGGAGCATTGACCTCAATGATACAGTTGTCTACTCCCTTAGCATAGAGAGCAGCCATAGCGTGCTCTACCGTGCTGACGGAGGCTTCTCCCTTGACGAGGACAGTACCTCGCTCCGTACCCTTGACGAACTCTGATAGGGCGGGGATCTCTGGGGCACCCTCGAGGTCTACTCGACGGATGACACGTCCCGTACCAGCAGGTGCTGGCAGGAAGGTGATCTCGATATCTAGGCCCGTATGTAGCCCCTTGCCCGAGAGGGAGAAGGGAGCCTTAAGTGTCTTCTGCATATTCATTATCTAATGCTCTTGTGTTGCTTGTTGTTTCAGTTCTGCTAGTTCCTTTTCCAGTGCTTGTAGGCGACGGTACATATCGGGGAGCTTAGGCTGAAGGACGAAGCTCTTCAGTGCCTCCCGCAGGGGTATCCCTGGTGATCCCATCAGGACACTACCCGAGGCAACATTGCTGATGACCCCCGTCTGGCCTCCCATCTCGACACGATCGCCGATGGAGATATGGCCACCGACACCGACCTGCCCACCGAAGCGGCACCATGAGCCGATAGCAGAGGAGCCTGCGAGGCCTACTTGGGCAGCCATGACGGTATGTTCGCCGACGAGGCAGTTATGTGCGATCTGCACGAGGTTATCGAGCTTGACACCTCGGCGGATGACCGTATTGTCCATGACAGCTCGGTCGATACAAGTATTCGCCCCGATCTCGACATCATCCTCTATTAAGACGCTCCCCAGCTGAGGGATCTTATGGTAGCCATCCGCCTCGGGTGCGAAGCCAAAGCCATCGGCTCCGATGACTGCCCCAGCGTGGATGATACAGCGAGCGCCGACCTTCACTCCGTGGTAAAGTGTCGCATGAGGATGGACGATCGTCCCTTCCCCAAGGGTAACCCCTCGACCGATGTAGGCAAAGGGATAGATCTTACAGCCTCGCCCGATCTTAGCTCCCTCCTCGATGCAAGCAAAGGCTCCGATGTAGAGATCTTCGCCAAGCTCTGCGCTATCAGCACAGCGAGCATCGGGGGAGATACCTCGGAGCTCAGGGGCTGTCTGCTGCTCGACGAGCTGCATCAACTGAGCAAGTGCAGCGTAGGGATCAGCCACACGGATGAGGGTGGCGGAGATGGGTTGCTTCGGAGCGAAGTCGTCGGCGACGAGAAGGATGGATGCTTCGGTTGTATAGGCGTATGCCTCGTACTTAGGGTTAGCTAAGAAGGCGAGGTCACCAGCCTTAGCTGACTCGATCTTCCCAAAGTTGGAGACGAGGACAGAGCTATCGCCCTCTATCTTCCCGGAGATGAGTGGTGCTATCTGGGCGGCACTAAACTGCATGTTCGGTCTTATCTTAGTTCTGCCGGAGCGCTTAGGCTTCGACCAGCTTATTCTTGATGAGTATATCAGCCATCTGTCGGCGTAGCTTCTCTGCTTCGGCACCAGCAGCATTGGCGAAGGCCTCCGTGCTATCAGCATAGATGATGCTACGAGAAGCATTGACGAGGAGCCCACACTGGCTATTCAGTCCGAAGCGTGCTACATCCTCTAGGCTACCGTTCTGCGACCCGACACCAGGGACGAGGAGGAAGGCATCGGGGACGATGGCACGTACACGCTCGAGCATGTCTGCCTTGGTAGCTCCGACGACGTACATGAGCTGGTCACTGCTCCCCCACTCCTTACTCTTGCGTAGGACACGCTCGAAGAGTGCTTCCTCGCCGTCTACCTGAGAGAGCTGGAAGTCGAAGGCTCCTTCGTTGGAGGTCAGAGCCAGCAGGATCACCCAGCGTCCAGGATACTTCAAGAAGGGCAGGACGCTATCACTCCCCATATAGGGGGCTACGGTGAGGGCATCGACCTTGAGATGCTCGAAGAAGCTACGGGCATACATATCGCTGGTATTCCCGATATCACCACGCTTGGCATCGGCGATGATGAACTGATCGGGGTAGTTCGTCTGTATGTACTCCACAGTCTTCTCAAAGGCTTGCAGGCCGAAGGAACCCATACTCTCATAGAAAGCGAGATTGGGCTTATAGGCCACGCACAGATGAGCCGTCGCATCGATGATCCTCTTGTTGAAGGCGAAGATGGGATCATCCTCCTCCAGCAGGAACTGGGGGATCTTGCGCACATCGGTATCTAGGCCGACACAGAGGAAGGACTTCTTCCTCTTGATATTCTCAAATAGTTCGTCTCTTGTCATAGTCTTTGATCTACTCTGGAGTGGGTTTATCGTGGAGGATTAGAGGGCTCTAAGCTAAAGGGCTGCTTCCTTCATACGCTCGATGTTCTCAGCGATGATCAGCTCATCGATGATGGGCTGAATATCGCCCGACATGATCGCAGAGAGGTTGTAGAGCGTCAGGTTGATGCGGTGGTCGGTCACACGACCCTGAGGATAGTTGTAGGTACGGATCTTGGCCGAGCGGTCACCCGTAGATACCATGGTCTTACGTCGAGCAGCGATCTCTTCGTTGTGCTTCGTCAGCTCGATATCGTAGAGCTTCGTACGAAGCATCTGCATAGCGAGCTCACGGTTAGCCAGCTGGGTACGTGCCTGCTGACAGACGACGACGATCCCCGTAGGCTTGTGGGTAAGCTGGACCTTGGTCTCGACCTTATTCACGTTCTGTCCCCCAGCACCACCAGAGCGAGCGGTTTGCATCTCGATATCTGCGGGGTTGAGGACTACGTCGACCTCCTCTGCTTCGGGGAGTACAGCGACGGAGGCCGCTGAGGTATGTACACGGCCCTGAGTCTCCGTCTCGGGGACACGCTGGACACGGTGGACACCGCTCTCGTACTTGAGGACTCCATAGACCCCGTCACCAGAGACGGTGAAGATGATTTCCTTGTAGCCGCCAGCCGTACCTTCGCTCATGCTCGTGACCTCGGTAGTCCAGCCTCGGCCTTCGCAGTAGCGTACGTACATGCGGTAGAGGTCGCCAGCGAAGAGCGCAGCCTCATCACCGCCCGTACCGCCACGGATCTCCATGACCACATCCTTAGCATCCTCGGGGTCTGCTGGGATCAGAAGGAGCTTGATCTCCTCCTCGAGGGAAGGGATACGCTCCTCAGCCTCCTGCATCATCTCACGAGCCATAGTACGTAGCTCGGGGTCTGACTCAGAGTCTAGGGTCTCACGTCCCTCTTGGATATTCCCTAGAAGGTTGCGATACTCCTTCCCCTTGTCGAGGATGCGCTCCAGATCTCGGTACTCTTTACTGAGCTTCATGAAGCGCTTTTGGTCAGCGATGATATCGGGGGCTGTGATGAGTGATGTGATCTCTTGGAAACGTATCTCCAAGCTCTCGATACGACTAAGCAGGTCGTTGTCCGTTGCCATGTAGGTGTATTGGGTAGCTTTTATTCGTAGTGAAGCTCTCCGTAGGGAGAGTTAATAGTGAGGTGATTCTTCTCGGCAGACTCTACTCGGCCGATGATCTGGGCTGGTACTCCGAAGCGCTCGGAGATCTCGATGATACGAGCGGCATGCTCGGGGGAGACATAGAGCTCCATACGGTGGCCCATGTTGAAGACCTTGTACATCTCTGCCCAAGGTGTACCGCTCTCCTTCTGGATCAAGTCAAAGAGCGGAGGGATGGGGAACATATTGTCCTTGATGACGTGCTTCCCTTCGACGAAGTGAAGCACCTTAGTCTGAGCTCCTCCCGAGCAGTGCACCATACCGTGGATCTCGGGACGGAGCTCGTCGAGGATCGCCTTGATGATCGGGGCATAGGTACGTGTCGGAGAGAGGATGAGTCGTCCTGCATCGAGGGGGGTACCAGAGATGGGCTCTGTGAGAGCCTTGGAGCCACTATAGACGAGGTCGTCAGGTGTAGCAGCATCGTAGCTCTCGGGGAAGCGGCTAGCTAGGCTATGCTCCAGCACATCGTGGCGGGCAGAGGTCAGACCATTACTTCCCATACCGCCGTTGTAGCTCGTCTCATAGGTAGCTTGACCGAAGGAGGCTAGCCCGACGATGACATCTCCCGCCTGAATGCGAGCATTGTCGATGACATCCGAGCGCTTCATACGGCAAGTGACCGTGCTATCGACGATGATGGTACGTACGAGATCGCCCACATCAGCGGTCTCACCGCCCGTAGCATAGACACCTATACCTTGATCACGAAGCTCTGCTAGGAGCTCCTCTGTACCATTGATGATGGCGGCGATGACTTCTCCGGGGATGAGGTGCTTGTTGCGACCGATCGTGGAGGAGACTAAGATCCCATCGACAGCACCCACACAGAGCAGGTCATCGATGTTCATGATCAGCGCATCCTGTGCGATGCCCTTCCAGACGGAGAGGTCACCCGTCTCCTTCCAATAGATATAGGCTAGAGAGGACTTGGTGCCCGCACCATCGGCGTGCATGATATTGCAGTAAGCTTCATCGCCCCCGAGGATATCAGGGATGATCTTACAGAAGGCCTTAGGGTAAAGCCCCTTGTCTACATTGCGAATGGCGTTGTGCACATCCTCCTTCGAGGCCGAGACACCACGCTGCATATAGCGCTCATTCATAAATGTCGGATCAAGTATAGTCGTGAGTAGTTAGCGCAGACGGAGGATATCGCCTTCTTCGGGGACATAGTCACCGTCCTTGTCGTTGAGTTTGTAGAGGCGATCGAGACGAATACCATAGCGCTGAGCGATGTCATGCATGGAGTCTCCGATACGCACAGTATAGGTAGAATAGCGAGGCGAGGCCTCCTTATTCTTAGGTTCTAGGTAGACGATATCCCCTTCGTTCAGAGGGAAGTCCTCGGGGGTATCATTGTACTTAGCGAGCTTCTTCGCAGAGATCCCCATATCGGCAGCGATACGCTCATAGGTGTCGTTCTGGTCAGCGAGGACGTACAAGAGGCCATAGCTGAGGTAGGACGGACGCTGTGGCCCGTCATAGGAGCTACGAGAGCTCTTCGAGCGACGAGGTGCAGAGCCTCCTCCCGAGTACCACGTAGGGTACTCCCCATGGTCGAAGGTATAGAGCTCATAGTCTTCGATGACCTTGATCAGCATATTAGCATAGCCCTTGTTGGTGGCATAGCCACAGAGCTGAAGTCCCTTTGCCCAACCTCGATAGTCATCGTAGCGTAGGGCGAAGAGGCGCTGATAGCGTCGAGCCTTGAGGAAGAGGGAGTGATCATCGTAGCTGTCCTTGACTGAGGGATAGCTACGGAAGCAGTCATTGGGGTTATCATCTCGGCGGTAGGTGCGTCGGCCTGACCAGGTCGAGTGACACTTGATCCCGAAGTGATTGTTGTGCTCTCGGGCCAAGGTACTTGTACCTGCCCCCGTCTCGATCAAGCCTTGCGCCAGCGTGATACTTGCTGGGATAGCGTGACGATCCATCTGTCGTCTAGCCTCGGCCTGATAGGTGCGGATATAGTCGATGAAGGTGGGCTTGCGCAGCACCTGCGCAGAGGCACCCACCACACAGAGCAGGAGCAGTGCGAAGATACCGATACAAGAGCGACGTATGGAATGGCTGATTCTCATCATTAGTTGTATCGAAGTCATTTGTCTGTAGCATATAGCTACAAGTAGGGGCAAAGATACGAATTATATAGGGATTCATCAGTTGGCTCTATCCTAGTGGGATGGGCTGCTTTCCTACCCTCCTTAGGCGACACTCCATCCCGTAGCAGGCTACAGAAAAGAAGTACCCCATTCATGACCCTCGGGAGAGAGGCATGAATGGGGTACCCGAGCGACCCATGAATGGGATCCTTCGGTGACCCATGCATGGGTCAGTTTAGTGGAGTATGCATGGGAGCTCTTCTCCCCTATCGTAGCTGGGCCTCTCGGGCGGGGGGTAGTGAGGGAGAGCTATAAGGTAGGGGAAGAGGCATCCTCGTTCTGAAGGTTCTTCGAGTAGGTCTTATCCTTGCCTCGTGAGAGGTGATAGGACACCCCAAGGAGGATCATATTCTTATTGTCATGGATCCACGTCTTAGTACCCCACTGGACGAGACGCTCACCGAGCGTATACTCATGATAGTAGGCCGGAGTCCCGATGAATAGCATCGAGGCAGAGAACTTCCAATTCCCCAAGCGGTAGGAGATCGAGGCAGTATGCTCTGGCTCCATACGAGAGGCGTAGCCCGAATCATAGGTATAAGTCGGGAGGGCGTACTTATAATAGAGCTGTAGCCCCTTATGCTGGGCCGTCAGCGAAAACATACCATAGAGCGAGCCACGATCATAACTAATCTCCGATGAGCGAAGTCTACTATACGTAGGTATGAGGTACGTATCTAGAAGCAGGGTGTTGTCACCAAAGGGCTTGACGACCACCCTAGCCCCCGCAGCAAGTTCGTCACTCCATGCTCCATTGATCGGAGCGAACGTGATCCCTACCCCCTCACGCTTCATAGCCTGGATATGCGGGCGATGTGTGTGGCTATAGAGACCTACCAGCTTGATGTCAAAGATCCCCTTGATATACGTATACATAGCGGTCAGCTTACGCATATGCGCATTCTCCAGCTGGGGATTACCTACGGTAGTGATATCACGGGTAGCTCGTCTGCGATTGCTACTGAGTTGCTCCAGACTAGGCAGGATGGGCTCGTCATCGTACATCAAGCGCAGGTCACTGCCTCCACCTAGGCTATAGCCGAGTACGACCTTCGGGGTGAAGGCGAGGGTACTGTAGGAGCGGTAGCTCGAATGATTGAGCGTGTGGGTCAAGCCTAGGCTCACACGATACAGCAGTCTCCCCTGACGCCCCGAGATCTCACTGTAGCCGTAGTTCTGCCATGTACGGCTGGTATAGTCGAGGAGGCCGAAGTGATTGTCTACCTGCGAATGTAGGAAGGAGACCTCTCCCCTGTAGCCCGAACTGATCCGTAAAAGTCCCGTCTCTCGGGTGTGTGCTAGCTCGAGGATGAGCGAACGCTTACTATTGTCCAGCTTCATGAAGTCCTCGTAGCTAGTGAGCCCTGTAGTGACGCCCTGCTCTCGGGTCTTCGTCTCTCGCTTGGTGGAGAAGAGCGTCCCCACGAGGTTGAAGCTTAGTTCGTCCTTCTCCCCGAGCTTACGCCAATGGTAGAGGTCAAGCGAAGGATTGAACTGCTGGGTCCTATCCCTACCCGTGGTGGTCAGCTTCTCCCCAGCTACTCCGTCTACAGTGTAGAGACCCGAGCCGATATTGTCGGAGAAGCGTCGCTCAGCTCTCGGCTGTAGGCGAGCCTCCCATAGGTAGCGGTCATCCACTACGTAGGCGTACTTGAGGGCGGGGCTGTGCGTCGTATACCCGAAGGCATCATGATCCGAGTAGGTGAGCTGTAACGCCCGATGATCTAGGCTGTAGCGATACTCGGCGAGCGACTCACGATCTCGATAGTCCCGATAGTTCAGTGTGTACTCCAGGCTCAGCTTGTGCCGGCCACGGATCAGAGAGGCATAGGCCTCATCATTAGCGAAGCCTGTCGTGAAGGCGTGCCTGAGGGAGCCTCCTACGATGTAGCCATCATCTAGCCCGGAGACGATGATATTGATCACACACTCCACAGATCGGTATCGAGCAGGAGGGATATCATATACCTCTACCCGCTTGATCTTCTCTTTAGGGAGCATGAGCACATCCGTCTTCGTGGAGCGTACCCCATTGATCAGGAGCTGCACCTCCCCACCCATAGCTCCCTTGATGCGGTCGTGCATCACGTCGAAGCTGACCGTGGGAAGGGTCTTGAGCAGATCATAGCTATGTAGTGCCTCCTGGACAGTCTCCCTGTCGAAGGTGATCACCCTACGGTCGGCTCGCTGATGCGTAGCCTGAGCCTGTACCACCACATCATCCAGCACCTGACTATCCTGCTGTAGCTCATCGAGGAGCTCCATCGAGATCCCTTGGCTGGGCATCACGACACGAAGCCGTCGCTCCAGAGGCTTGTAGCCGAGAGAACTGATACGCAGGAGGTAGCGCCCGACCTTGACATCACTGAAGAGGTAGCCTCCCTGAAGGTCGGTAGCCCCTCTGAGTACGAGCGTCGAGTCCCGCTCACTCACGAGGGTGACGGAGGCAAGGGTGATCGGCTCCTTAGTCTTCGCATCCTCCACCTGTCCCCGCACCTCGACCTGAGCGAGGAGACTCAAGGGGGCGATCATGAGGAGGAGCGCTATCAAGCAGGACTTATTCATAGACGCTCTAGGGTAAAGGTCATGGGGGTAAGTTTCTGTAGGGGTACATCCCGGACAAAGAAGTCGATTGATCCAGCGAAGTAGTCATTCGCCTGCAGCGGGTGCGTGATGACTATCTTGTCGAGATCGCTCCCCCTTACTTGGAGGAGCGCATCCGCAAGCCTCTTGTCCTGCACCAGATGCCCTGAGATGAAGAGCTTGTAGTTAAGCCCCTCTGCATCGGAGATCGTCGTACCCTTCCGCTGAGCGCCCTTAATGGCGCTCGTCGCAAGGTCAAGTGCCAGCTTATCAGCATCTGCCTTCTTCGGGACGATCGTCGATGATGTGAGGTACTTCTCTAGAGCATCAAGTCGAATATGCGTACTAATATTGCCTCTGAAGCCTGGGTTCTTTTCAATAGGGGTTCGGAGAAAGCGGTACATACCACTCGGTAGATGCACCGTGAGGATATGATCCTTGTAGGGGTCTATAGGAACACCCTTGAATGAGGCCTCCCCATTGGCATTCGTTATCGTGACGGCGATGATGTCATTGGGCTTATCTTGGCGGGATAAGTAGACGGGGAGATAGGGGAAACGTTGCTCGACTCCGGCCTTCGTCTTGCAGTACACGTTGCCGAGGTAAAAGAACTCCGTCGATCGCTGTGCATGCAGGGCCAAACTGGAGAGTAGCATGCTCACGGTGATAAGTAGGGTCGCTAGTGATTTCATATCGTTTGGGTTTTTAGATCGGGGTGAAGGCAATGCGTTGTATCTATTAGAGTAAGCGGATGGGAGATACCCTCCTCTAGAAGCAGGCTATGCGGTCTGCAGGATCCTCTATCGCCTCATGTAGTAGATGACAAGATGGGTTCTTCATACAGCTGTTTGCCTACGGCTGAATATCTGGGACACCTACCCTGCGCTTGGTAGATGATGAGGCGTTGCTACAAAGGGATTGCCAAGCTCCTGAAGGGGTATTTTTGAGGGCACTTGTTATCCTCTTTGCTCTAAAGGTAGACACATTCAATTTATAATCAAAACACCAACAGTGAAACCTAGTCAACTCCCCGCTCACTCTACTTCCGAATAAGCCAAACCATAGGGGCTGGTCATGGGATGCAACACAGGAAGAGGCTAGGAAGGTCTATAGTTTACAAGCAGAAGATCATCAACTCTCGGGCATGGTGATGCCCCAGATCTAAACCTCTGGGGATGATGCACTCTCCCTTCCTCCTCAGGCTCATCCCTTCCATTAGCGATGTAGAGAAAAGAAGTACCCCATTCATGCCCCTCGGGAGAGAGGCATGAATGGGGTACCCGAGCGACCCATGAATGGGCTCCTTCGGTGACCCATGTATGGGTCACTTGGGGGTGGTATGTATGGGGTGCTTTTTCCTTGCGCCTTAGCGAAGGGATGGCGGGGTCTTCTCTCCCTGCTCCAGCGCTGTGTCTAGGTAGCGGATGATCCCGTCCCAGTCCTCGGCATCGAACCAGCGAATCTCCTCGTCCCGTCGCCACCAAGAGAGTTGCTTGCGGGCATAGTGTCGGCTATTGCGCTGGATGAGGCGCACTGCTTCCTCGAGGTCTATCTCTCCCGAGAAGTGGGCGAAGAGTTCCTTGTAGCCGACGGTATTCAGCGCATTGAGGTGGCGCTGAGGATAGACCCTACGAGCCTCTTCTACGAGCCCCGCCTCCAGCATCATACGCACACGGCGATCGATGCGCTCATAGAGCTCCTCCCGCTCTCGGGTAAGCCCCAGCTTGATGATGCGGAAGGGGCGCTCCTTCTTCCGACCCGAGTGGAAGGAGGAGAAGGGTCGTCTCGTAGAGAGCGAGACCTCGTAGCCGTGGAGGACACGCTTATAGTTCTTCGGGTCTACCGAATGGTAATAGTCGGGATCAAGGATCTTCAGTTCGCCCAAGATCCCATCAAGGCCTTCCTCTTCGTAGCGTCGCCACACCGCCTGTCGCACCTCATCACGCACGTCGGGCATCTCATCGATCCCGTGGCAGAGGGCATCGACATACATCATCGAGCCACCCGACACCAGAGCGATCGGTCGCTCCCCTTCGGCAAAGAGCCGAGAGAGCAGTGCCATAGCCTCCGCCTCAAACATCGCTGCGCTGTAAGGCTCCATCACCGAGCGCTCCCCTACAAAATAATGAGGCACAGCCGCCCGCTCCTCTAGGGAGGGGGCAGCTGTGCCGATGGGTAGCTCACGGAAGATCTGACGAGAGTCTGCCGAGAGGATGCTACATCCGAAGCGCTGTGCTAGGCGAATGCTCAGAGCCGTCTTCCCTACCCCCGTCGGACCGACGAGTACAAGGAGCGTCTCAGGCATGCACCTAGTAGAGGCTCTCAGCATCCGCTATATCGAAGCCTTCGAGGTCAATATCGCCTTCGTCGATCGAGTCTTCATCGAAGACCTCTTCGTCCCAAGCATCCGCTCCTCCTGGAGTAGCACTTCGAGCGGCAGCCTCTTCGATAGAAGCAAGTTGCTTGGGGGCTTTACCCTCAGCATGGGTGACGACAGGCTTATCGAGACTCTTCCCTGGGATGAGCTCTGCCAGCTCGATGAAGAAGCCTCGCTCGGAGAGCATATCGAAGACGAAGAAGAGATGCTGCCCCTTCTGATCAAGGAGATCCTCCAGAGCGGTCTCAGACATCAGATAGCTGTCTTCGTCCGAACTCATGCCCATATCCATCATCGTCACCTCCTGCTCCTTCTGCCAGTCCTCGTCACAGAGGTGGAAGGTGGTCAGCTCATCATGAGCGTAGCCGAGGGAATCAAGGATGAAATCGTTTAGCTCTAGGAAGGTAGCCTCCGAGTCGATCTGTATCTCTCTCTTGAAGAAATCATTCTCATCCGAGAGCATCAATAAGCGGTATACCATAGGTCGTACTGTAGTCGTGCGATTATTCTTACTTAGTAGCAGGGACGAGGTTGAGATAGAGCTCATCGAGCTGCTCTTGATCGATCAGCGAAGGAGCGTCGATCATCACGTCACGTCCAGCATTATTTTTGGGGAAGGCGATGCAGTCTCGGATGCTATCCAGCCCTGCGAAGAGCGAGACGAAGCGGTCAAGACCATAAGCCAAGCCCCCGTGAGGAGGAGCCCCGTACTTGAAGGCATTCATCAGGAAGCCGAACTGCTCTTGAGCTCGCTCAGGGGTGAAGCCTAGGAGGTCAAACATCCGTGCCTGTAACTTGCTGTCGTGGATACGAATCGATCCGCCTCCGACCTCTACGCCGTTGATGACCATATCGTAGGCATTGGCTCGTACCGCCCCTGGATCGGTCTCCAGCAGGGGTACATCCTCGGGCTTAGGCGAGGTGAAGGGATGGTGCATAGCGTAGAAGCGCTGTGTCTCTTCGTCCCACTCGAAGAGCGGGAAGTCCACGACCCAGAGACAGGAGAACTTGCTCTTGTCTCTCAGTCCAAGCTGGCTACCCACTTCGAGACGAAGCTCACAGAGCTGCTTGCGTACCTTCATCGCATCATCACCCGAGAGGATGAGGATGAGATCACCAGGCTTGGCCTGCATCGTCTGTGCCAGCTGCTGGAGGGTCTCCTGAGTGTAGAACTTATCCACACTACTCTTGACCGAGCCATCAGCCTCTACACGTGCATAGACGAGGCCCTTAGCACCGACCTGAGGACGCTTGACGAAGTCCGTCAGTGCATCCAGTTGCTTACGGGTATAGCTGGCTGCTCCCTCGGCGCAGATCCCTCCGATATAGGCGGCATCGTCGAAGACAGAGAAGCCATGCCCAGAGAGTACATCCTTCAGCTCCACGAATTCCATACCGAAGCGGGTATCGGGCTTATCCGATCCGTAGCGCTTCATGGCTTCGTGCCAGCTCATACGTGGGAAGGGGGTCTGAATATCTAGATCAAGGAGCTCCTTGAAGAGGTGACGTGTCATCCCCTCGAAGATCGTTAGTACATCCTCCTGCTCGACGAAGCTCATCTCGCAGTCGATCTGTGTGAACTCGGGCTGACGGTCTGCACGAAGGTCTTCGTCACGGAAGCACTTAACGATCTGGAAGTAACGATCGAAGCCACTCACCATCAAGAGCTGCTTGAAGGTCTGAGGAGACTGAGGTAGCGCATAGAACTGATTGGGGTTCATGCGTGAGGGGACGACGAAGTCACGTGCCCCTTCGGGGGTAGACTTGATGAGGACGGGAGTCTCGACTTCGAGGAAGCCCTCAGCATCCAGATAGCGACGTACCGCTAGGGCGAAGCGGTGACGGAGCTCGAGATTGGAGCGGACACAGCCACGACGTAGATCCAGATAGCGGTACTTCATGCGAAGATCATCCCCCCCGTCGGTATCATCTTCGATGGTGAAGGGTGGTACCTCGGCGGGATTGAGGATGCGTAGCGTCGACACAGCGATCTCGATATCCCCTGTGGTGAGCTTAGGATTCTTGTTCTCTCGCTCAGTGACCTCGCCCGTGATCTGGATGACATACTCACGTCCGAGCTTCTCTGCCTCGGCCACAAGAGCCTCTCCGACGAGTGCTTCGTTGAAGACAAGCTGTGTGATCCCATAGCGATCACGGAGATCGATGAAGGTCATGCCACCCATACGGCGAGCCTTCTGAACCCAGCCAGCGAGCGTCACTTGCTCCCCGACATTGCTGAGGCGCAGAGCGCCACAGGTAGTAGTGCGATACATATTCTTCTTTTGCCTTGCTGACACCGAAGCTAAGACTCAGGTGCCGAGTGATAATTTATGTTTGTATCACAAAAATACAAAGATTGTAGGGGACTTGTACCATAGAGACCCCATGTTTCTACGATAGATACCCTGCATCTGATAGAAGAGCTACCTCACGGAGGCTCTAGATATAAAAATAGAGCGGGTAGAAGCTGTATCTTGCTTCTACCCGCTCTTCAGTCGGGATGACTGGATTCGAACCAGCGACCACTCGCCCCCCAGACGAGTACTCTAACCGGGCTGAGCTACATCCCGAGTGCTCTAGGCATCCTACTATGAGGATTACCCTTTTGCGCTGCAAAGGTAAGGAGAAGATGGTTAATTACCAAATGTCTCCCTAAGAAAGTCCAATCCTTCGCGAATTAGCCCTTCATCTTCGACCTCTATGGGTACGATCTCACCAGGCGCTATGACTCCCATGATCGTGATCGCCCCCGCTGTATTCTTCTTATCCTGACGCATGAGCCTGAGGAGCTCTGGATAAGCCTTGCAGGTATAGTAGTAGGGTGAGTATAGCTCCCGAGCCAGAGCCATCAGCTGGCGGATATAGGTGCGATCCCCTCCCTTCACTAGCGAAGTGATATAGCTCTCGATGAGCAGACCGAAGATGACCGCCTCCCCATGAGGTAGGGAGCGAAGGGAAGGATTCGCGTGCGAATAAGCCTCCAGCGCATGCCCCACCGTGTGGCCGATATTGAGGATGCGGCGAAGACCTTGCTCACGGGGGTCAGCTTCGACGACCGAGGTCTTGTAGGCGATGCTCTTCTCGATGAGCGCCTGCCACTCCTCGTCCGTCAGACCCATGGGGTCACCTATATGGAGGACTTCCCGCCAAGCCTCAGCACCCATCAAGGTAGCGTGCTTGATCACCTCACCATAGCCCGATAGGAGCTCTTCGACTGGGAGCGTGCAGAGGAAATCAATATCTACAAGGACTTCGCTTGCTGGATGGAAGGAGCCGATGAGGTTCTTCACGCCGAGGAAGTCAATAGCCGTCTTCCCTCCTACCGAAGCATCCACCATTGAGAGGAGCGTCGTCGGCACATAGACCGTGCGAATGCCTCGCATGTAGGTCGAGGCAGCAAAGCCCCCGAGGTCGAGGAAGGCTCCTCCGCCGATGACGACCAAGACGCTACGACGAGTTGCCCCACCTTCGCTGAGCCAAGCCCACAGCGCTCCGAGGCGCTCCGTCGTCTTACTCTCCTCTCCTCCTGAGAGGATGAGGGTGGTAGGCGGCTCAGATAGCGAGGCGCTGAGCTGAGGGATGAGCTCGGGATGAAGCTCACTCACCTGCTCCTCAAGGAGGATAAACAAACGATCGCAAGCTAGCCCCTCAGCGACTGAGGGGAGCTTGCGATCGAGTATCTGTGTACCGATGATCATCCGTACAGGGCGTAGACTAAGCCTTCAGCTCCATGGCTCCGAGAAGTTCATCGACGGCAGCGTTAAGCCCATCGACGTTCTTACCGCCAGCCGTAGCGAAGTGGGGCTGACCACCACCACCGCCTTGGATGTGCTTAGCAGCGGAGCGAAGGAGCTGAGAGGCATTCCAGCCTCTTGACTCGACTAGGTCCTTGCTGATCATCAGTGTAAGGCTAGGCTTCTGAGAGCTAGGATCGACACAAGCCGCTACGAAGACGAAGGGCTCTTGGAGTTCACCTGCGATCTGGAAGGCGATGTCCTTGACGACCTCAGCGGGCACTTCCTTCTCGACGAGGAAGAGGCGTACACCACCCACCTCGACACGCTTCTCTAGGAGCTGACGCTTCTTCTCGGCGATCTGCTCACGAACATATTCTCCGACCTGCTTACCGAGCTCTGCATTCTCCTCGAGGGTCTTGCGGATAGCCGTCATCAGCTGAGGACTATTGTTGAAGAGCTGGCGGATACTATCAATTAGGTCGGCCTGCTCGTAGAGGTAGTTTTCTGCTGCTTCGCCGGTCACCGCCTCGATGCGTCGTACCCCAGCGGCGACAGAAGACTCACTAGTGATGCGAAGCGTACCGATGACACCCGTAGAAGCCACGTGCGTCCCCCCGCAGAACTCCGTAGAAGAGCCAAAGCGGATGACACGTACATGATCCCCGTACTTCTCACCGAAGAGGGCCATAGCACCCATCTCACGAGCTTCGTCGATGGGCACCTCTCGGAATTCCTGCAGTGGGATGCAGGCACGGATACGGCTCGTGACGATGCGCTCGACAGCACGGAGCTGCTCGGGCTCGACCTTCGCAAAGTGAGCGAAGTCAAAGCGGAGCACTTCATCCGAGACGAACGACCCCTTCTGCTCGACATGTGCGCCGAGGACTTCACGAAGAGCCTCGTGCAGTAGGTGAGTAGCCGAGTGATTAGCCTCGATGCGACGGCGACGCTCTTCGTCGACCACAGCACGGAATTCTCCCTCGAGCGAGGCGGGGAGCTTCTTCATCAGGTGGATGGCGAGGTTATTCTCACGCTTCGTGTCGAAGATCTCATACTTCGCACCATCGGGAGCGATGAGGAAGCCCTTATCTCCGACCTGCCCCCCCATCTCTGCATAGAAGGGAGTCTCGGAGAGCACTACTTGGTAGAAGGTAGCATTCTTCTGCTTCACCTCACGGTAGCGGAGGATCTCGGTCGTGCACTCCAGAGCATCGTAGCCTACGAAGCGTACAGCAGAGCCTTCGCTGACGACCTGCCAGTCACCAGCATCGATGGCAGCGGCATTGCGTGCACGCTCCTTCTGCTCCTGCATGGCCTTATCGAAGCCCGCTTCATCGACGCTCAGCCCCTGCTCCGTCAGGATCAGTGCCGTCAGGTCAAGGGGGAAGCCATAGGTATCATAGAGGACGAAGGCATCGTGTCCGTCCAGGACGGTCTTACCCGCCTTCTTAGCCTCTTCGATCTGCTTATCCAGCAGACGAATACCCGTCTCCAGCGTACGCAGGAAGCTCTCTTCCTCCTCACGCATCACCTTAGAGATGAGTTCACGACCAGCGACGAGCTCAGGGTAAGCATCACCCATCGTCTCAATGAGCACGGGTAGGAGGCTGTACATGAAGGCCTCACGACGACCGAGGAAGGTATAGCCATAGCGCACGGCACGGCGAAGGATACGGCGGATCACATAGCCAGCCTTGGCATTGGAGGGGAGCTGACCATCGGTGATAGCGAAGGCGATGGTACGGATATGGTCTGCGATGACACGCATAGCGACATCCGACTTAGCATCTACCCCGTATTCGACACCCGTCAGCGTAGCGATCGCCTGGATCATGGGCGTGAAGACATCGGTATCGTAGTTCGAAGTCTTGCCCTGCATCGCCATGCAGAGACGCTCGAAGCCCATCCCCGTATCGATGACACGATTAGGCAGGGGCTCGAGTGAACCATCGGCCTTGCGGTTGTACTGCATGAAGACGAGGTTCCAGATCTCGATGACCTGTGGGTGGCTCTGATTGACGAGCGAAAGGCCATCTACAGCCTTGCGCTCCTCATCGGAGCGAATATCAATATGGATCTCGGAGCAAGGACCGCAGGGGCCTTGGTCTCCCATCTCCCAGAAGTTGTCATGCTTATTGCCGTTGATGATGCGCTCCTTGGGTAGATGCTTCTCCCAAATAGCAGCTGCTTCATCATCACGCTCGAGCCCTTCGGCAGGAGCCCCTTCGAAGACCGTCACATAGAGACGCTCGGGCGAAAGCTTCAGGACCTCGGTCAGATATTCCCACGCCCAGTCGATCGCCTCCTGCTTGAAGTAGTCACCGAAGGACCAGTTCCCCAGCATCTCAAACATCGTGTGGTGGTAGGTATCGTGCCCGACCTCCTCGAGGTCGTTGTGCTTACCACTGACGCGGAGACACTTCTGGGAGTCCGCCACACGGCTGTGCTTGATCTCGGCATTGCCGAGGATGATGTCCTTGAACTGGTTCATCCCTGCGTTGGTGAACATCAGGGTAGGGTCGCCCTTGATGACCATCGGAGCCGATGGTACGATCGTATGCCCCTTGCTCTTAAAGAAGGCTTTATATGACTCGCGGATCTCTTTTGAGGTCATTTGTTTTTTGTCTAGGTGATATATTGATTTTATCCTGCAAAGGTACAGTATTTATAGGTAGTGTAGAAGAGTCCCCCCGACACCTTCCCCTCAATGAGGCTATCGAATGGGGACAGATCGGAGACCTAGAAAAGGAGCTGGAGAAGGAAGGGCTTGCCCGCTAGGAAGAATCGGACCGTATCCACGAGGAGAAAGGGCACTGTCTGGAGCAGTCGGAGAGCACCCTCGGGAAGAGGGCAAATAAAACCCACTGTGGGTCGCATCGACGACCTACCGTAGGTCGCAAGGACGACCCACAGTAGGTTTT
>NZ_CALHVI010000001.1 GCF_938039215.1 uncultured Porphyromonas sp. | reverse complement strand
ACCTTTAAAACCTACTGTGGGTCGGTCGACCGACCCACAGTAGGTTTTAAAGGTGATCCACAGTAGGTTTTGTTTGCACCCCTGCTAATAGTTCTCCGAGGCTCTTGGGCTAGGAACAAAAACATCAGGAGGCTGCACCCCGAGGGATGCGCCTCCTAACTATACTATATATAAGGGTGGACTACCAGTCAGAAGCCGAGGAGTAGCCGTGCTTATCCCACTTGACATCGTGCAGCATCGAGCTCTTCACTCCGATGGTGATGCTATAGCTTCGGTAGGGACCGAAGGGGATCGCATTGGCCGAAAGACTCCAGCAGTGCATATCACGACTAATCCCGATGGTCATGTTCGCCACTTTCTTGGCGATGAAGTCATAGCTGGCATTGAAGTTCAGCGACCAGTACTTGGTGGGCTGTATGCTTCCAGAGAACATCAAGCTATGCATGAGCCCGTAGTTGTACTCATCACGTCGAGGGTCGAAGGTCGTGCGCTGGAGGTTCACCCCATAGTTCAGAGAGATGCTCCAAGGGATGTTCACCTTGAGGTAGCCATCGGAATCGTACTCGGCATCATCCCCACCCGTATTGAAGAGGCTCTTCTTGGGGTCTTGGGTCTTGGCCGCCATATCTGCCAGAGAAGTATCCCGGCCATCGGTCGGAGCGGTCGGATCGTTGGGGTTGGGATTCTCGGGCTTATCGTCTGGATTCTTCTCCTTCTTCTTGCCGCCGAAGAACTCTCGGATCTTCTTGAAGGTCTCGTTGCTCAGCGTGTAGCTGAAGGAAGTCCCCGTCCCACGAAGGCTACCGAGCCCCTTGCCGTTGAAGATGCGGAGCTTATTCACTCGATGTTCCACAGCTCGGCCGTCAGCCGTCGTCGTATGCCCATACATATAGGGGTCGAAGGAACCGCTGAGCGAGAGCTGGAGCGACTGCGAGAGACGGAGCGTGATCCCAGCGTTGATATCAGCGAGCTGGAAGGAGTCCGCTGCCATATTGTAGCTGGAGCTGAGGGAGAAGTTGTCGATGAGGCTGATCTTCTTGTACGTATCCGTGCTATCGGTCTTCGTGCGCACCTTCATCTCGAGGTTGTTGTCGATACCGAAGTTGATCGAAGCCGACTTCCCACGACCAGGAGCCCCGAAGATGTGCCCGTCAGCATAGAGGGAATACTCTTCATTGCGGGGATTCCCATTCTTATCGACGTAGCTAAGGCGATCGTAATAGCCCCACATAGGAGCCCCGAAGTCTGGGGTGAAGCTCACCCCGACACGTGGGGTCATGCGGTGGCGGATCATCTGCACCTTGTCCCCGAAGATCTTCCAAGGCTTGAAGAAGCCGTAGAGCGTGGTATTGAGGTTGGCCGAGGTAGAGAAGTCGTAGACACGATTGAAGCCATAGACCCGCTTGGTCTCGGTGCGGTCGGTCGTAGCATCGTACTCCCGGCGGGTCTTGTAGCTGTACCAGCGCTCGTTGTAGTTGGCACTGAGCGTCAGGTCCACATAGCCGAAGAGCTTATATGAGGCCGAGATGGGGATGTTGTGCGAGAAGCCATTGCGCCAGTCACGAATTAGGTTGGACTGGAAGAGCAGATTCTCTTTCGTCGAGATGCTGTTGCGGAACTGCCCCGAGTAGCTGATGCTGATCTTCTCATACCAACGCTCTGCTCCGACACGCTTCTTGCGCTTGAAGGGGTAGAGACGATTCATGCTGATAGAGACATTCGGCAGGCTCATGGTGACCATCGAGTCCGCAGAGCTCTGAGTAGCATCAATCGACGCTGAGATACGGAAGGGTGTCCCAGGGAAGCTACGACTATAGTTAATGGAGGAGTTCTTCGTATTCTGCGCTGCTACACGAGGATTATAAAGTGTAGAGAGCGAATTGTGGTTGTAGGAGCTGGTCGAGAAATTGACGCTAGCGGAGAAGGTCTCATTAGGGTTGGCCTTACTATCCTGCGAGTGTGACCAGTTGATGCGGAAGTCTCGGCTCTCGGAGAAGTCGCCTATGATATCTCGCTCCCCCGTCTTAGTGGAGAGGTAGCTAAGGTTGATATTACCTGCATAGCGATAGCGCTTCTTGTAGTTGGAGCGAGCATTCACACCCCAAGAGCCTAGGCTATACCAGTCGCCCGTGACGGCTAGGTCTACATAGTCGCTGAAGGCAAAGTAATACCCCCCTTCACGCAGGTAGAAGCCTCGCTGCGTCTCTTCCCCATACTTAGGCATGATGATCCCCGAGGAATAGCTCTTGTTGAAGGGGAAGAAGCCGAAGGGCAAACCAATAGGCATCGGCACATCCGCTATGACTAGGTACGAAGGGCCTGCGACGACATTCTTCTGAGGTCGAGCCTTCCCCTTGGTGAGCATGAAGTAGAAGTGCGGATGATCATGATTGTCACAGGTGCTGTAGCGCCCATTCTCCATGTAGAGGCAATTGTTGCTCACCATCTTGGTACGCTCAGCGGTGATATAGCCTTCGCCCTGCTGGGTGACCGCTCCAGTGATGAAGCCCTTGCTCGTCTTGAAGTTATAGTTCAAGCTCTTCGACTCATAGCTCTCGCCTCCGTCTCTGAACTTCGGATAAGCCGTCCCCTTGCCCACGCTATCGAGGATGTAATGGGCATAGACCTGATTGCTGTCGAGGTTGAGGCGCATGAAGTTAGCATCCAGCCCCTTGTCCTTGTAGTCCACCTTGCTGGGACCAAAGAGATAGGCCATGCTCTGCCCGATGAGGACAAGGGAGTCCTGCGCTTGATAAGCGATGATATCATCGAAGCCCTCCGCTGCTCGGCGACGACGCTCCTGGCGTGCAAGCTCTTCGGCACTGAGGCTATCGGTGCGAAGGCTGTCGGGGAGCGTGTCCTGACGAAGGGAGAGGCTATCCTTCCCTCGCAAGCTATCGAGCAAGCGAAGCTCTCGCCGCTTCATCGAGTCACGGGCAGCTGAATCTAATGTAGAGGAATCAGGGAGGAAGGAGCTCAGCTGAGCTAGTGTGCTCATCGTATCACGAGGCAGGGACGAAGAGTCCTTCGCCAAGGCTCCCTGAGGAGCTTTGACTTGTCGCGAGGGAGTCTTATGCTTGGTGCCACAGGCAGCGAGGATCAAGAGTGTGATCACTACTAGGGCTGCTACTTGGCTATGCTTCGTCTGTCTACGCATCTATGAGATAACGCCTAAAAGGTCTCGTGCTGGTATCTTAGTACCCACGAGATCAGCCTCTAGGCGCTTGCAAAGATAGCTAAGAATTAGATAAGGGGATGCTAGGCTGATCTCCGCTGGAGGCTGATGATTAGTGGGGCTCTTTCGTCTCGGCTTCCCGACCCCAAGGAGCTCCTTAGAAATGGAGGTCGATCACGGGGGCTTATGCCTTCCACCCTCAGGCCTTCGATAGGAGGGAGTCTCTACCCTAAAAACGGGGAATACCCAGCCCTTCCGAGCAAGCTGTAGGAGGAGGTGAAAAAGGGACCTACGGTAGGTCGCCGAAAAAACCTACTGTGGGTCGGTCGACCG